>CADBNF010000015.1 GCA_902796005.1 uncultured Lachnospiraceae bacterium | reverse complement strand
GGCGTGCGCAGGTCGTGGGAAATGGACCGCAGCAGGTTTGCCCGCAGCTGCTCGTTCTGGGCCTGCAGGGCCGCTTTTTCCTTCTCCGCCGCATTGTTCAGGCTTTCCAGGGCCAGAGCGCATTCGCCCAGGATGGACATCAGCACGCTGTATTCGAAGGATTCCAGCCGTTTGTCCCCGATGCTTATGCCCAGGACGCCGTAGGCAGCCTCATTGGTCATGATGGCCAGGTACATGGCCTTCGCCTCCGGGAACCGCTCCGTTCCTGCGCCGGCCCTTTTGCGGTTGGCCAGCACCCAGTCCGCGGTCTCGATTTCACTGTTTCTGAAAAACATCAGGTTGTTTTCCTCCGGGCTGACGGTGAAGACGTAGCCCTTGCCCAGAACGCCCTCCTCCACGGAATAGATAACCACGTCCCGGTTCAGAAGAAGGATCACCTGGTTGGCCGTAATCCTTAAGACCTCGTTCTCGTCTCTGGCCTTCTGCAGCAGCTGGTTGGTATCCAGCAGCACCTTGGTACGAAAAGCGGCCCGGGAGGACTGCCTCGCGTTGGCCTTCAAACGGTTGGCCAGGGTTCCGGTGGTCAAAGAAGCGACCAGCATGATGGCAAAGGTCACCGCATATTCGGTTTCATAAGTATGGAAGCTGTACTTCGGTTCGATGAAGAAATAATTGAACAACAGCACGCTTGCCAGGGAGCTGATGACACCGGCCAGCTGCCCCGCGGCAGCGATGGAGGTGATCAGTACGCCCAGGATGTACAGGGTGATGATATTTGCCTCGGAAAAGCCCAGCCGGGCAAACAGCAGCCCGACGAAGGTGAAGGCGCAAAGCAGCAGGCCGGTGACCAGAAGGTCCTTCGGGGAGGGAAGGATCCTCACCGCGGATTTCAGCTTTTCTCCCTGTTGCCGCAGATCCGCGGAGGAATCCGGGATGATGTAGATATCGATATCCGGCGCGGCGATGATGAGCTGCTCGGTCAGGGAGGCTTTGCTCCAGAAATAGGGCTTCTGCACGTTGCTTCTGCCCACGACAATCCGGGTCACTCCCGACATCCGGGCAAATTCCGCTATCTGGAAGGGGATATTGTCTCCGATGACGGTGGTGATGGAGGCGCCTCTTTTCTCCGCCAGGCGGATATTGTTGTTAAGGCGGATGCTGTCCTCCTCCGACATCTGTTCATGCTCGGCAGACTGGACGTATATGGCGGTAAATTCCGCGCGAAAAGCAACCGCCAGTCTGGCGGCTGCTTCGATGATTTTCACATTTGACGGCGACGGGGAAAGGCAGACCAGAATATGTTCACTGTTATTCATCTTGCCGGTATCCCTCCTCTACGGGTATTTCGTCCCTACTGCTTGCCTGTATGGACGATAACGTACTGCGGCGGCGTCTCCGCCGTCCCTTTCCCGGTTATTATAACATAAGAAGGCTTTCTTTCCGGGGTTTTCGGCAAATCTTCTTCTCTGTCTTCCTCCACCGTCAGGGGAAGCTCATATTCCTTTTTCACTGCTTTATGGAAGAATCCGATATATCTGTCCACCTTTTTCATGAAGAAATAGCCGACGATGAAAAATGCGGCAACGATCAGCAAAAGTAAAAAATCTCTCATTTTGCACCTCCTTGACACCACCTGCAGTTACCGTACTGAACCGAAATCAGCCCACGGCAATCTGTTCCACCGGGCAGCGCAGCTTCTCCTTTCGTTTTTCTCTGAATGTGGCAAAGATCAGGGTCAGTCCCCCTACCCTGCCGAAATACATCAGGCAGATAAGCACCAGCCGGGACACCAGGCTTAGGGAGGGCGTCATGCCCAGGGAAAGTCCCACGGTTCCGATAGCCGATACGCTTTCAAATACACACTCTCCGAAGGACAGGCCCTCCAGGGTGCTGATGACCACTGCGCCGGTTATGGACAAAACCAGGTACAGGGTCAGGATGGTGGAGGCATTTTTCACCACCGTATCTTCTATCCGCCGTCCGAAATACCGGGCATTTTTCCTTCTTCGGAAGACAGCCGCGATATTGGCGAAAAGCACTGCCGCCGTGGTGGTTTTCATGCCGCCGGCCGTGGAGCCGGGGGAACCGCCGATAAGCATCAGCACCACCATGACCGCCCGGCCCGCCCCGCTCATGGCGGAGAGGTTTGCCGTATTAAAGCCCGCGGTCCTTGGGGTCACCGCCTGGAAAAAGGCTGCGCAGAACCTTTCCTTTCCCGGCAGATCCGCGTATTCATGAAAGAAAAACAGCAGCAGGGGCACGGCAATCAGTACCGCCGTGGTCACCAGGACCACCTTCGTCTGCATCCGGTATTTCCGGAATCGCAGGCCGTGCAGGGCCAGATCCTCCCAGGTCAGGAAGCCGATGCCGCCGATGATGATGAGCAGGCCGATGACCAGCACCACGTAGAGATTGTCCCCGAAGCCTGTCAGGGAGGAAAAGCTGCCGGTCTCGCTTCCCAAAATGTCAAAGCCCGCATTGCAGAAGGCGGAAATGGAGTGGAAAAAGGACATCCAGATTCCCTTTGGCCCGAAGCTTCTGCAGAAAACCGGCATCAGGGCCACCGCGCCTGAAACCTCGATAATGAGGGAGGTCGTGATGATGAACCTGGCCAGCTTCACGATGCCGCCCACCTGGGGCGCCGAGATGGCGTCCTGCAGGGTGCTTCTCTGCATCAGGGATATCTTCCGGCCGGAAACCATGCCGAAGAGCACCGCCACGGAGATAATGCCCATGCCGCCTATCTGGATCAGGGCCAGGATAACTGCCTGGCCGAAGACGGACCACTGCAAAGCCGTGTCCCGGACCACCAGTCCGGTCACGCAGACCGCCGAGGTGGCGGTAAAAAGCGCATCGGAAAAGGAGGCAGCGGTGCCGGAAGACGAGGCGGCGGGTAGCATCAGAAGCAGGGCTCCCAGGATAATGACCCCTGCGAACCCGAAGACAATCAGCTGAAAGGAGCTGAGTCTGATTCTGCCTGATGATTTCTGATGCATGTTTTCCTCCGCCGGCGAAAGCCGGAATTTTCTTTATCTGCCTTTATTATAAAAATAAGCATAAAAAAAAGGCGTAAAGGGTTTACGCCTCATATAAAGATGGTATTAAAAATTGTTATTCTGAAGGGAGCTCCAGGGTCATCCGGCCCAGGCGGCCGCTCCTGAACTCATCCATGATAAGCTTTGCCGCCTTTTCCGTAGACACTTCCTGGTTCTTCACCAGGCAGCCCCGCTTTTCCCCGATGCCCACAAGCAGTTCGGGCGAAGGAAGGCTTTCCTCCACGCCGTAGCGTTCGGCGAGCACGCCGGGATATTTCTCCTTGCAGAAGTCCAGGAAAAGCACGGCCAGCTCTTCCACATTTAAGACCTCCTCCTTGACGGAGCCCACGAAGGCAAGGTTCCTGCCCACCAGCTCGTCCTCGAATTTCGGCCAGAGGATGCCGGGGGTGTCTAAAAGCTCCAGGAATTTGCTCACCCGGATCCACTGCTTGCCCTTGGTGACGCCGGGCTTGTTGCCTGTCTTCGTGCTGGCCCGGCCGATATAGGAGTTGATGAAGGTGGATTTGCCCACGTTGGGGATACCCGCCACCATGGCCCGGATAGGCCGGTTCTTGATGCCTTTTCTTCTGTCTCTTTCGATTTTCTCTTTGCAGGCTTCGGAAATGATGCCGTTGATCTGCTTCAGGGTGGTCTTGTTCCGGGAATCCACGGTCAGTACGCTCACACCCTTTTCCTTATAGGCCGCCGCCCAGAGGCGGTTACCCTCCTCCGAGGCCAGATCCGCTTTGTTTAAAAGAACAAGCCGGGCCTTGTTCCTGCCCAGCTCGTCGATATCGGGATTGCCGGAGGAGCGGGGACATCTGGCATCCACAAGCTCGATAATCAGGTCAATCAGCTTGATGTCTTCCTGCATCTGCCGTTTTGCCTTGGTCATATGACCCGGATACCACTGAATATCCATGCTTTTCCTCCTTTTTATCGTTTAATGTACGGTCCCGAAGGAGGAAAACGGCCGGATGCGCAGCCAGGCCTTCCCCAGCACCGCGGATTTATTCACCAGCCCGATGCCCGGGTGGCGGCTGTCCTCCGCATTGTTCCGGTTGTCCCCCAGGACGAAATATTCGTTGCCGGAGAGGGTAATGGGGTCCTCCGCAATACCGGGATTGACGATGCTTTCATAGTCTCCGGTCTCGTGGATGGGCGATCCGTTCACATAGACGCTGCCCTCTCTTATCTGCACCGTCTCCCCCGGCCCGGCGATAACCCGGCGGAAGATAACGGTGGCATTGCTGTCGTCCGCCGTCCGGAAGGCGATGATGTCGCCCCGCTTGGGTTCTCCCAGGATATAGGAGGCGGAATTCAGGAGCACCTTATCGCCGTTGCTTAAGGTACCCTCCATGGCGGAATCGGGCACCGAGGCCATACGGCAGAAATAAACCGCGCAGAACAACGCCAGGGCGACGACCGCCACCAGCTCCACAATGAGCCGGGAGACCTTCCTGGCCTTCTGCTGCCAGACATATTCCTTCAGATATCCGGGGTATCGTTTGTCTGTATCCGTTCTTCCCATCTCTTCCGCCGTATTCTGCCGGAGGCTTTACGCCTCCTGCCCTTCTTTCCGATGATAAAGATAAGGCTCCGGTAAGCAATATCGGAGCCTTAAGAGAAATTCATTATCTTAATTCTTTAACCTTGGCGGCTTTGCCGACTCTGTCTCTTAAGTAGTTCAGCTTCGCACGTCTTACTTTACCGTGGCGGACAACTTCCACATCCACTACATTGGGGGAGTGAAGCGGCCAGGTCTTTTCCACGCCTACGCCGTTGGAGGTCTTACGAACCGTAAAGGTCTCTCTGGAGCTTCCGCCCTGTCTCTTCACAACGATGCCTTCGAAGATCTGTATTCTGACCTTCTCGCCTTCTTTAATCCGGTTGTGCACCCGTACGGTGTCGCCTACGTTGAACTTGGGAGCCTCTGCCTTCAGCTGGGCTTCCTCGATGCCTTTGATAATGTCGTTCATCTTAATCTCTCCTTTATAATTGATTTGGATGTTCATACCACCGATAAACGTGGAAGCGGACCATCTGTGTTACAGCGAGTGATATTTTACTACGGATACCCGGCAAATGCAAGCACTTTTCCGGGATATTCTCTTAAATTTTCAGCCCTTCCAGAGGATTTTTCGCAACGCCAGGGCAAGCAGGGAGGCTTCCTCCTCGTCAATCTCTTCGGAATAGAAGCCCGAAGCGATAACCGAAAAGCCCTTTGCCGTAAGGCCGGCGCACAAAGCCTCCATCTCCTCTTCCGTAGCGGAAGCCGGCAGGTAAGCCGCGCAGGGGGTATTCCCCGGCCGCATCCGGCTGATGGCAGACAGGAGCTCTTCCCCATCCTCCGCCACAAATACCGCCAGATCGCCCGGACCCAGCTTTAAAATCTGCTTTTTCAGCTTGTTGCGGTTGTAATCCATCACCGAACCGTAGTTGGAAACGGCGTCGCACAGAAGGGCGGCTGCCTTCGCCGCGGTCTCGCCGCCGGTATACATCGCCGTGACCTGCAAGGCCTTTTTCATCAGATCCGGCCGTCTTTCCATGGTTCTCTGTCTGGACGCCGCATACCGCCAGGCAGTGATTTTCTTATGGTCGCCGGTCAGGAGCACCGGGGGTACGGGCTTTCCGTGCCAGACCTCGGGCCGGGTATACTGGGGATATTCCAGCAGGTTGTCCTGGAGGGACTCCACCTGGGAGGATTCCTCGTTGTTCAGCACGCCGGGCACAAACCGGGCCACGGCGTCCATCAGCACCAGCGCGGGCAGCTCGCCGCCCGTCAGCACGTAGTCCCCGATGGATACGTAGTCGGTGACCACCTCCTGCAGCACCCGCTCGTCGATGCCCTCGTAGCGGCCGCACAGGAGCACCAGCTCCTCCTCCCGGGCAAGCTCCTCCACCTTCGTCTGGGAGAGGATTTCCGCCTGGGGCGTCATATAGATGACCCGCACCGGCTTTTCACAGCCATCGGTGACGCTTTTCACTGCCCGGAAAATGGGTTCGGGCTCCATCACCATGCCGGCGCCGCCGCCGTAGGGGTAATCGTCCACCCGGTTGTAATTGTTGATGGAAAAATCCCGGATATTGACGGTATCGAGCCGGATGTGGCCGGCCTTCATGCCCCGGCCGAAGATACTGGTGGCACAGGCATTTTCAATCATTTCCGGAAAAAGGGTACATACGTGGAATATCATTGCAGCAGCGCCCTTATATACTCAAGAATCACGTCCCGGTAGTTGCTGGCAAAGCTCAGCAGCAGGTAGGAAAGCGCGCCCCAGAGCAGGAAGAAAATAATGCCGAGCACCAGGCCGGTGACGGCGATGCCCCTGCCGGCGCGTTTGCCCCGCACACCGGTAACGGCGATGCCCACAATACCGAAAATAATGCCCAAAGCCGAGGGAATCAGGTAAATCAGGCCCATCACCGGAGAAAAGCCGATGAAAACGAGGGTCAGCAGCCCGGAAAAGATGCCCATGCAGGACGTGGCCAGGGAGGCGATTGCAAAGCCGGAGGTGGCTTTTACGCCCTTGTTAAGTGCCGGCACGGTTTGCGGCCGCTTGTTCAGCTTAAGCTCAGGCTTTATATTTACCTCTTCCCGGGTGGATTCCGGCGCGATAAGCTCCACCTTCTCCGTGGTCTCCTCCATACCGTAGCCCGGCGCGGAAAGCTCCACCTTCTCGGTTACAGCCTGTCTTCTCTCCCCGGGTGTCTCCAGGACAAAGCCCTTCGGCACCTCAAAGCCGGAGTCCTCTTCGATGGATTCGGGTATTTCCAGATCCAGCGCCGGCTTCGGACTTTCCTTCGGGTGAAGGCCGAAATCCGCATCCCCCTTCCGGTCGTCCGAAACTTCGGGCAGCCTGGCGCCGCATTTTCTGCAGAACCTCGCTTCATCCACAGCGGAAGTCCCGCACTCTATACAAAACTTCATACTGTTCCTTTCCGCAGGCGTCTCTTACGCTTCCCCGATAAGGCCGGGCAGAAGCTCCACCTGCATGATTCCTTGTTCAATATCCACCTTTTTTATGCATTGTCTGATGGCGGGGATAAGGATTTCCCCGTATTTTTCGGAGGTCACCACGTACACGTCGTTGGCCCCGGTCTCCATGACATCCGTCAGCTCGCCCAGAAAGCCTTTTTCCCGGTCTTCCACCTTCATGCCGATAAGGTCCGCGATATAATATTCATTTTCGCGAAGAGGCGCTCCGTCGGCTCTTTCCACGAAAAGCTCCTTGCCTTTCAGCTTTTCCGCCTCTTCGATGGTATTCTTTCCTTTTAACCCGGCAATAACGAACTGTTTGAAAAACCGGACGCCGGTCAGGGTTTCCTTCTGTTTTTCCTCGCCCACATACACGCGGGTGATGTCAAGGAAACGTTCCGGGCTGTCGGTTGTGGGATAGATTTTGAATTCCCCCTTAAGCCCGTGGGTCTGGGTGATGACTCCCACCTTGAGAAACTGTTCCATTACTGTCTCCCTTTCAAAATACGGAAGGCCAGGAAGGAATCTGTCCTCCCCGGCCGCCCGTAAAACTGTCTGTCATCAGATGATTTCCACTACAACCTTCTTGTCGCTTTTGGATGAAGCGGCCTTAACTACGGCACGGATTGCCTTGGCTATACGTCCCTGTCTTCCAATAACCTTTCCCATATCACCGGGTGCGACCTTCAGTTCGATAAACACCTCTCCGCCGCTTTCGGTTTCGGTAACCACAACTTCATCTGGATTTTCGACAAGAGATTTCGCAATGACTTCGACCAATTCTCTCATTTTATCTCCATTCTTCGCCGCTTAAAGCTAACAAGAGTGTTGTGTTATTTGGTAATGCCTGCCATCTTAAAGATCTTGCCTACGGTCTCAGTGGGCTGTGCACCGTTGGCGAGCCACTTCTTAGCGGCCTCCTCGTCTACAGAGAACTGGCTGGGATCCATGTTCGGATCATAGGTGCCGATCTCCTCGATGAATCTGCCGTCTCTGGGTGAGCGGGCATCCGCCACGATAATTCTGTAGATCGGTGCTTTCTTCTTACCCATTCTTCTTAAACGAATCTTTACTGCCATTTTTTATTCCTCCATAGAATGATTGCTTTTTTATAATAAAGTTTTATTATACGGTTTTTAAAAATACGGCTTATCAGCCGAACAGGCCGCCCCGGCCGAAGGGCCCTCTTTTGCCCTTCATCAGGCCCGGCATCTTCTTCATCATCTTCTTCGATTCATTGAACTGCTTGATGAACCGGTTGACCTCGTTGATGGGAAGGCCGCAGCCTTTGGCGATACGCAGCTTGCGGGAGGGATTCAATAGATCCGGATTCGCCCGCTCCTTCGGCGTCATGGACATGATGATGGCTTCGCGCCGCTTCAGGTCCTTCTCGTCCACCAGGCCTTCGATATCCTGCTTCTTTAAGCCCATGCCGGGCAGCATGCTCAGGAGGCTGGAAAAGCCGCCCATCTTGTTCAGCTGCTTCATGCTGTCCAGGTAGTCGTTGAAATCAACGCCTGCCTTCTTCATCTTCTCCATCATCCGGCCGGCCTGTTCCTCGTCGATGGCCGACTGGGCCTTCTCGATGAGGGAAAGCACGTCGCCCATGCCCAGGATACGGGAGGCCATACGGTCCGGATAGAACTGCTCCAGGTCCTCGGGCTTCTCTCCCATACCGGCGTAGAGGATGGGTTTGCCGGTCACGGCCTTGATGGAAAGGGCCGCGCCGCCTCTGGTGTCGCCGTCCAGCTTGGTCAGGATGACACCGTCGATGCCGATTTTCTCGTTAAAGGTCTCCGCCACGTTCACCGCGTCCTGGCCGGTCATAGCGTCCACCACCAGGATGGCCGCGGATACGTCCACTGCGGAACGGATATCCACCAGCTCCTGCATCATCTCCTCGTCGATGTGCAGCCGTCCGGCGGTATCCAGGATAACCAGGTTCAGTCCCTGGCTCTTCGCGTGCTCCACCGCCGCTTTGGCGATGTCCACGGGCTTCTTCTTATCTCCCATGGAAAAGACGGGCACGCCGACCTTTTCGCCGTTCTTCTCCAGCTGGGCAATGGCTGCGGGCCGGTAGACGTCGCAGGCCACCAGCAGGGGTTTGCGTTTATTGTTCTGCATCTTCACGGCCAGCTTGGCAGCCGTGGTGGTTTTGCCTGCGCCCTGCAGGCCCACCATCATGATGACGCTTACTTCATTGGCTGGTTTCAGGGCAATCTCCGTAGTCTCCGACCCCATCAGGGAGGTCAGCTCGTCGTTAACCAGCTTGATGACCGTCTGTCCGGGGTTCAGGCCGTTCATGACGTCGGCGCCTACCGCCTTCTCCTGAACGGTTTTGGTAAACTGCCGCACCACCTTGAAGCTGACATCCGCCTCAAGGAGGGCCATCTTGACCTCTTTTAAGGCAGACTTTACGTCCTCCTCGGTCAGCCGTCCCTTGCTGCGAAGCTTTCGGAAAACATTCTGCAGTTTTTCGGTTAAGCTCTCAAATGCCATTTACAACTCCTCTAATATCTCCCTTGCCAGAAGGGAAATCTCCTTAAGGCTTCCTTCCTTCTCCGGCTCTTCGGTCAGCTCCAGGATTTTGTCCACCTGGGTGCGGATCTTCAGGAACCGCTCCACCAGGTGCAGCCGGGCCTCGTATTCCTCCATGGTATTCACACAGCGTTTAATCATGTCGTGAATGCCCTGGCGGCTGATACCCTCGTCCCTGGCCACCTCGCTTAAGGAATAATCCTCGAAAACCACTTCCTGGTAAATGCGCTGCTGGCGCGGGGTCAGCAGATCGCCGTAAAAATCATACAGATAGGTTTTTTCTACAAACTTCTCCATAACATCACCTGCGTAATCTTACAGGAAAAGAATAAAGGTGTCAAGTATTTTTTCTTGACACCTTTCACTTTTTTTACGGGAAATCCGTTTTTTTCACCGAAAATGCGGTTTACAGCTCGATGAGATTCTTCTCGAAGTGGTTGAAGTTGCGGTATCCGTCCTCGGTAATCAGGATCATGTCCTCGATACGCACGCCGCCGAAGCCGGGCACATAGACGCCGGGCTCCACGGTCTCGATATAGCCGGGCAGGATGATGTCCTCTTCCGCCGGGGAGAACCGGGGATTCTCATGGATGAACAGGCCCACGGAATGGCCGAGGCCGTGGCCGAAATACTCGCCGTAGCCGGCTTCCCTGATGATATTCCGGGAAACCGCGTCCACGTCCTTACCCTTTACGTTCGGACCTGCTGCCGCAAGACCGGCCAGCTGGGCTTTAAGCACCAGGTTGTAGATTTCCTTCTGCTTTTCACTGGCCTTGCCCACCACGATGGTCCTGGTCATATCGGAGCAGTAACCGTTAACCTTCGCGCCGAAGTCCATGGTGATGAAATCGCCGTTTTCGATTTTCTTCTCGGAGGGAATGGCGTGGGGCATGGAGGAATGGATGCCGGAGGCCACGATGGTATTGAAGGCCAGATCGTTGGCGCCCCTCTTCTTCATCTGGTATTCCAGCTCCGCCGCGATCTCAAGCTCGGTAAGGCCCGGCTTGATGAAATCCAGCAAAGAGGTCAGGGCCGCTTCGGAAATCGCCGTGGCCTTCTGCATGATTTCAATCTCTTCCGGGGTCTTGATGCGGCGCAGGAAATCCAGCTTTCCGCCTAAGGCCACCCAGTTTTTCACCTGCGGCAGGGCTTCCTTCATGGCATTGAACTCGTTGACCCGCATGGAAGCGTCCTCAAAGCCCACAACCTCTGCCTTGTCCGCGTCGATGCACTCCGCCAGGATAACGAAGCGCTTGTGGCCGGCATTCTCCTCGATAACGGTAAAATCGCTTTCCTTGCCTGCCTGCTCGGTGTACCGGGAATCGGTTACGAGCACCTTGCGGGAAGGAGAAATATACAGTACGCCCTCTCCGCCCCTGAAGCCGGAAATATACCGCATGTTCATGGGGTCGGTTACCAGATATGCGTCCACTTTTGCCTGTTCAAGAATCTGTCTGTACATGTTTTCCACCTCTTTTTCGTTATATTCTCTTTCCCGGTCAGACTTCGTCCAGTGCCTGGGAAATGTCTGCGAGAAGGTCATCCAGGGACTCAATGCCCACGGAAAGTCTTATAAGCTCCGGAAGCACGCCGGCCTCCACAAGCTGCTGTTCGTTCAGCTGTCTGTGGGTATGGCTGGCCGGATGCAGCACGCAGGATTTGGCGTCCGCCACGTGGGTCTCGATGGAGATAAGCTTTAAGGCATTGGTAAAGCGCATGGCTCCTTCCTTGCCGCCCTTCGGTCCGAAGCAGAGCACGCCGCACACGCCGGAGGGCATGTATTTCTGCGCCAGATCGTAGTATTTGTCTCCGGGAAGCCCCGCGTAGTTCACCCAGTCCACCTTCGGGTGGTCCTTCAGGAATTTCGCGATGGCCAGGGCATTTTCACAGTGCCTGGGCACGCGCAGGTGCAGGGTCTCGAGCCCGATATTAATAAGGAAGGCATTGGATGCGGACTGGCACACGCCCAGGTCCCGCATCAGCTGGGCCACGGCTTTATTGATAAAAGCATCCCTGCCGAATTTTTGTGTGTAGATAACCCCATGGTAGGATTCGTCCGGCGTGGTCAGCCCCGGGAATTTATCCTTGTGGGCCTCCCAGTCGAAATTGCCGGAATCCACGATGCAGCCGCCTAAGGTCATTGCATGGCCGTCCATGTATTTGGTGGTGGAATGCACCACGATGTCGGCGCCCCAGTCAAAGGGCCTGCAGTTGATGGGGGTGGCGAAGGTATTGTCCACGATAAGGGGCACGCCGTGGGCATGGGCCAGACGGGCGAATTTCTCCAGGTCCAGGATAACGCCTGCGGGATTGGAGATGCTCTCGCCGAAGACTGCCTTCGTATTTTCCTTAAAGGCCGCCTCCAGCTCCTCCTCCGGCGCGTCCGGGTCCACCAGAGTTACCTCCAGGCCGAACCGCTTCAGGGTGACGGTCAGCAGGTTCGAGGTGCCGCCGTAGCATTTCGCAGAACAGATGACGTGGTCCCCCGCGCCGGCGATGTTGGTAAAGGCCAGCAGATTGGCGGACATCCCGGAGGAGGTCAGCATGGCTGAGGAGCCCCCTTCCAAAAGACAGATCTTCTTCGCCACGGCGTCACAGGTGGGGTTGGCCAGCCGGGAGTAGAAATAGCCTTCCTTCTCCAGGTCAAAAAGGGCGCCCATCTCTTCGCTTGTGGCGTATTTGAAGGTTGTGCTCTGGTAAATGGGCAGCTGACGGGCTTCGCCATTGCCCGGCGTGTATCCGCCGTAGAGACAGATGGTTTCCTGCTTCATGCTTCTTTCCTCCTTGCATTACACGTTTTCCGCTGTAAATGCGGCAAACGCCCGGGATTTCCGGGCGCTGTAAAATCTGCAGCCTACTGGATTTCCACGGTTACGTCCGCATTGTCAATCAGGAACTGCATAATGTATCTGGTCATGAGATAATCCTCTACCGCCTGGTCGCCGTAAAGGGTGCGTAATTCCTCTTCCTTCATGCCGTACTCGCTCTCCATGCCGGAAAGGATATCCTTGTAGAGGTCGTCCTCCTTGGAGAACTTCTCCTGCTCCCATACATACTGCACCAGGGTCCTGCTCTTGGCCACTTCCTTGCCGTAGTTGAGCTTGTAGGTCTCGTAATCCTCTTTGGTGATGCCGATGTCCTCCAGATAGGCATCCAGGTCGTCGAAGCCCTCGGAGGAGGCGGTGGTCTTCACGTTGGTCTCGAAGGTCTCCATGCCCTGGTTTACGAATTTTCCGGGCAGCTGTTTGAAGACAGCCATCTCATAGAGGGCGCCCCAGGCATCGGACTGGAGCTGAGACTCGGAATTGTCCTCCGCGGAGCGGGTGAGGAAGTCCTTGATGTACGCCTTGAAGTCATCCACGGTTTTGTGTTCGCCCTGGGTATAATTCTCCACCCAGGCATCATCCTGTACGGGAACCCGCAGGATGTCAAAAATCGTTACGGTGAAGATAACCGGCTGACCGGCCAGCTCTTCCTTGAAATAATCCTCCGGGAAGGTCAGCTCCAGCACCTTGGTATCGCCTTTCCGAAGGCCGATCAGGCCGTCCTCAAAGCCGGGAATAAACCGGCCGGAACCGATCTGCAGGTCAAAGCTGTCGGAATTCATGGCGTCGCTGGTTTCTCCGTTCACCGTGCCGTAGTAGGAAATATTGACGGTATCGCCGATTTCCACCACTGCTTCCGGATCCTCTACGGAGACCTCCGCCGCCAGATTCTTAAAGGTGGCGTCCACCTTCTCCTCCGTGATGTCCTCCACGTATTTCGTAAGCTTCAGGCCCTTGTATTCTCCCAGCTCCACACAGTCCGCCAGAGCCACGTCATCGGCCGCCACGGGGATATTCTCCTCTTCGGAGGAAGAGGAAGCGGAAGCTGCCGAGGAGGCGGAGGAAGCGGAAGACGCCGAAGAGGCGCTTGCTGCAGAGGAAGCTGCGGATCCTCCTTCCCCGGAATTGTTATTGCAGGCCGCAAGAGATAGGGCCAGCGCTGCGGCAAGGGCTGCCGCGAGAATTCTTTTCTTCAATTTTATACTCCTTCCGGCACGTTACCCCCGTGCCCGGGCTGCGGTATAGTCATCATAATGATTCACAAGGTAGATGCCTTCCCGCACGTAATTGTCCGTCTTCTGGACGATTCCCGGCGTATCCGAAACCGAAAAGAACACCGAAAAGCCCAGTCCGGTTAAGGAAACGTACTTCTGATTGCTGTCGGTGTAGACCTCCCAGCCTCCGATGTCCGTTGAATTCGGGAAAATCATAAAGCTGCAGTCTCCGACAATGGAGCCCACCTCATTGACCCATTCCGTGGCGTCCGCCGCCACGATGGCGGTTTCACTGCCGTAGCTGATGTCGCTTGCAAAGCCGCAGCAGGCAAAACGCCAGTTTCTCATCTTCAGCGCCCGTACCACGGTGGAAGCCTTCGAGGTCTCCGTGGAGGGATCAAAGGTACCGTAAAGCTCGGCGTAGGGATTGTTCTCCGTGCCGCCCAGGTACGTGGTGGTCCGGTATCCCAGAATGCCCATGTCCCCCGTCAGGCCGATAAGGCCCCGGGCATTATTATAGGAAAAATCCGGATGGGTTTTGATAAAGCTTTCCAGCGCGGGGATCAGATCGTAATCCCCGTAGGTCACGTTTCCGCTTCTGTCGGCGTACTGGCAGGTTACGTTGCCCTGGCTGTCCAGCACAAGGCGCTGGGCGTAGGAGCTGCCCTGCCGCAGGAAGGAATAGCTGACATCCCTTTGGGAAATAATCAGCGGCTTTTTGCCTTCCGGCACGGAAACCGTATTCTTGCCGAAGGCGGGGGTAATGCACTCCGGATCGATGAGCACATAGCCGTCCGCATAAAGTTCATTTAAAATCTGTACAAATTCCGCCACGGTCAGCGTCCGTCCCGAGGCATCCACGGACAGGGGCCCGAAGGACAGGTGGCGGATGTCGGAGAAGGGTCTCTCGGTGGTGGGTACGTCCACCACTTCGGAAACAGCGCTCTCTTCCGATACCGGCTCCTCTTCCCTGTTCCGTTTGGGAAGGGCGGCCGCCAGGATGATGACGAAGAGGATGATCCCGACGATGATGCAGATTTTGATGAGTTTTTCCTTCTGCTCCTTCACCTGGGCTTCTCTTTTGCGGGCTGCGGCGCTGCCTGTCTGTCTGCGTTCACCGGTGCCGGAGGATTTCTTCTCCGGCGTGCTTCCCGTCTTCTTTGTCCCGCCGGAGGAGGAAGCCGTCTTTTTCCGGGGTGCAGCAGACCGGTTTGCGGGATCGGACGCGGTTCTTTTGCGCGTATTTTCCGTCCCGGCCTTCTTCTGGCCCTTCCCGGAAGCGGTATTCGGTTTTTTATTCGTGTCTCCCATGCTTCGAACCTCCGAAAATCTGGTTTATTATTATAACACATCGGATCCGGGAGCGCAATTCAATAATTCTGCTTGCCATTTACATTTTCAAATGTTAGAATGTAGCAGAAAATGACCGGGAGGTAATGTTTATTATGCCTAGATGGTTACCTGTAGTAATTGTGATTGCCGTAATTGCAATCGTCGTTCTGATGCTCTACCGCTGGACGAAGAAGCAGCAGAAGAAGAATGACGAAGCACAGGAAATGATGGACCAGAATCAGCAGAATGTTTCGATGCTGATTATTGACAAGAAGAAAATGAAACTTAAGGAGACTGATTTGCCCGAGGCGGCCGCCAAGAGCATCCCCTTCCTCTTCCGGGGCAAGAAATTCCCCATCGTCAAGGCCAAGGTAGGTCCCAGGATTATGACCTTCATCACCGACGGCCCCGTCTACGATGTGATTCCCGTGAAGAAAGAGGTAAAGGCCACCATCAGCGGACTTTACATCATCTCCGTCAAGGGTATCCGCGGACCGCTGGCCGCCCCCGAGAAGAAGAAAGAAGGAAAGCTTGCCATCCTCTTCAAGAAAGGCAGAGGCGAGCTTTAAAAGAAAAAAGAGCCTGAAGGCTCTTTTTTCTTTGTCTTTTTTTCGGTTAAAGGGCCAGCACTTTATGCCAGAAGCCGGCAGGAAGGCTCTCTTCCGCCCTCAGCGCCTTTTCCTTTTCCCTGTATACCGCAAACACACAGCTTCCGCTGCCGGTCATCTGGACGAACGCCGGACCGGTTTCCTCCAAGAGGCTTCGAAGCCGCCCGATCTCAGGAACCAGGCCTGCTGCCGCTTCCTCCAGGGCGTTGACCGCGCCTTTTGCCATTGCCACCGGATCATTTGCCCGGATGCCTGCGATCATGGCTTCCACGTCCGGCTCGGCTTTCCTCTCCAGTCCGTCATAGAGGCGGTAAATCTTCCCCGTATCCGCGCCGGCGGCAGGCCTTGCCAGCAGGAGGAAGAAGCCGGAAGGTACAGGCAGGGCGGTAAGCTTTTCGCCGATGCCCTCGGCCAGCGCGCAGCCGCCTCGGATAAAGAAGGGCACGTCCGCGCCCAGGGAAGCGGCCAGGTTTTCCAGCTCCTCTGCAGGGGCATTCAGGCTAAAAGCAGTATTCATCCCCTTCATCACTGCCGCCGCATCGGCGCTTCCGCCGCCCAGGCCTGCCTGGGAGGGAATTTCCTTGACCAGGTGCATCTTTACGCCTTCCGTAAGGCCGTAATGCTTCTCCATCAGCCGGGCCGCCTTCATGCACAGGTTGTCTTCCCCGCAGGAAAGGTCCGGCTCGGTGCAGGTTAAAGTGGTTTCCTTTGTCCCGGATTTCTCCAGGAAAAGGGTATCGGAAAGGGGGATTTCCAGAAATACGCTTTTCAGCAGGTGGTAGCCGTCTTCTCTTTTCCCCGTTATGGCCAGGCCCAGGTTGATTTTCGCCTTTGCCGTAAGCTTTAACATTCAGGTCTTCCTCCTATTTCACAGGTTTTGACGGATGGACGGATTTGTGGTACAGTAGGGTAATAATCCGGCCCCGCCGCAAGTATACACAGGAGCAGTTTCCATGCGTACCGTCATTATCATTGTTTATCTGGCAATTTATATTATCGTGCATCTTCCCCTGCTGGCATATTTCAAGGTGAAGATGAAGGACGACCCCGACAAGGTGCAGGCCATGGCCCAGCGCCGTGTGGCAGGTGTCTTCCGGGTGATGTGTGCCCTGGCGGGGGTGAAAACGGAGATTTCCGGTCAGGAAAATATACCGGAGGGCGCCGTTTTGTTCATCGCCAATCACCGCAGCTTTTTCGATATCTTCATCACCTATCCCTTAAGTCCCGCGGGTATTTCCTTCATCGCCCAGGACGGTCTGCGGAAAATCCCCTTCATCGGCACCTGGGGAGATGCGATGCAGATACTGTTCTTCAACCGCAGCGATATGAAGCAGTCGGTGAAAATGATCCTCCAGGGCATCGCCCGGCTGAAGGCCGGCAAGCCCGTTTTCGTATTCCCCGAGGGCACCCGGAACAAGGGTGAAAGCGAGCTTCCGCTCCTGCCCTTCAAGGACGGTACCTTCAAGCTGGCGACCAAAACCGGCTGCCCCATCGTCCCTGTAGCCATCCGCGGCACCCGGGCCATCTGGGAAGCCCACATGCCCTGGGCCCGGCCGGCAAAAGTTTCCGTAAAATACGGAAAGCCCATTTATCTCAATGAGCTTTCCGAAGAAGACCGGAAGCATCCGGCGGTTTATGTGCAGAATGTAATCACGGAAATGCTTGAACAGCAGCTGTCCGTTACAGGCTGATCTCGCTCCCCTTGGGGCGGGCGACGATGTGCACGGTGCAGTCGCCGACAAGCTGTCCGTTCAGATCCAGGGCGTAATCCGCCCGGATATCCAGCAGGTTCTCCTCATCCTTCAGGGCCACGTCCGTGGTGGAGATCCCCACATCCATACTGCCGAAAGGCGTCGTATAATAGGTAATGGTCCGGCGATCCTTCTCAATAAGCATCTGGGTTTCCACACCCCCGGTTTTGATGATCTCCAGACTGTTGCTGTCGAATTTCAGCCTGGTGTGCACCGGCTCCTCGTCGAAGCCGTCCCCGGGCTGTTCGTATACCAGGCAGTGGTAGCCGTCTTCCATATAATATTCACCCGGCGCAAACACCTCCACCGGCTCGGAAAACTCTCCGTCCGTCATGTGCAGCCCGTTGATGCTGATAATCACATCTCTGTTCATTGTATCTCCCTTGCTCAATACTCTTCTATCGCCACGGTACCGGCGGTAAAGGGCATGTCCTCCGGAAGGATGGCCTTTACAATGTGCTCGATGCCCTCGATACTGTCACTGGCGTAGAACCGGTATTCCGGCTGTCCGCTTTCCGGATTCTCCAGATGCAGTTCCTCCAGCATTCTCTTCAGGGAAAGGGCCGTCTCGTAGGCCGGGTTCACCAGGGTTACCGCATCGCCCAGATAGTTTTTCAGCATTTTCCGAAGCAGCGGATAGTGGGTGCAGCCCATGATCAGGGTATCGATATCCTTTTCCAGCAGTTCGGCGAGGTACCTTTTCACCACCTCCAGGGTGATGGGGTCGTCCACCCAGCCCGCCTCCACCAGGGGCACCAGCAGCGGACAGGCCTTGGAGAAGACCGACAGCTCCGGCTTCAGGGATTTCAGCAGGGTTTCGTACAGCCCGCTTTTCACCGTGCTCTCCGTGGCAATCAGGCCGATACGGCCGTTCACGGTCACCTCGGCCGCCGTCACGGCGCCGGGCTTGACCACGCCCAGGATGGGCAGGGAAATCTCCTGCTCCAGCCGGTCAAGGGCCAGGGCACTGGCCGTATTGCAGGCGATGACGATGGCCTTTACCCCCTGCTTTTCCAGGAAACGCACAATCTGCCGGGAATACCGCAGGACGGTTTCCGGGGATTTGTTGCCGTAGGGCACGCGGGCGGTATCGCCGAAGTAAATAATATTTTCACCGGGAAGGTTCCGGAAAACCTCCCGAAACACGGTCAGACCGCCGATGCCTGAATCAAAAATCCCTATGGGGGCTTTATTTCCGGTCATGCTTTCTGAACCTCTACTTTCTCAATTAGTTTCCGAAGCGGACAGCCTATGCCTGTCCGTTTTTCTTTATATATTTCTCCAGGAAGGCAAAAAGCGCATCCATCTGTTCATCGGTGCCGATGGTCACCCGCAGATGCTCCGAAATCCGCTTCTTATTCCAGTAGCGGACAAAGATATGCTCCTCCCTGAGGGCGGCAAAAAGGGCTGCCGCAGAAATCTGCGGATGGGTGACAAAGAGAAAATTCGCCTTTGATTCCGGCACAATAAAGCCCAGGGCCCTGAACCGTTCCACAGCTCTTTCCCGGGTCGCGATGATTTTCGCCGTAATTTCCTGGAAATAGGCCTCATCTTCCACCGCAGCCACGCCGCAGGATAAGGTCAGCCGGTTCATGGTGTAGGAATTGAAGGAATTCCGCACCGCGGTAAGATAACCGATCATCTCCCCGCTTCCGATGGCGTAGCCGATGCGGATGCCGGCCATGGCCCGGGATTTGGAGAAGGTCTGCACCACCAGGAGGTTGTCGTATTTCTCAAGCAGCGGCAGCGCCGAGGTCCCGCCGAAGTCCACGTAGGCCTCGTCCACGATGACCGTACTGCCGGGATTGCCCGCAAGGATGGTCTCGATATGGGCCTGGGACAGCTCCGCGCCTGTCGGGGCGTTGGGATTGGCGATGACGATGCCGCCGTTTTCCCTTAAGTAGTCCTTCGGATCAATGGTGAAGTCATCCTTTAAGGGAAGCTGCACATAGGGAATCCGGTACAGCTCGGCCCACACGTCATAGAAGGAATAGGTGATATCCGGGAACAGGATGGGCTTTTCCGAATTGAAAAAGGTCATGAAGGCCATGGCCAGCACGTCGTCGCTGCCCACGCCCACGAACACCTGCTCCGGCGCAACGCCATACCGCTTCGCGATGGCTTCCCGTAAACTCCGGCAGTTGGGGTCCGGATACAGCCGAAGGCTGCTGCCGGCAAAGGCAGCCACTGCCTCCGATACCTTCGGGGAGGGCGGATAGGGGCATTCGTTGGTATTCAGCTTGATCATATCCGGAAAATCCGGCTGTTCCCCAGGTATATAGGGCTCCACGCGGCGTACATTGTCCTGCCAGGCGCTCATCTTTCTTTCCTCGTCTTTCTCAATCCCTCTTCTTCCAGGTGGAGGGCATAAACATCAGTATAATCGGAAGGATCTCCAGCCTTCCGGCCAGCATGTCGATAATCAGCACGATCTTGGACAGCGGGTTGAAGGCCAGGTAATTGGCCGCCGGACCTGCCATATCCAGGCCGGGGCCGATGTTATTGAAGGTTGCGGCCACCGCCGTCACATTGGTTTCAAAGGAGAAGCCGTTGGCGGAAACGATCAACACCGAAATGAAGAACAGAATCACGTACATGCACAGATACACCTGCACGGAACGCACCGTTTCCTCGTTCAGGGAATGACCGTCCATCTTCACCTTGGAGATGGTTCTCGGATGGGCTACGTTCTTCAGTTCCCTTCTCGCGGATTTCCAGATGATAATTACCCTGGAAATCTTGATGCCGCCGCCGGTACTGCCGGCACAGGGCCCCAGGAACATCAGTACGACCAGAATCATCTTAGACAGGGAGGGCCAGAGGTTGAAATCCGTGGTGGAATATCCCGTGGTGGTGATGATACTGCCCACCTGGAAGGCCGCCTGCCGGACGGTTTCCGCCGTGGTGGCGAAAATGCCGCTGATGTTCACCGCAATCACCGCGATGGACGCCAGCACGATAAGCAGGTATACCCTTACCTCTTCCATCTTCAGGGCCGCCCGGAAATTCCGGCACAACAGGTAATAATAGAAGGTAAAGTTTACGCCGAAGGCAATCATGAAGATGGTGATGATCCACTGCTGGGCCGCGGTGTAGGTGGCGATGCCGGAATTGAGCACCGCGAAACCGCCGGTGCCCGCCGTACCGAAGGTCAGGCAGAGGGTATCAAAGACCGGCATCCTGGCAATCAGCAGGGCCACCATCTCGGCGACGGTGATGACAATATACAGCTTGTACAGCAGTACCGCCGTGCTTTTCAGCTTGGGTACGAATTTGGATACGTCCGGTCCCGGGCTTTCCGCCTTCATCAGGAACATGTGGGAGCCGTCCCGGACGGGAATCAGCATCAGGATGAAGACCAGTACGCCCATGCCGCCGATCCAGTGGGAAAAGCTCCGCCAGAACAGGCTGGCGTGGCTCAAGGCCTCCACGTTGCTTAAGATGGAGGCGCCGGTGGTGGTAAAGCCGGACACGGTTTCAAATACGGCATCAATATAGCGGGGGATTTCTCCCGTCATTACGAAGGGAATGGCCCCCACCAGGCTCAGTACCACCCAGGCCAGGGAAACGGTAATGAAACCGTCCTTCTGGTAAAAGGTAATATTCTTCGGTTTTCGTGCCGTACCGATAAAGCCCACTACAAGGCAGACGGCCAGGCAGATAAGATACACAATCGCCGCCCGGTTCTCCCGGTAAAGCAGGGCCACCAGCAGCGGCAGGGCCATAAGAAAGCCTTCTACTTTAAGCACAAGGGCGAGCACATAGCCAATCATACGGAAATTCATAAGGAGTATTTACCTTTCAAGAATATCGTCAAGAGTCTCGAAGCCCTTGTGTACACTTACAATAATAACGGAATCCCCGGCATTGATGGCGTCCGCGCCGCGGGGGATAAAGAAGTTCCCGTTGCGGGTAATGCCGGCGATCAGCAGGTTCTTTTTCAGCTTCAGCTGCTGCAGGGGGATGCCGTTGCCCGCGAATTTCTCACCGGCAATGAATTCCATGGCCTCCACTCTTCCCTCCCGGAGGAGGTACAGGGCTTCGATATCGCTGCCCATACTGTTGTTCATGGCCCGGGCATAGGTGAGGATGGTTTCCGCGCAGATCTCCATGGGGTTGACCACGCTGTCCAGATCCATGTTCCGGATAACCTCGCCCAGCTCGGAATGGCTGATCTTGGTGATGACCTTGGAAAATACCTTGTCCTTGGCAAACAGGGAAAGGATAATATTCTCCTCGTCCATATTGGTGACGGCCACGAAGGCATCCATTCTGTCCAGATGCTCTTCCCGCAGAAGGTTCATATCCGCACCGTCGCCGTAGAGAATGGTGGCTTCCGGCACCAGGTCGCAGAGCTCCTCGCACCGCTCCCGGTCCTTTTCCACGATTTTTACCTTGATGCCGTCCTTTAAAAGCCGCTTGGTCAGGTAGTAGCCAATCTCGCCGCCGCCCACGATCATCACGTCCCGCACCTCACCGACGGTCAGGCCGATGCGCCGGAAGAAATCCCTTCCGGTGGTGGGAGGCGTAATGACGGAAATCAGATCCCCCTTCTGCGTGATAAAATCGCCGTCGGGAATAATGACCTCATTTTCCCGCTCCGCCACGCAGAACAGTACGGAGCTGCTGATGGAGGCGGGCAGCTCCCTGAGCTTTTTCCCGATCAGGGGTGAATTGTCGGGCACACGGAAGCTGAGCATCTCGATGCGGCCCTTGTTGAAGGTGTCGATCTCCACGGCGGAGGGCAGCCTGAGTAAAGCCGCCATCTCCCTGGCCACCGCCCGCTCCGGGTTAATGACCATGGATATGCCCAGCTCCTTTAAGAAGAAGGACTGCTCGGTAAGGTATATCGGATCCCTGACCCTGGCAATGGTCCGGCATTTGTTGCCGCTCCTTGCCATAACACAGCAGAGAATATTTACTTCATCGGACTGGGTGACGGCGATCAGAAGATCCGTGTCCGCCAGTCCCGCGTCTTTCAGCGTACCGATGCTGGTACCGTTGCCGGTAACCCCCATGACATCGTAGATTTCGGTAACCTTCTTCAGGACAGTGCCGTTGGTGTCGATCACCGTCACGGAATGTCCCTCCTGGGCCAGCTGCATCGCCAGATGGCGGCCCACCTTTCCGCAGCCTACAATAATAATCTGCATATAATACAGCCTCGCTTAACGGTATTTTATGGTTCGATATCCTCGAAGACGACGCAGGCGTCCTCCACCCTGGACTTCTCGTATTCGTCCATGGTCCGGATAACCCAGTGGAATACCGGAACGAAATACAGGAATTTGCAGAGCTTTAAGGAGAGGTTCTGCCGGTCGCAGAAGCGCACGGAAACATAGTCCGGGCGGGAGAACACATTGGTCAGGAGGCTTTCATGGAAGAAGCTCTTCAGGCCTTCCAGGATGGTCCTGGTCTTCTGCAGGGTCTTCTCCAGGATCTGGCCGCGGATATAGCCTTCCCTGTACTGTCTGAACCAGCGCACGGCCCGGTAATCGGCAGATTCCACGGCAAATACGCCGTCGTACTCGTCCAGGCTTTCGCATACCGCTTCACACAGGGTACCGTAATTGTCAAGCCAGGTGTTCAGGCGCAGGATTACGGGCACCTGTCCGTCGATAAGATCCAGTACCTCTTTGACGGTGGGCACTTTTTCTTCCGTATTTAAAAGGCAGAGTTCCTTTAATGCAGCCAGCTTTGTCTTTTCCACGGTGCCTTCCACTCCGCACATTCTCCACAGTTCACGGTCGGTAAAGGCCACTGCCTCCCCGTCCCTGGTCAGGCGGACGTCCACGACAACGCCGTAGCCCTTCAGCATGGCGTCCTCACAGGCGGACAGAGAATTCTCCGGTCTCTTCCCCTTGAAGTTATGGCAGCCGCCGTTGGCATAGTCATAGTTCAGGAGCACCGACATATCGGGTTTGCCCTTGGTCCGCGGTTTGATCGCATAGGCCCAGGCCGCCGCACATCCCACGACAAAAGTGATGAATTTTGCTGCTTTCTTTCCCATTTGCAACTCCTTTCCTTTTGCGTATAACAAAGGTTCATATATTATAAATCATTTCTCTGCAAGTTTCAATCCAAAAAAGAGACCCGCCTTTGTGCAGGATATCCTTTATTACATATCAAAAAGCTATGTAACAGCTCCGGCAATTTGTTTATTGACCGAAATTCTGAAGCGTGGGATAATACCTGTTTGTAGACTGACTGATTTATTCTTTTGAAATATAAAAGGAGCGTTTTCATGCTTCAGTTAAAACACCTGTGCAAAACCTATAAAACCGGCGGGCTTACCCAGCAGGCGCTGGACGACGTGAGCCTGAACTTAAGGGACAATGAATTTGTCATGATCCTGGGGCCTTCCGGATCGGGCAAAACCACCCTTTTAAATATCATCGGCGGCCTGGACCGGTATGATTCCGGGGAAATGATCATCAACGGCGTCTCCACCACCCGCTACCGGGACCGGGACTGGGACACCTACCGGAACCATTCCGTGGGCTTTGTCTTCCAGAGCTACAACCTGATTCCCCACCAGAGCGTGCTGGCCAATGTTGAAATCGCCATGACCATCAGCGGCGTTTCCGTGGGTGAACGAAGAAGAAAGGCGGAGGAAGCCCTGAAAAAGGTGGGCCTGGGCGACCACATACACAAAAAGCCCAGCCAGCTCTCCGGCGGACAGATGCAGCGGGTAGCCATCGCCAGGGCCTTGGTGAACGACCCTGAAATCGTCCTGGCGGACGAACCCACCGGCGCCCTGGACTCGGAAACCAGCACCCAGGTCATGGCCATCCTGAGCGAGGTGGCGAAGGACCGGCTGGTGGTCATGGTTACCCATAACAACGAGCTGGCGGAGGAATACGCCACCCGTATTGTGCGGATCAAGGACGGCCGCCTGCTCTCAGACAGCAATCCCTTTGTCGCGGACGCGGATACCCCCGTGCCGCCGGCCAAGGATTACGGCAGGAAGGCCTCCATGAGCTTCCTTACCGCCCTTTCTCTTAGCTTCAACAACCTGAAGACCAAGCTGGGCCGCACCATTCTGGTGGCCCTGGCCGGGTCCATCGGCATCATCGGCATCGCCATGATTCTCTCCATGAGCAACGGCGCCCGCCGGTATATCCAGAACATCGAGGAAACCACCGTCCTCCAGTATCCCCTGACCATCAACCGAACCGGCATCAGCTTCATGAATATCCTGACCGGCGGCGCGGCCACCGTGGATGCGGAGGAATCCACCGAAGGCAAAGCGGTGGAAAGCCTGGCCACCCGCCGGTACGCAGCGGGCCTGACCTCCAACGATCTGGTCAGCCTGAAGGCTTACCTGGAAAGTGACGAATGCGACATTTACGACTATGCCCACACGGTGGAATACACCTATGACCTGACGCCCCTCATCTACCGGATTGACGCTCCGGATAAGATCCGTCAGGTGCACCCGGACCAGTGCCTGGACGACCTGGGGATGAGCTTCCGGGAAATCTCCGCCATCAACCTGGTGAGCTTTTTCGAGATGCCCTCCAACCCGGCGCTTTACGAGGACCAGTACGATGTGGTTGCGGGTCACTGGCCCGAAAACCGGAACGAATGCGTGGTGGTGCTTTCCGCCTCCGGCGGGATTCCCGATACGGCCCTTTACGCCCTGAACCTGAAGCCCTCCGAGGAGCTGGATGAAATCGTCAACGACCTGGTGACGGGGAAAAACGTGAATCTGGAGGGCTACACCCTGCAGACCTTCTCCTACGACGAGTTCCTGGATATCAGCTTCAAGGTGGTCTGCCGCTACCTTCTCTATGAATATGATGAGGAAGCCGGCCTGTGGATGGATAAGAACATGAACGACGCCTACCGCAGGAACCTGGCGGAAAACGGCGAAGACCTGGTGGTATCCGGCGTGGTGAAGCTTAAGGATGGGGACGCCCAGTCCACCCTCTCCCCGGGCATCAACTACACCCATGACCTGGTCATCTACCTGGCGGACGCGGCGGCGGACAGCGATATCGTAAAGCAGCAGCTGGCAGACCCCGAGACCAACGTCTTTACCGGCAAGCCCTTCGGCGAGGACCGGGGCGTGGACCAGATGGAATTCATGGACATCTTCCAGGTGGATGAGGACGCCTTTCCGGACATTTTCTCCATGGGAGAAGGCGAAACGCCGGAATTTCCGGCCATGAACTTCGGGGGCATTGATTTCTCCCAGTACCTGTCCATGCTCAACTTAAACGGCCTGGACGTCTCCGTTTCCCCGGAGGATCTCCTGAATGTGATCAAGGCCATTTCCCCGGAAATCGCGGCGCAAAGCTCCAGAGAGCTGGTAAGCGCCTTTTCGAAGGATTTCAGCAGCTTTCTGGGCGAGGACATCCTGTCCAGCCCCTCCACCATCATCGAGCTGCTGAACGAATACATGGCCACCGGGGAAGCCAGGGAAATCTACCGGCAGTTCGCGGCGGACATCATCGCCCAGTCCGTGGACGAGGAGGGAAATTTTGACCCGGAAGCCATCAATGTCACCGAGGAAAACCTGACCTTCCTGGCGGATTCCTTAAGCAGCGGCTTTGCAGCTTACGTTTCCCCGAAAACCGTGCTTTCCCCGGAGGAGCTGGCGGAGAAATTCCGGGAATTCCTGCAGACGCCGGAAGCGGATGCGGACATGCAGAATTTCCTGCGGGCCTTTACCGAGAGCCCCCAGCTGAAAAACGCCGTATCCTCCCTCCTGAACAATGCCCTTTCCCAGGTGCAGGCCCAGGTTGCGCCTCAGATAAGCGCCATGATGGGCTCCGTCATGTCCAGGCTGGGTACGGAGATCAGCTCCGCCATAACCTCTGCCATGTCCTCCTATATGGAGAGCCTGACGGAAGCCTTCACCTTCAACCAGGATGCCCTGGCCGAGGCCTTTTCCTTTAACCTGTCCGAGGATGAAATCAAGGAAATGATCGCCTCCTTCATCAGCGGCTCCTCCGACCAGTACACCACCAATCTGGCGGCCATGGGCTACGCGGATATGGAGGACCCGAACAGCATCAGCATCTATCCGAAGGATTTCGAATGCAAGACCTGGGTGACCGGTATGCTGGCCGATTACAATACCCGGATGAAGGATGCCGGCGAGGATGACAAGGTCATCTCCTATACGGACTTTGCGGGCACCATGATGTCCTCCGTCAGCGATATCGTAGGCGCGGTCAGCGCGGTGCTCATCGGTCTGGTGGCCATCTCCCTGGTGGTTTCCTCCATCATGATCAGCGTCATCACCCACATCAGCGTGCTGGAGCGGCAGAAGGAAATCGGCATCTTAAGGGCCATCGGCGCCTCGAAGAAAAACATCGCCGACGTCTTCAATGCGGAGACCTTCATCATCGGCCTCTTCGCCGGACTTATCGGCATCGGGATAACCTCGGCCCTCATCGTGGCGGCCAACTGGGTCATCCACAACGTGATCAACCAGCCGGGCATCACGGCCTTCATCCGGCCCTGGCACGCCATCGTGCTCATCGCCCTAAGCGTTGCCCTGAACGTGTTCTCCGGTCTCGCACCGGCCTACAAGGCCTCCAAATCCGACCCGGTGATTGCCCTGCGGGGCGAATAAATAAACGTGACAGGGGGACGGTTCTTTTGTCACCTTTTGCACACAAAAGGTGACAAAAGAACCGTCCCCCTGTCACGTTTTATTCTTCCTTCATGGATATCTCCAACGCCAGGGAATACAGAAGCGGGTCGTCCAGCGCCTCTGCCCCGGTGGGATAATCGGCTATGGTACCGAACAGGTATTCCGAATCCAGCCGCATATGGTCCGAATGATGCTGGTTGCTCACGATATAGTCCGGATTGTAGTCCATCGCTGCCCGGTTCATGAACACTTTTTCCTGCTTGCGAAGAGAGGTCAGCACCGGTTCGGTCACGCAGATGTTCACATCCGCCCGCTGCATGAGCCTTGCGGTATCCTCGCCGAAATGGCTGCCCAGATCCAGGATTACATAGGAGAAATCCCTCTTCTTTTCCAGGATGTTCAGCAGTGTGATGAACTCCTCCGCCCCGACGCCTAAGGAATACAGGGGCCGCTCAAAGGGAAGCAGTACGGAGGCACCCTCCAGGCAGATGTTCTTCAGGATGGTCCAGTAGGTTTCCTCGGAAGGATTCTTCAGTGCCTCGGCCAGCTCGTCGTCCGCATTGTCCCGGGATTCCAGGAGCGCGCCGATGCTCTGCATATCGTCGCAGCCCACGATGAGGACCTTTTCCTCCAGGCGGGTCAGCTTCCTGCCCAGGCCTAAGGCCGTGGTGCTCACGCCGGCACCGCCCACGGGCGAATAGCAGGCAATCACCGTCAGCCGGTCCGCGCCGGATACAGGCTCCTCCAGGTCGCCCTCGCCTTCCTCACAGGCTGTCAGGCTCTTCTCCACCACCTCGAGGAACTCCTCTTCGGAGATGTACTTCATGATGTTGATGTGGGTGGTGTTCTCATTTTCCCCTTCAAAGGCCTGGGGAATCTCGTCATTTAAAACTATCATGTGCCGGATGTCCTGGGCCTCCAGATAAGGCTCGTAGAAGGACCTGTCGATAATCAGCACATCCACCCTGTCCATCTCACTGAAATAGTCAATAAAATAATGCTTATCCGTGATAACCCGCAGCTCTGCCCGGCCGTCCATCATTCTCAGGAGCTTTTCCTCCCTGGTTTTGATGAAATCCGTATTCGGACAGGCAATCAGCAGGCTTTTCTTTCTTGTCTCTTCCGCCATGACTCCCTCCTTATTCCACGCTGAACGTGCATTCCGCGAATTTCAGGACACTGCCCTTGCCGAAGGGCACGCTCATCTGCGGCGTCAGGCGCACGTCATTCAGGAAAGTGCCTTCCCGGCTGTTCAGGTCCTGCACAAAGAAGCTAACCTCGTTCCAGCCGATCTGGGCATGCACCGGGCTTACGGAGGCAGAGGAAGGAATGCAGCC
This sequence comes from uncultured Lachnospiraceae bacterium, assembly GCA_902796005.1. GTDB lineage: Bacteria > Bacillota > Clostridia > Lachnospirales > Lachnospiraceae > Alectryocaccobium. Next base: position 6,226 of record CADBNF010000015.1, on the reverse strand, counting down.
CTCCACCTGCTCCGGGTCGGAGCCGATGCGGAACAGTTCATGGCCGATGGTAAATTCCAGAGGTACGGCCGTATTGATGCCCTTTAAGGTAATGGTCTCCGCCTCCGCGGGGGCTTTCCGCCTTAAGGCATCCTTGAGCTCCTCCCAGTTACCGAAGGATTTGCCCTGCTGGAACTCGATCTGGCGGATGACGCTGTCCCCGCCATCCTTGCCCTTGCACATCTCCTCCAGTACGGAATAGACCCTTCTTTTATAAATCTCGCCGTTTTTAATCTCCTCGGGGAGAACGGCAGGCAGCAGCGTCAGCCGGATATTGCCTTCCTCATCCAGATAGACGCTCTCCGAATCCATAACCAGGTTCTCGCAGCAGAACGCCGGACAGGCTTCGGCATTTTTTACGATATCAATAATCTCGCAGCCGATTTCCCGCACGTCGTCCAGGGTCAGGGTCTCCAGCCTGGAGCCCAGGTTTGCCAGCTCCGACGTAAAGTAAACCAGCTGTATTCTGTCGTTCCAGCCCACCTTGCGGCAGGGAAGAATACCGGCCACTTTTCCGCTGTTCAGCGCTTCGTAGGCCTCCTCATCAAACAGCGATTCGGAATTCAGCATAAACTCTCTCATGAATTTTCACCTTCCTTTCCCGTGCTGCTTACTGTATCCTGTTTATTTTAATCATTTTTATATCCGTTGGCAAGAAAAATCTGTTGCTTTTGTCCCGCGCTTATGGGATAATACGGATATAGTAATTATTCTTAATTTTATCTTCAGGCTTATTTCCAAGCCGCTTAACGACAAGAGAAAAAGCAAAGGAGAACAGGAGAATGAATGTAACGAAAGACATTTTCTACGTTGGCGTAGACGATTACGAAATCGACCTTTTCGAGGGCCAGTACGAGGTACCCAACGGCATGTGCTACAATTCCTACGTTATCGTGGATGAGAAGACCGCCGTTATTGATACGGTCGACGAGCGCTTCACTCACCTCTGGCTGGACAATGTCCAGGAGGCTCTGGGCGGCAGCAAGCCGGACTACCTGGTGGTGCATCACATGGAGCCGGACCATGCCGGCAACATTGACGTGTTCATGAAGACCTTCCCGGAAGCGAAAATCGTTTCCTCCGCCATGGCCTTCGGCATGATGAAGAACTTCTTCGGCAGCGATTACGCGGACCGGCAGGTTGTGGTCAAGGAAGGCAGCACCCTGGAGCTGGGCAGACATACCCTGACCTTCGTGGCCGCACCCATGGTGCACTGGCCCGAGGTTATGGTTTCCTATGACAGCGCGGACAAGGTGCTCTTCTCCGCCGACGGCTTCGGCAAATTCGGCGCCATGGACGCCGACGAGGAGTGGGCCTGCGAGGCAAGACGGTATTTCATCGGCATTGTCGGCAAATTCGGCCCCCAGGTGCAGGCGCTTCTTAAAAAGGCCGCCACACTGGACATCGCCATCATCTGCCCCACCCACGGACCGATCCTCACCGAGAACCTGGGCTATTACCTGAACCTGTACGACATCTGGTCTTCCTACCGGGTGGAGGACGAGGGCATCGTTATCGCCTACACCTCCGTCTACGGCCATACCAGGAAGGCTGTGGAGCTTCTGGAGCAGAAGCTCATCGCCAGGGGCTGCCCGAAGGTCTCCGTATTCGACCTGGCCAGGGATGACATGGCGGAAGCCATTGAGGATTCCTTCCGCTACGGCAAGCTGGTTCTGGCCACCACCACCTACAACACCAGCATCTATCCCTTCATGAACGATTTCATCACCCGGCTTGCGGAGCACAATTTCCAGAACCGCACCGTTGCCCTCATCGAGAACGGCTCCTGGGCGCCCACCGCAGCCAAGATCATGAAGGAAAAGCTGTCCGCCTGCAAGGATCTGACCTTCGCGGAACCCGTTGTCCGCATCACCTCCGCCTTAAATGACGTCAGCCGCAAGGCGCTGGACAAGCTGGCGGACGAACTGTGCAAAGACTACGAGAAGCCGGCCAATCCCAACGATATGTCCGCCCTCTTCCGCATCGGCTACGGCCTGTATGTGGTGACCTCCCACGACGGCAAAAAGGACAACGGCCTCATCGTCAACTCCGTTACCCAGCTGACCGATGCCCCGAACCGGGTCGCTGTGGCCATCAACCGCAGGAACTATTCCAGCCATGTGGTGGCAGAAAGCGGCATCCTGAACGTAAACTGCTTAAGCGAGGAAGCCCCCTTCGCCATTTTCCAGCGCTTCGGCTTCCAGAGCGGCCGCACCGCAGACAAATTCGAAGGCTTCCCCGATGTGGCCAGAAGTGAAAACGGCCTCTATTACCTGACGAAGTACGTGAACAGCTTCATGTCCCTGAAGGTGGAGCAGGTTCTGGAATTTGAAAGCCACCTGCTGTTCATCTGCGAGATCACCGAGGCGAAGGTCTTCAATAACGTGCAGACCATGACCTACAATTATTACCAGGCCAACGTCAAGCCCGCCCCGCCCAAAAAGGAAGAGACGAAGAAGGGCTTTGTCTGCAAGATCTGCGGCTACGTCTACGAGGGCGACGAGCTTCCCGAGGATTTCATCTGTCCGGTCTGCAAGCATCCCGCCTCCGATTTTGAGCCGCTGAAGTAAAAATATATACTCCTGCAATACGACAGGGGGTTGCATTATTCACATTCTTCTCTAAAATCAAAGAAGGATGGCGGAAGTTCCGTTTCCGTCATCCTTCATTTCTTACGGCGGCATGCTGCACCTTTCTTTTATCGAAAAGAAACTGCATCTCATGTAATCCCTGAACATTTCTTTTTGCCGCCGGGCTGGCCGGAGGCATGTCGAAATACGGATGTGTCTCCGGTCCTTTCAGTCCTGGCTGCTGCACACCGCAATCACGTAATCATCAAAAACAAAGCTTTCCGGATACCAGGCCGCCCCGTCGATCTCCAGGTTGTTTCCCTCGATGGCGGGAAGCACGGAAAAACTCCTGGGATCCAGGTTCAGGCCCCTGCCCGAGGCCTTCATCACGCTTTCCTTCATCGTCCAGAGCATGTAGAAACGCTCCAGGGCATCCTCGCTCTGCATCCAGTCAAATTCCTCCGCCGGGAAGGACCTGGCCAGCTTCCGCACGTTCCTGCTGCCGATATGCTCGATATCGATGCCCACCGGTTTGTCGGAGATGGCCAGCACCGCCCAGTCGCCGGAATGGGCCAGGTTAAACTGAGGTCCCTCCGCCAGATAAGGCTTTCCGAACTCTCCGTAAAGCAGCTTATCCTCATTTTCCAGCCCCAGATGCCGGATAAGGAGAATGCCCCCCGCCAGGCAGCGAAGCCTGTCCTCCCCGTCAGCAAACCGGCCTGCCCGCTCATAACGTTTCGGCAGGACGGTTTTCACCTTCTCCTCGTCTGCAGCCGTAAATTCATGAATATTCAGTCGAACCAGATCGTTCATTCAATTGCTCCTTTAAGCCATATTCGCGGAACAACGCCGCCCCGGCATTTCCGCTATTGTTCAGTATAACATACTTCTGGTATAATGTATGCAGGTAAATTTCGGAAAGGAGGCCAGTCTCCGGCCTTCCTTGCAGATAAAAAACAGGAGAAGAAAAATGAAAAAACAGATATTCCTCACCCCTCTTCAGGGGAAAAAGCTGATCGCCGCGGCACTGGCGGAAAATGCAGCCCTGCTTTCCGCCGCCAGGGAGCATACCCTGGTCATCGTGGCCGGCACCACCAACGGCTTCATCGCCAAAGCCGTGCTTAAAAAGCTGGGCTTCGGTGACTTCGACGCGGGTAAATTCTTCCGGGGCGTCTTTTCCGGCAAGAAAATGGCAGGCGCAAATCCGCCCAAGGATGTGGTTATCCGTAAGGGCGAGCTCATCACCGACATGAGCATCGACGAGATTGCGCCGGCCCTGGGCGTGGGCGACCTGATCCTGAAAGGCGGAAATGCCCTCTACCTGCCCGCGGAGCAGGTGGGCGTGGTCATCGGCAACCCGGCCCTGGGCACCATGGGCCACATTCTTTCCGCGGTCTACGGCCGCCGCGCCTCCCTGCTGATGCCCATCGGCCTGGAGAAGCGGGTGGAATTCCCCATCGACGAGCTGGAGGCCTTCTGCAACGCGGAGGATATGGCCGGTCCTCGGCTGATGTTTGCCCCCGGCGTCCCTTACACGGAGCTTGATGCCCTGGAAAGCGTCGGCGTCTCTGCCCTTATCCTTGCCGCAGGCGGCGTGGAGGGCTACGAAGGCGGCGTGCTCTTAGGCCTTGAGGGTGACAAAAAAGCCCTGGATAAGGCCGACAGGCTGCTGGAAAGCATAAAATAAAGCCTTTCCTGAAAGAAAAGGCCTGACATGAAGGAAAACAAAAAGCCCGGCGGTGTTCCGCCGGGCCTTGTTTTGTCTTAAATTCTACTTAAGCAGCAACTCTTCTTCTGCGGGTAGCAACGAAGGCTGCTCCTACAACGGCGATGGCTGCAACCAGGATGCCCCAGGTGCTTCCGGTGATGCCGGAACCGGTCTTGGCAATCTCGATATCCAGCTCGATGGTGCCGAGCTTCACACCGTCTTTATATACCTCAGCGGACTGGTCGCCCTTGTGCAGCGCACTCGGATTGGAAACCAGCTTGTAGGTCAGGCCAAGAGCTTCGCAGGCTTTTGCAAACTGGCCAAGCAGGTAATCCTGCTCTGCAGCAGTATAGTTGTGAAGGGAAGCGCCCTTGTCTGCCTGGTTCGCAACTACATCATCAATGACAGCCTTAACTGCATTGAACTGATCCTCGGTGACGTCCAGCTGATTTACAATTTTCTCGACCTGAGGATAAGCAATTTCCTGATATGCTGCAGGAAGTTTCTCCTTGAAGTAGCCGAGCAGATCAGCGTTCGAGTTTGCAGATACAGATACTGCACACAGCGCACAAACTGCTGCAGCACACACAGCGATTAATTTTTTAATCTTTCTCATTTCTATCCTCTCCTCTATCTGAGTTTGATAACAGTTTTTATAGTTACTAATATTATACCCATAATATGGCAAAAATCAAGTATAAAATTCCAGTCGTATGCACAAGGATTTTTGCCTGTTTGCACAAAAAAGTTTAACTATTTCCCGAGCTGCCGGTATTTTCCTGCTGCCCGTCATCATCCCGGATGATTTCCGTGGTATTGTTTTCTTCCTGCGGGTTTCTCTCCTCTTCCTCCCGGGCCTCTCCTTCGCTGCTCCGGCGATGAAAAATCCACTTATTCCTCTTTCCTCTTCCGATACAGGTATTCGTCCAGTTCCTTCTTAATCTTCTCCGGAATCTCCTTCGTCACCGGGCAGACGACTGCATTTGCCATTCTTCTCGTAAATGCCGCAATAAAGTCGATATCCTTTGCCAGCTGGTCCATGGAGAGGGTATCCTGCAGGTCATACCGGCAGTGAATCGGGGCAAAATTGCCAGAGGCGATTCTCGCAAAGGAAAGGGCCGGCACGCCCTTGTCTGCGAAATTGGTGGAATCGCTGGAGTATACGCCGGTACGGGCACTTACCGGGAAGCCGATACCCGCGCCCATGTAGGAAATATAGTGAGCCAGCTTGTCCTCCGCGGACACGCAGGCAATAAACTTGCCCAGGATTGTACCAATCATGTCCAGGTTGATGTTCAGCGCGGTCTTTTCCATTTCCTCCGCATGGTCATTGACGTAGGCTGCAGAGCCCAGAAGCCCCCGTTCCTCGCTGCCGCAGAAGACAAATTTCAGGCCATAGCGCAGCTTTTCCTTCCGCAGGATATCCATGACGCCCAGGAGTCCTACGCAGCCGGTCAGGTTGTCATAAGCACCGTGGGACAGGGAGGTGGTATCGTAATGGGCGGTCAGGGTGATGATTTCCTCACTTTCACCAGGCAGGAAGGCAGCCACATTGTGGGATTCTCCCTCATATTCTCTCTGGGAAATGCGGATTTTCACCCGTTTGGTTCCGTTTTTAACCAGTTCTGCGGCAGTTTTCGTGTGGATCATCGCGCAGAGGACTTTGCGCTCCTCGCCGACCACCTTCTTCCGCAGATCCCGCTGGTCAATATCATCATTGTCGTAATGCACGTTGCCGTACTGGAACAGGATGCCCGCCGCGCCGGCCTTCATCAGATCCTGGTAGACGAAGGCGGTCACACCCTGGGTATCCAGAAGCACGATTTTATCCTTTGCGCCGGCGATGGATACCTTGTCCGTGCCTGGCATATAGTAAAGCTCCGCTTCCGTCTCGCCGCTGCCGCAGCCG
>CADBNF010000014.1 GCA_902796005.1 uncultured Lachnospiraceae bacterium | reverse complement strand
GGTACCCGAAAGCGGGCTTTGAAGTTTCGATATATTTCTTACAGCGAAGGGAAACACGGCCGGTTCAACCGGTTGATTCAGCTGCAAATAGAATGATTGCAATAAAGTATGCTTTATTGTCAATTATAGACAAAACAGGAAGAGATAATTCGGGTAGTCTTACGGAGAAGGAGTGTGGTATAATTTCTAAAACATGAATCACATGTTTAAGAAATAAACAAAGGAGAAGGACGATGAAACGAGGCAGACTGTTGGCGGTAGTTCTTTCCGCCATACTGTTGATTTTAACTGTTGGTCCGGTTTCGGCCGCGGAAAAATCAGACCTTATAGGTGAATGGAAGGTGACTGCGGTCAATGAAACCGTTACTGCCTACGGCGGCAGCGCAACCGGAAGCTACACATTTACCGAAGATACGTTCACCTACTCGGAGAATACGGCGACCTATTCCTGGAGAGTGGAGGGAAACACCATTACAGCGGTTTCAGCGGACGGAACAGAGACGGCCTGGACCTATACCTTAAACGGCAATACCCTGGTCCTGACGCTCTACGGTATGCTGGAATACACCTGCGAGAAGGTGGAGTCAACTGATCCGGAACCGACCCCGGAACCGACACCCGAACCCACTCCTGAACCCGGAACGGAATTCACCGCGCCGGTGGGCGAATGGACCGTCACCTCCGTGGAAGGTGCCTACAATCCGGAAGGCGGCAGCTATTCCATTACGGAGGACGGAAGCTTTTCCTATACGGCAGCCGACGGCACGGTAACGAAATATACCTATAAGGTTACGGCAGAGGACAAGCTGGTAGCCACCAGTGAGGACGGCAGCACTTCTGTGGAGTGGACCTTCAAACAGGAGGGCGACACCCTGACCCTGTCTTTCACCATGACAGGATTGGGAGACTGGGTATACCACTGCGAGAAGGCGGCGGAAGACCCGGAGCCTACGCCTGAGCCCACGCCCGAGCCCACACCGGAGCCCACTCCCGAGCCGACCCCGGAACCGACCCCGGAGCCTACGCCCGAACCCACCCCGACCCCGGCGCCCCAGCCCGGCGGTTCCTCCCTTGTAGGATCCTGGAACGTCGTTTCCGTGGAGGGAGCCGGCTGTCCCGAAGGCGGAAGCTACACCATCACCGATTCCTCCTTCACCTATTCCGGCAATCCAACAGCCTACTCCTATTCGACCTCAGGAAATAAACTGTATGCCTCCAGTCCGGAGGGCAGTGCAACCTGGACCTATTCCTTAAGCGGGGACAGCCTGACCCTGGTTCTGCCCCTGCCGGATTACGGTACCTCCTGGGTCTTCCATTGTGTAAGAACCAGCAGCCCTGCCGGTGCGCCTACTGTGAAACCCGCTCCGGTTTCCCCGGCATCCGGCGCGCCTGTGGTAGAGACCGACAAAGAAAATCCGGTAAAGGGTACCTGGGATATCGTGCAGGTTACCTACAACACCAAGGAGGCGGCGGACGCTGCCAACGCCATTGTCGGTCAGCAGTATTATGCCCCGAAGGTGGATTATGACTGGACAAGCTACGGCCAGAGCTTTATTTTCACCGATACGAATTTCCAGTTCTGGATGTCCGGCGCGGTTGCCACGGACAGTACCTATGAATGGCTTGACAAGGACCATACCAGTCTGCGTGCAACGGCAAACGGCCAGTCCGCCGACTGGACCGTCAAGGTGGACGGCGACAAGCTGATCCTGGAATCCAATGGCGTGACCTACGTCTGCACCAGAATCACTGCGGCCAATGCCAAGGACCCCTCAACCGGCGACATGGCCCGGTCCGAGACCTGGATTCTCCTGCTGGCGGCAGCTGCTGCCTGCGCAGCCCTGACCGGACGTGCATATGCGAAGCGCAGAAGATAAGAAAACAGACAGGAAAAACAGACAGTAATAAAACTTACCCCTTCAGGTTTCTGAAGGGGTAAGCTGTTTCCGGAGAAAATCCAGCATGTTTTCCATGGCGAAGTCATCGTCCTCACCCTGGAAGACATGGCCGGCGTCCTTTACGGGGACAAGCTGGGCGTCCGGAAAATACCGGGTTGCCCGGATGGAGTAGAAATATGGCGCGATGCGGTCCGCGGTTCCGTGGAGGATGAGGACCGGCCCGGGATAGGCTTCCATGCAGGCGTGAATATCCACGGACAGGGCATCCTCGATGTATTTCCTGCCTACGGTATGGCCCAGCATTTCCACGCTTTCCGGCAGGCTGCCATCCTCCGCGGGAAGGGTCCGCAGGTAATCCTGCATGCCGAAGCCGGGATACAGGCAGATCATGGCCCGGATGTCTTCAGGCCTTTCGGCGGCGGTCATGGCGGTGATAAAGCCGCCCTGGCTTGAGCCGATGAGGAAGAGACTGCCGGCGTCGATATCCTCCCTGGCGCACAGGCCGTCAATGACGGCGTCCAGGTCGGCAGCCTCCGTTTTTACGCTCATGTCCATCATGTCGCCGCCGCTGGCACTGGCCGGCCCGCCGCCTGTGAAGTCAAAGAGACAGGCGGCAATGCCGTTTTCGGAGAGAAACCGTCCGTAGTGCAGGAGATACTGCATGTTCCCGCCGAACCCGTGGCAGATGATCGCTGCCGGAAAGGGACCTTCCCCCGCCGGCAGGTACAGCTTGCCGGCAATCGCCGCATCCTCCCGGGTAAAGGTGACGTCCAGGATACGTCTTTCATTTGTCTCCTCCTTTTCCTGCTTGCCGGCGGAGCAGGCGGAGAACAGCATGAGAAGGACCAGTCCCGGAATAAGTAAAGCCTTTTTTATTATTTTCATTCTGTGTACCTCTTTTTAATGGAAAGAGTATAACACAAAACGGGAAAGTTTTATAGACTATTGACGGTCGGGAGGGTGGCATACTAAAATAATCTCATAGCCGCGGGGGCGGCCGGATTTTAACCTTGTTTTCTGAATATCAGGAGGATAATCATGGGTAAAGTGAATCGGAAATTCTACGGATTGAGCCAGTACAGAGGGCCTCTTTGTTATGAACTGGCGGGAAAATATTTCCGCCTCGTCATGGACGACGGCAGAGTATTCGGCCTCGGCTTTCTGGATGAAGAAAATGTGCAGTGGAATGTGAATTCCAACCCCGTCAGGATTGACGGATACCAGTGCCTGAAAGGGGATGACACCACGTTTCTGGTGCATGTGCGGCTGCCGGAGGAGGACGGCCGGTTTGCCTATAACTGGATACTGGACCTGGAACAGCGCCTGGTTACGCTGGACGTCATGGAATGGCATTACGAAAAGGATTTTGACCGGCTTGTTCGCAACACGCCGTATTTCGGCGCCATCGACATGCCGGGCCTGCCGCTTCCGGAAATCCGGCATCACCTGACGAAACGCATGACCGGCATGCATATTTTCTGGCATTATAATCCCGGCCATGTGCTCCAGCATATTTATCACTCGCCCCATACCATCCGCGCAAGCACCGGCGACGGCAAGACCATGGTGGAAACCCAGCAGGAAAGGATGAAATACCTTCTTGCCAGCCCGAATCCGGAGGACCGGGCGGAGGCGGAAAGGTCCATTGAGGAATTCCGGGTGCGGATGACCTATTATCCGATGTTTGAAGAGCCCTGCTACCATGTGTGGATCAAGGACAATATGAACCTGTTCTGCTTTGTGGAGGAAATCATGTGCCGGCGTTCACCGAACCATGACCAGGGCGGCGGCGGACTCCTGCTGCTGCAGGATATTGAACGCCTTCTTGAGGTGGGCGTCGCCTTCAACGTCAATGAAAACTATCTGGTTTCGGCCTACGGCGACAGCAACGAGGATTTCGATCCCTTTGATACGGCGCCGTCACCCTTTGAAGAGGAGTGGAAGGTGCTGACCAGCATGCCCAGCCTTGCCTGGGAGATTCCCGAAGAATAAAAACAGCTGTGTAAGACTGACAGGAGGAACCTGAAGATGAAGATAACCAGTATTGATGTCTTTGCCCTGAAGCCGCGGTACGCGGCCCAGGCCATGCGGGGCATTGTGTGCCGGATCAATACGGATACGGAGATTTACGGCTACGGCGAAGCCGCCCTTTCCTACGGAAAAGGCGCCATGGCGGGCTTTCATATGATCAAGGAGCTGGCGCCCCTGCTTATCGGGCAGGATCCGCTGCGCACCGAGTGGCTCTGGAAGAATATGTTCATGGAGACCTTCTGGGGCCAGAGCGGCGGCCCGATTTTCTACGCGGGCATGAGCGCCATCGACATCGCCCTGATGGACATCAAGGGCAAGGCCTACAAGGTGCCCTGCTACGAGCTTCTGGGCGGAAAATTCCGGGACAGCGTACGGGCCTATGCCAGCCAGCTGCAGCTGGGCTGGCCGGATAAGGATTCCAGGGGCTTCGAGCTGCAGGCAACGCCGGAGGACTATGCAAGACAGGCGGAAAAAGCGGTGTCCGAGGGGTATACCGCCATCAAGGCGGACTATACCTGCGTAACCGCGGACGGCCGGATGCGGGACCACGACAGCATGCGGGGCATCGTGAGCCGGGAGATGATCGATACCGCCTGCGCCAGGATCGAAGCGACGAGGAAGGCCGTGGGCAACGATATCGACATCATCGTGGAATGCCACAGCCATACGGACGCCCTCTCCGCGGTGCAGTACGCGAAGGCGGTGGAAAAATACAATATCTATTATTTCGAAGAGGGTACCTACCCGATGAATACCCAGACCGCGAGAAATGCGGCCCGCAAAATCAACATCCCCATGGCGAACGGGGAGCGGATTTATACCCGCTGGCAGTACCTGCCCTTCTTCCTGGACGATTCCATCCAGGTGATCCAGCCGGAAATCGCCAACTGCGGCGGCATGACCGAGTGTAAGAAAATCTGCGACCTGGCCCATATCTTCGATGCGTCGGTGCAGATCCACGTCTGCGGCTCACCCATTTCCCTGGCGGCGGCCCTGCAGGTGGAGGCGGCGATACCGAATTTCCAGATTCACGAGGACCACGTCATCAACCGGGTCGGCTTCGTGCGGGAGCTGGGTACGGTGGACATGTACGCGGTGAACGGGGAATTCGCCATTCCCGACACCCCGGGCATCGGCCAGGAGCTTTCGGACTATGCCCTGCAGACCGCCTACTGCGAAACCGTGCAGTAAGAGAAAAGGACGGACGGCCATGCATTACGAATACACCCTTCAGTATAACCCCTGCGCCATGTGTGTGGGCAAATCCCACTGCAGGGAGTGCGCAGAGAGAATCGCCGGGGCCATCCGCGACACCGGACTTGCGGAAAACGTGGAGGCGGACACCCGGGAAAAATACCTTCGGTTTGATGCCGAACCGGCGGATCTGCCGGAGATAGAGGACGCCCTGGAAGGCGCCGGCGCAATGATTTAGGCTGGAAAAGCCGTTGTTTTAGCACAGAGAAAGAGAGTCTGCCATGATTAGTGAACGTGTACAGAAGAGCAATGCACCCCAGGCCATTGAACCCTTTGACAAGACCTGGGGAACCGGCGTATCCGGCCTGGACGAGAATATTTCCCCCTTCCCGCGGGTAAACCGGCTGCTGGAGAGAACCAAGAGCACCACGGTGAGCACCGTGGATACCCAGCGGGCGAAGCTGATGAAGGAAGCCTATGAAAAATACGCTGCCCAGCCCCAGGTGAAGAAAATCGCCCTGGCCATCAACCATGTGGTGAAAAATGTGGACATCCACATCGATGAGGATGACCTGATCGCGGGAGAAATCGCCGCGCCCTACTGGGCCGCGCCTCTGTACCCGGAGTTTTCCATCCAGTGGCTGAAGGAGGAAATCGACCTGGCGGAGGCCGGGGAGCTGCCGGAATTCCACGAAAGACACAATGACAAGTATTTCGTGACCGAGGAAAACCGGAAGGATATCCGCGAGCTTGCCGCCTGGTGGGACGGAAAATCCCAGGACCAGATGATCCGGGCCGAGCTCTCCGACGAGGAGAAAAAGGGCAGCGGCATCTGCTACATGAACGATCTGTATACCTACAACGGTATCGGCCATGTGTGCATGGACTATGCCGGGCTGATTCAGAACGGCTACGGCTATTACCGGAAAAAGGTCCAGGCGAAGCTGGATGCCTTCCGCTACGGCCATGACGACGACAGGAAGCGGATTTTCTGGGAGGCCCAGCTGATTGCGGTGGATACCGCTTCCACCTATTTCCGCCGTTACGGCGAGCTGGCGGCAAAGCTGGCCGAAGAATGCAGCGACGAGGTGCGCAAAGCGGAGCTTCTCCGGATTTCCTTCAACTGTCTGAACGTATCCGAGAAGGCGCCGAGGGATTTCTGGGAGGCCATCCAGCTGTGGCAGGGCGCCACGAACCTGATCCTCATCGAATCCAACGGCCATTCCGTAACCTACGGCCGCTTTGACCAGTTCATGGGTCCCTTCTATAAAAATGACATTGCCAACGGTACGCTGACCAGAGAGCAGATGCAGGAGCTCATCGAGCTTTCCTTCATCAAGATGGATACCTTAAGAAAGATTCGCAACTATCCCGAAACCGCCATCGCCTCCGGCATCGGCTGGGGCGGCACGGCGCTGAACGTGGGCGGCGTGGACGCCGAGGGAAATGACGCGGTCAACGAGGTGTCCTTCATGGTGCTGGATGCCCATGCCCACACCCGGATTACAAATCCCTGGATGGGCGTAAAGCTTTCCGAGAAAAATCCGAAGGAATTCTGGATCAAGACCTTCAACGTCTGCCGCATCGGCACCGGCGAGCCCAAGGTTTACAACGACGACATGTATTTCGAAAGCCTGGTGAATTACGGCGTGCCGGTGGAAATGGCCCGGGGCTGGGTCGGCGTAGGCTGCGTGGAGCCGGAGGTTCCCGGCTACACCTACGGCTGGCACGACGCGGATTATTACAACGGCACCAAGGTGTTTGAGCTGGCCATCAACGACGGCAAGCTCGCCGACGGCACCCAGCTGGGTCCGCAGACCGGCTTCTTAAAGGATATGAAGAGCTTTGACGAGGTGAAGGCGGCCTTCGAAACCCAGATGGAATACTGGACGGACCGGATGATTTCCACCATCAATACCATGGATCGGGTACACCAGCGGAACCATCCCCTGCCTTACCTGTCCCTGTTCATCAACGACTGCACCGAAAGCGGCGTGGACGTCTCCGCCGGCGGCGCCCGGTTCAACTTTACCGGCCCCCAGCTGGTGGGCCTGGGCACCATCGCAGACTGCCTGTGCGCGATCAAGCAGCTGATTTTCGAGGAACGGCTGTTTACCCCGGAGGAAATGCAGCAGGCCCTGGCGGACAACTGGGAGGGCCACGACCTGCTCCACGCCTACGTCAACAGCGACCGGGTGCACCATTACGGCAATGACGACGACTATGCGGACGAAATCGCCAAATACGTGCTGGAAACCTACTGCCGGATGATCGAGCACCGGCCCAATGCCAGGGGCGGCGAATTCCGGCCCGGCGTATATTCCACCTCCATCAACGTGCCCTGCGGCTATCCCGTAGGCGCCACCCCGGACGGCAGATGCGCGGGCGAACCGGTTTCCGACTGCTTGGGCCCCTGCCATCCCCAGGGCATTTCCCACGACGTGAAAGGACCGCTGGCCATCGCCAACTCCCTGTCCAAGCTGAACCAGTCCCGGATCGCCAACGGCGTTATCCTCAACTGGAAGTTCACCCCGGAGACCGTATCCGGCGAAGCGGGCCTGGAGAATTTCATGAATCTGTTCCACGGGTATTTCGCCAAGGGCGGCCTGCAGAGCCAGTTCAACGTGGTCAGCCGGGACGTGCTGGAAAGCGCGAAGGCCAAACCGAAGGATTACCGGGATCTGATGGTCCGGGTGGCCGGCTACTCCGCCTATTTCACGGAGCTGTCCCCGGATCTGCAGAACGACCTCATCGGCAGGACCGAATTGAGCTTCTAAAGGAGAATTATGTCAACGACCGGCATTGTTTTCAATATTCAGCATATGACCGTGCACGACGGCCCCGGCATCCGCACGGAGGTGTTCCTCAAGGGCTGCCCCATGCGCTGCCGCTGGTGCAGCAACCCGGAAAGCCTTGACCCGAAGCGGGAGCTGGGCATTTACCCCTCCAAATGCATCGGGAAGGATAAATGCGGCCTGTGCCTGAAGGCCTGCCCGAAGGGCGGTTCTCCCCTTATTTTCACCGAGGACGGCGTCATCATCGGGTCAAACGAGCAGTGCCTGCGGTGCATGTCCTGCGCCTCTGCCTGCCTGACCCACGCCATCAAGGCCTGGGGGGACGTGATGACCGTGGAGCAGGTGATGAAGGAAATTATGGACGACCGGGTCTACTACGAAAGCTCCGGCGGCGGCATGACCTTAAACGGCGGCGAGGTGATGGTCCAGTGGGAATTTGCCCTGGAGCTCCTCGCGGCCTGCAAAAAGGAGGGCATCAGCACCTGCGTGGAAAGTGCCCTGCTTTGCAGCCGGGAAATCCTGGAAAAGTTCATTCCCCTTACGGATATTTTCTACACGGACATCAAAAATATGGATTCCGCCGCCCATTCCTACTGGTCCGGAGCGGGCAACGAGCAGATCCTGGACAATATCCGGTATCTGAGCAGCACGGGCATTTCTTTTGTCCTGCGGATCCCGGTAGTGCCCCAGGTCAACAATACGGAGGAAAATATCCGTAAAACCGCGGAATTTATCCTGGAGCTGGAAAATCCGCCGGTGCAGGTCCAGCTGCTTCCCTATAAAAAGATGGGCACGGAGAAATACGCATCCCTTGGACGGCCCTACCCCATGGGCGAGGACTACAATATGCTGCCCCGGCAGGAGTGGGAGGCGAACTTAAAGGAACTGGCGGACATAATGCGCGGATACGGCCTTCCCGCGGTGGAAGGATCGAACCACATAATAAGGAGGTAAATGCCTTGAAAGCGACGATTTTTGCGGACAGAAGGTTCCCCATCGGGGAGATTGACCGAAGACTCTACGGGTCCTTTGTGGAACATCTGGGCAGGTCCGTGTACGGCGGCGTCTACGAGCCCGGCCATGCGACGGCGGATGAGGACGGCTTCCGCACCGACGTGCTGGAGCTGGTGAAGAAGCTGGACGTGCCCGTCATCCGGTATCCCGGCGGCAATTTCGTCTCGGGCTACAACTGGGAGGACGGCACCGGGAAAAAGGAGGACCGGCCGGTGCGGCTTGACCTGGCCTGGTATTCCCTGGAATCCAACCAGGTGGGCGTGGGCGAATTTCAGAAATGGACGAAGAAGGCCGGCTCCGACCTGATGATGGCGGTAAACCTGGGCACCCGGGGCGTGGAGGATGCGAAAAACCTGGTGGAGTACTGCAATTTTCCCGGGGGCACCAAATACAGCGAAAAGCGTAAGGCCGACGGCTATGAAGAGCCCTTCGGCATCAAATACTGGTGCCTGGGCAATGAAATGGACGGACCCTGGCAGATCGGCGCGAAAACCGCGGAAGAATACGGCCGTCTGGCGGCGGAAACCGCCAAGGTCATGAAGATGGTGGATCCGGAAATCGAGCTGGTGGCCTGCGGCAGCTCCAACTCAGGCATGCCCACCTTCGGCAGCTGGGAGGAAACGGTGCTGGAGCATACCTACCCCTACGTGGATTACCTCTCTTTGCACAGCTATTACGGCAATGCCGCTGAGAACACCGCGGAATTCCTGGCCTGCTCGAAGGACATGGACGAATTCATCAAAACGGTGGCGTCCATCTGCGATTTCGTGCAGCAGAAGCTGCATTCGGACAAGGTGATGAAGCTTTCCTTCGATGAATGGAATGTGTGGTTCCACTCCAACGAGCAGGATAAAAAGCAGGAGAAATGGACCTTTGCTCCGCCGCTTCTGGAGGATGTCTACACCTTCGAGGATGCCCTGGCAGTGGGCTGCCTTCTGATTACCCTCCTGAAGCATGCGGACCGGGTGAAAATGGCCTGCCTTGCCCAGCTGGTCAACGTCATCGCGCCGATTATGACGGAAACCGGCGGCAGATGCTGGGCCCAGACCATCTATTATCCCTTCATGCACGCTTCCGCCTACGCCAGGGGCACGGCCCTGCAGACCAATGTGGACTGCGGCACCTACGATGCCGGCCGCTACGGAGAGATGCCCTACGTGGAAAGCATCGTGACGGCGGATGAGGAAAAGCGGGAGATTACGGTGCTGGCGGTGAACCGCTCCCTCACCGAGGACGTGGAAGCGGAAATCGACCTGGGCGGCTTCAAAGAGCCGAAGCTTGTCCGGCACCTGGTACTGGAAAATGATGACCTGAAGGCGGTCAATACCGCGGATGCGCCGAATACGGTAAGCCCGGCGGAAAGGAAAGCGGAGGGCCCGGTCATCCTGGCAAAGCACAGCTGGAACGTACTGGTATATACCTATTAAATACGGATACAAAAAAGGCCTTCCCCCGTACAGGGGAGGGCCTTCAGTTTTCAAAGACCTGGAAGCGGACGAACTGGGGAAGGTTCTCGGTGCGGCTTTCCAGGGAATCGGTTTCCGCAAGCCAGCCGCACTGCCGGAAGGCGGAAAGGGAGGAGGGCGTGGGATACAGGAGCAGGACCTTCACCTTCCGGGGCCTGCGCTTCACGCTGGTATGGAGCGCCTCAATCCATTCGGTGTAGGTGTTCTGATCATAGAAGCTGTTGAAGAGGTAACAGATATTGATGTCGTCGGGCACGCCTGCCGTGACGGCATTTTCTTTTCTGATTTCCAGCTGCCCGGCATAGTCCGGCACCCGTTCCCGGAAAGCGGCAAGATTTTTCTGCGCCACGGCGTAAACCTCCCCGTCCAGCTCCTGCCCGGTCAGGTGCAGGAAGCCTTTTGAGGCCAGGTACAGGAGGAAAATCCCCGTCCCGCAGCCCACGTCCAGGATATGGTCCGAGGGCTTTATAAGGCCGGAGGAAAGAAGGGCATCCAGCATCAGTACATTGACGCCGCCGTAGAAATTGTACCGGGTGACCCTGCGTTCCTGCCGGGGCAGGTCCGTGAGACTGTACCGGTCGAGAAACCTGCGGTTTTCCCGTTCATTTCCCTTTTCCTTCATATTCCAGGCCAGGTCCTCCAGGAAGGAGGCAAAACGAAAACGCAGTGAAGGCATGACAGGCTCCTTATCTTTCCCTCCGGCCGGCGCTTCAGGCCGGCGCTTCCGCCAGAATTTTCTTTAAAGCATCCAGATCCTCATCGGTGGTGGACCAGCAGGCTGCAAGGCGCACCACCGTGTGGGTTTCATCGTATTTCTCCCAGAAGCTGACCGCCACGCCGGACGCGCGCAGATAGTTCAGGGTTTTGTCCGGGAGGATGGGGAACTGCTGGTTGGTGGGGGAATCGATGAAGAAGGAAAAACCGGCTTCCGCAAGGATGTCCTTCAGCTTTTCCGCCTTTTCGATGCCGTGCCGGCCGATTTCCTCATACAGCCCGTCGGAAAACAGGGTATCGAACTGGATCCCTAAGACCCTGCCCTTGGCCAGGAGGGCGCCGCGCTTTTTCATGGAATGCATGAAATGGGCCGGCCGGTTGTTCTTCGTGAAGACCACGGCTTCCCCGATGAGGGCGCCGACCTTGGTGCCGCCGATGTAGAAGACGTCCGTAAGCCGGGCGATGTCCGCCAGGGTCACATCTGCAGAACGGCTCATCAGGCCGTAGCCCAGGCGCGCTCCGTCCAGATAGAGGGGGATGCGGTATTTCGCACAGACCTCATGCAGGGCGGTCAGCTCCGCAAGGGTATACAGGGTACCGTATTCCGTGGGATGGGAGATATAGATCATGCCGGGGAAAACCATGTGCTCATGGCTTTCGTCCCCGTAGAATTTCTCAATATAGGCGGCAGCCTCCGCCGCATCCACCTTGCCGGCGTGTCCGGGCAGGGTGAGCACCTCATGGCCGGTGTATTCGATGGCGCCGGCCTCGTGCTGGCTGACGTGGCCGGTTTCCGCAGCCAGGACGCCTTCATAGTCCTTAAGGAGGGAGGCGATGACCACCGCATTGGTCTGGGTGCCGCCGGAGATGAATTCCACGGCGCCTTCCTTATCGCTAAGGCCGCAGGCCGCAAGGATTTTCGCCGCCGCGCTTTCGCACCATCTGTCCGTGCCGTAGCCGGAGGCGGGCTCCAGGTTGGTGCGGGACAGGGCTTCAAGAATGGCGGGATGGGCGCCGGTGATGTAGTCGCTTTCAAATGAAATCATGGGGGTGTTTCCTTTCTTTTTATATACGACAACCCTGCCCGAATCCGTTCTTCTTTAGGCAGGGTTGAAGCATCAGAAAAATATTATTAAAAAAAAGTTGACAGGATATTAAGGTTGTGTTACTCTTGACAATGCACTATTGTGGCGTCCTAGGCATTTTATACCCATTTTCCGGATTTCTACCTATGTAATCTGACCAAAGAATGAGAGAATAGTACCTGTCCACATAGTAAATATTATACGCACAAGGGGTGAAACGTCAATGGAGAAAAACAGAATACGCCCGATTTCCACCGGGAAAGGTATGCGAATGAGTTACCAGAGACAGAAAGAAGTTCTTGAGATGCCCAATCTGATTGAGGTGCAGAAGGATTCCTACAACTGGTTTCTTCACGAAGGACTCAGAGAAGTATTTGATGATATTTCCCCGATTGAAGATTACGGCGGCAAGCTGAGCCTGAAATTCAACGATTTCCGGCTTTGCAGGGACGACGTAAAATATTCAATAGATGAATGTAAACAGAGGGATGCCACCTATGCGGCCCCCTTACGGGTGAAGGTACAGCTGTACAACCGGGAAACCGATGAAATCACCGAGCATGAGATCTTTTTAGGCGACCTGCCCCTGATGACGGAGACAGGTACCTTTGTGATCAACGGCGCGGAGAGAGTTATCGTTTCCCAGCTGGTGCGTTCCCCGGGCATCTACTATGCCATTACCCATGACAAGCTGGGTAAAAAACTGTTCTCCTGCACCGTGATCCCCAACCGCGGCGCGTGGCTGGAGTACGAGACCGATTCCAATGACGTCTTCTATGTCCGTGTGGACCGGACCAGAAAGGTGCCGATCACCGTACTGGTGCGTGCCCTGGGTTACGGCTCCAACGAGCAGATCCGCGAGCTTTTCGGCGACGAGCCGAAGATCGAGGCGACCCTGCAGAAGGACGTGGCTACCAATTACCAGGAAGGCCTTCTGGAGCTGTACAAGAAGATCCGTCCCGGCGAGCCCCTGGCGGTGGAAAGCGCGGAGAGCCTGATTTTCTCCATGTTCTTTGATTCCCGCCGGTATGATCTGGCCAAGGTTGGCAGATACAAATTCAACAAGAAGCTGGCTTTGCGCAACCGGATTGCCGGCCATGTCCTGGCAGAGGACGTGGTCAACATGGAGACCGGCGAGGTGATCGCCGAGGCCGGCACCAGGGTGACCAAGGAGCTGGCGGATGACATCCAGTATGCCGCCGTCACCGACGTGCTCATCCGTACGGAGGAGAGAGACGTCAAGGTCATCTCCAATATGATGGTGGACATCACCCGCTTCATGGACGTGGACCCGGCAGAGGTCAAGGTCACCGAAGAGGTGTATTACCCCGTGCTCAAGGAAATTATGGACGAGTTCGCCGATGATTTCGAGGGCATGAAGAACGCCATCCGCAGCCGCGTGCATGAGCTGATTCCGAAGCACATTACCCGGGAAGACATCATTGCTTCCATTAACTACAATATTCATCTGGAGCACGGCGTGGGCAACGACGATGACATCGACCATCTGGGCAACCGCCGTATCCGCTGCGTGGGCGAACTGCTGCAGAACCAGTACCGCATCGGTCTTTCCCGTCTGGAAAGAGTGGTGCGTGAACGGATGACCACCCAGGATTCCGATCTGATTACGCCCCAGTCCCTCATCAACATCAAGCCTGTGACCGCTGCGGTGAAGGAATTCTTCGGTTCCTCCCAGCTGTCCCAGTTCATGGATCAGAACAACCCCCTGGGTGAGCTGACCCACAAGAGACGTCTTTCCGCCCTTGGCCCCGGCGGTCTTTCCAGAGACCGAGCCGGTTTCGAGGTGCGTGACGTACATTATTCCCATTACGGCAGGATGTGCCCCATCGAGACCCCTGAAGGTCCCAACATCGGCCTGATCAACTCCCTGGCCAGCTATGCCCGGATCAATGAGTACGGCTTTATCGAGGCACCCTACCGCAAGGTGGACAAGTCCGACCCGGCCAATCCCAGGGTTACGGACGAGGTGGTCTACATGACGGCGGACGAGGAGGACAACTACCATGTTGCCCAGGCCAACGAGCCGCTGGATGCGGAAGGCCATTTCCTGAGAAAGAATGTTTCCGGCCGGTACAGGGATGAGACCCAGGAGTACGAGCGTCATATGTTTGACTACATGGACGTATCCCCGAAGATGGTCTTCTCCGTGGCTACTGCTCTGATTCC
Source organism: uncultured Lachnospiraceae bacterium (assembly GCA_902796005.1). Classification (GTDB taxonomy): domain Bacteria; phylum Bacillota; class Clostridia; order Lachnospirales; family Lachnospiraceae; genus Alectryocaccobium. The sequence goes on along the minus strand of CADBNF010000014.1, from coordinate 13,528 downwards.
CTTCCTGCAGAACGACGATGCCAACCGTGCGCTGATGGGTTCCAACATGCAGCGTCAGGCCGTTCCCCTTCTGTTCACCGAGGCCCCCGTGGTGGGCACCGGCATGGAAGCCAAGACCGCCATCGACTCCGGCGTCTGCGTTGTTGCGGAAAAAGCCGGCACCGTAACCTATGTTTCCTCCGAGGAAATCCGGGTGAACAACGATGACGGAACCAAGCAGACCTACAAGCTGACCAAGTTCATGCGCTCCAACCAGGCCAACAGCTACAACCAGAGGCCCATCGTGGACAAGGAAGAGCATATTGAGGCCGGACAGGTGATTGCCGACGGTCCCTCCACCTCCGGCGGTGAGCTGGCCCTGGGCAAGAACCCCCTTATCGGCTTCATGACCTGGGAAGGCTACAACTACGAGGACGCGGTACTGTTAAGCGAGAGACTGGTCAAGGATGACGTCTACACCTCCATCCATATCGAGGAATATGAGGCGGAGGCCAGGGACACCAAGCTGGGACCGGAGGACATCACCAAGGATGTGCCCGGCGTCGGCGACGATGCCTTAAAGGATCTGGACGAGCGCGGCATCATCCGCATCGGTGCGGAGGTCCGTGCCGGTGATATCCTGGTGGGCAAGGTTACCCCCAAGGGCGAGACCGAGCTGACCGCAGAGGAAAGACTGCTGCGCGCCATTTTCGGCGAGAAGGCCAGGGAAGTCCGTGACACCTCCCTGAAAGTTCCCCACGGCGAATACGGTATCGTAGTGGATGCCAAGGTATTTACCCGGGCCAACGGCGACGAGCTTTCTCCCGGCGTCAACCAGTCCGTAAGGATTTACATCGCCCAGAAGCGTAAGATTTCCGTGGGCGACAAGATGGCCGGACGTCACGGCAACAAGGGTGTTGTTTCCCGTATCCTTCCCGTGGAGGATATGCCCTTCCTGCCCAACGGCCGTCCCCTGGACATCGTTCTGAATCCCCTGGGCGTACCTTCCCGTATGAATATCGGACAGGTGCTGGAGATTCACTTAAGCCTGGCTGCCAAGGCCCTGGGCTTCGATATCGCCACCCCCGTCTTCGACGGCGCCAACGAGATCGACATTCAGGACACCCTGCGCCTGGCCAATGACTATGTCAACCTTTCCTGGGAAGAGTTTACCGAGAAGCACAAGGACGAGCTCCTTCCCGAGGTTTATGATTATCTGGATAAGAACAAGGACCATCGTGCACTGTGGAAGGGCGTGCCCATCAGCGAGGACGGCAAGGTTCTCTTAAGGGACGGACGTACCGGTGAGTATTTTGACAGCCCCACCACCATCGGCCACATGCACTACTTAAAGCTCCACCATCTTGTAGACGACAAGATCCATGCCCGTTCCACCGGCCCCTACTCCCTGGTAACCCAGCAGCCCTTAGGCGGCAAGGCCCAGTTCGGCGGCCAGCGTTTCGGTGAGATGGAGGTGTGGGCCCTGGAGGCCTACGGCGCTTCCTACACCCTGCAGGAGATTCTGACGGTCAAGTCGGATGACGTTGTGGGCCGTGTGAAGACCTATGAAGCCATCATCAAGGGCCAGAACATTCCGTCCGCAGGCATCCCCGAGTCCTTCAAGGTGCTGATCAAGGAGCTCCAGTCCCTGGGCCTGGATGTCCGGGTCCTGAAGGACGACAACACCGAAGTGGAAATCATGGAGACCGCGGAATACGGCGACACCAGCATCCGTGCCGTCCTGGACGAGGACGAGCGGTTCAGACGCCAGGAGGAAGACTTCGGCTATTACGGCTACGGCAAGCAGGAATTCCAGGGCGAAGAGCTGGTTGACGTGGACGAGGAAGCCGGACTTTCCGACGAGGAGGATGCTTTCCCGGATTTCTTCGATGACGAAGAGTTCATTGAGGAGTAACGAGCAGGACAACGTGAGATAAGCAGAAAGGATATTTGAAAGGGGTATTCAAATGCCGGAAAATACAAACAATACTGTAACGTATGAACCCTTGACCTTTGACGCCATCAGAATCGGCCTGGCCTCCCCGGAGAAAATCCGGGAATGGTCCCACGGCGAGGTGAAAAAGCCCGAAACCATCAACTACAGAACCTTAAAGCCGGAGAAAGACGGCCTGTTCTGCGAGCGTATTTTCGGACCCTCAAAGGACTGGGAATGTCATTGCGGAAAATATAAAAAGATTCGCTACAAAGGCGTTGTCTGCGACCGCTGCGGCGTGGAAGTGACCAAGGCCTCCGTCAGAAGAGAGCGCATGGGCCACATCGAGCTGGCGGCCCCGGTTTCCCATATCTGGTATTTCAAGGGCATTCCCTCCAGAATGGGCCTGATGCTGGACCTTTCTCCCAGAACCCTGGAAAAGGTGCTGTATTTCGCCAGCTATATCGTACTGGATCCCGGTGAGACCACCCTGTCCGTCAAGCAGGTGCTTACCGAGACCGAATACCAGGAAAAGATGGAGGAGTTCCCGCCCGTGGACGGCAAGCCCGCCTTCCGCGTAGGCATGGGTGCGGAAGCCATCCAGGAGCTGTTAAGCGCCGTTGACCTGGAGAAGGAATTCAAGGAGCTGAAAACCGGACTGAAGGAGTCCACCGGCCAGAAGCGGGCCCGGATCATCAAGAGGCTGGAGGTTGTGGAGGCTTTCCGCGAGTCCGGCAACCGTCCCGAATGGATGGTGATGAACGTTATCCCGGTCATTCCGCCCGATTTACGGCCCATGGTACAGCTGGACGGCGGCAGATTCGCCACCTCCGACTTAAATGACCTTTACCGCCGGATCATCAACAGAAACAACCGTTTAAGAAGACTTCTGGAGCTTGGCGCCCCGGAAATCATCGTGAGAAATGAAAAGCGTATGCTGCAGGAGGCGGTGGATGCCCTTATCGACAACGGCCGCCGCGGACGCCCCGTAACCGGCCCCGGAAACCGGGCGTTAAAGTCCCTGTCCGATATGCTTAAAGGTAAATCCGGACGTTTCCGTCAGAACCTGCTGGGCAAACGTGTGGACTATTCCGGCCGTTCCGTTATCGTGGTCGGCCCCGAGCTGAAGATTTACCAGTGCGGTCTGCCCAAGGAAATGGCCATCGAGCTGTTCAAGCCCTTCGTTATGAAGGAGCTGGTGAAGAACGGCACCGCCCACAACATCAAGAGCGCCAAGAAGATGGTGGAAAAGATGCAGAACGAGGTGTGGGACGTTCTCGAGGACGTCATCAAGGAGCATCCGGTTATGCTGAACCGTGCGCCTACCCTGCACCGTCTGGGTATCCAGGCCTTCGAGCCCATCCTGGTAGAGGGCAAGGCCATCAAGCTGCATCCCCTGGTGTGTACCGCCTTCAACGCCGACTTCGACGGCGACCAGATGGCCGTGCACCTTCCCCTTTCCGTTGAGGCCCAGGCGGAATGCCGCTTCATGCTGCTTTCCCCGAACAACCTCTTAAAGCCCTCGGACGGCGGTCCCGTGGCCGTTCCCTCCCAGGATATGGTTCTCGGTATTTATTACCTGACCCAGTTAAGAGAGGGCAGCAAGGGCGAAGACAAGGCCTTCAAGGACGTAAATGAGGCGATTCTCGCCTATGAAAACAAATACATTACCCTGCAGACCCGTATCCGCGTCCGCCGTACCGGCAAAGACGCAGAGGGAAGGGATATCGCCAGTGTGGTAAGCACCACCCTGGGCAGACTGCTCTTCAACGAGATCCTTCCCCAGGATCTGGGTTATGTGGACAGAACCGTTCCCGGCAACGAGTTGCTTCCCGAAGTGGATTTCCTTGTAAAGAAGAAAGAACTGAAGCAGATCCTGGAGCGGGTCATCACCCTGCACGGCGCCACCGTGACCGCAGAGGTGCTGGACCACATCAAGTCCATGGGTTACAAGTATTCCACCCAGGCGGCCATGACCGTATCCATTTCGGATATGACCGTACCGGCCCAGAAGCCCCAGCTGATTGCCGAGGCCCAGGCGACGGTGGACAAGATCACCAGGAACTACAAGAGAGGCCTGATTACCGACGAAGAGCGGTACAAAGAGGTCGTGGAAACCTGGAAGGAAACCGATGATATCCTGACTAAGGACCTGCTGGAGGGCCTGGACAAATACAACAACATCTTCATGATGGCTGATTCCGGCGCCCGTGGTTCCGATAAGCAGATCAAACAGCTGGCCGGCATGCGTGGCCTGATGGCAGATACCACCGGTCACACCATCGAGCTGCCCATCAAGTCCAATTTCCGTGAAGGCCTGGACGTACTGGAATACTTCATGTCCGCCCACGGCGCCAGAAAGGGACTTTCCGATACCGCGCTGCGTACCGCCGACTCCGGTTACCTGACCCGTCGAATGGTTGACGTTTCCCAGGAGCTGATTATCCGTGAGGAAGACTGCTGCAGCGAAGAGGATTACATCCCCGGCATGGAGGTGGAAGGCTTCTCTGACGGCAAGGAAGAGATCGAATCCTTAAAGGAAAGAATTACCGGAAGATTCTCCGTTGAAGACATCTTCGACGGCAGCGGCAATCTGATTGTCGGAAAGAATGAGATGATTTCCGGTGCCGCAGCAGGCAAAATCCTGTCCGAGGGCAGACATGAGGACGGCACCGGCTACGATAAGGTAAAGATTCGTACCATCCTGACCTGCCGTTCCCGTCTGGGCATCTGCGCAAAATGCTACGGCGCGAACATGGCCACCGGCGCTCCGGTGCAGGTGGGTGAGTCCGTAGGTATCATCGCAGCCCAGTCCATCGGTGAGCCCGGTACCCAGCTGACCATGCGTACCTTCCATACCGGCGGCGTTGCCGGCGGCGATATCACCCAGGGTCTTCCCCGTGTTGAGGAGCTTTTCGAAGCCCGTAAGCCCAAGGGCCTGGCCATTATCACGGATATCAAGGGTACGGCCAGCATCCGGGATACCAAAAAGAAGAGAGAGATCGTGGTGGAGGATAAGGAAGAGGGCCAGTCCAAGACCTACCTGATTCCCTACGGCTCCCGCATCAAGGTTACGGACGGCCAGGAGCTGGCTGCCGGCGACGAGCTGACCGAAGGTTCCGTTAACCCCCATGATATCTTAAGAATCAAGGGCGTTAAGGACGTACAGAACTACATGCTCAGCGAGGTACAGCGTGTGTACCGTCTGCAGGGCGTTGAAATCGCCGATAAGCATATCGAGGTTATCGTACGTCAGATGCTGAAGAAGGTGCGTATCGAGAAGAACGGCGATACCCCCTACCTGCCCGGCATGCTGGTGGATGTCCTGGAGTATGAGGACACCAACCGCCGGATGGAAGAAGAGGGCCTGGAGCCTGCAGAGGGCAAACGGGTGCTTCTGGGTATCACCAAAGCCTCTCTGGCCACGGATTCCTTCCTGTCCGCCGCTTCCTTCCAGGAGACGACGAAGGTGCTGACGGACGCGGCCATCAAGGGCAAGGTTGACCACCTGATCGGCCTGAAGGAGAACGTCATTATCGGTAAGCTGATTCCTGCCGGCACCGGCATGAAGCAGTACAGCAGTATTGCGCTGGATTCCGATGCGGAGATGAAGGAGCTGGCCGAAACCAGGGCCAGGGAAGCCTCTGCTGCCGCGGCCTCCGCGGAGGCAGAAGCAGCGGCCGTAGCGGAAGCGGAAGCTGAAGCTGAGACAACAGAAGAAGGTGTATTCGCCGAAGAACCGGATTTCGTACCGGAAGACGGTGCCGAAGCGGAGACCGAAGAAGATACGGACAAAGAAGACGCTGATCCGGAACGGGAAGCGGAGGATTCCGAAGAATAATACCAGGGCCGGTGTACGCAGAAGGGTACGCCGGCCTTTTTAAGGAACAAAACAGCAGTGAACGCCGAGCAGAGAAGAAGAATCACACAGAGGAACAACAGAAGAAGGGAAAATCTTCGCCGGCTGTATATCCTTTCCGTGGCAGCGGCAGCGATCCTTCTGGTCATTTTCATCGCCCTGTACCACAGGGAGGGGCAGAAGGAAGCACAGAATCCGGAAACCCGGACCGTATCCGCCGGGACGCAGACCGAAGCCGTATCCGCAAACAGTACCTCCGAAGGGCGGGGAGAGCTTATCCTCACCCCTGAACCGACGCCGGAGGCAACCCCGACGCCGGAACCGGTCACCTTCCTGTATACGGTGAATCCGGAGAAGGAGGACGGTACAGGCAGCGCCGGAAGAGGCAGACGCTCGGATGAGCCGGCTTCTGCCGAGGAAGGCCTGTCCGGCAGCGGAAGAAGACGGCGGTATTATTATGCCGACGGTACCTACCTGGTAAACGGCTGGGTCAGGAACGGGGAGCATGCCTATCATTTCTCCAAAGACGGGTATCTGGCCGTGGGCTGGACCGCCATTGCGGGAGAGGGGCTGTATTTTGACGAGCGTGGCGCCTGGAAGCCGGACGAGGACGGTACAAAGCTGGTGGCCCTGACCTTTGACGACGGTCCGGGACCCTATACCAACCAGATTCTGGATATCCTGGCCAGATACGACGCGAAGGCAACCTTTTTCCTTCTGGGCACGGAAATCGAGAAATACGGTTCCAACGTCCTTCCCCGCATGGTGGCGGAGGGACATCTTATCGGCAATCACACCTACAGCCATGTGCAGCTGCCTGCGGATGAGAATGCGGACGAGGCGGAATGGCAGTTTTACCTGTGTGACGAGCTGATCAAAAACTACACCGGCGGGGAGATTGCCCGGGTAGTGCGCTTCCCTTTCGGCGATTACACCCACTACAGTGTACAGAGGGTGAACCGGCCGAATATTCTCTGGGACCTGGACACCTACGACTGGGATGACGGAAGCCTGGAATCCATCATGGGCGAGGTGACAAGCCTCCTGGAGCCGGGCAACATCTTCCTGCTGCACGATATTTACGATACCACGGCAGCTGCCTGCGAAACCCTGATTCCCTATCTTGCGGAGCAGGGCTACAAGATGGTGACCGTGGAGGAACTTGCCGCTTCCCGGGGTTACGAGCTGGAAAACGGCGTGACCTACCTGAGCTTTAAACAGATGAACATTGACGAAGGACGAGTAACCGATGAATGAAGATGAATTAAAAGTACCGGTCTACCTGGTCACCGGATTTCTGGACAGCGGGAAGACCACGTTCCTGAATTTTACCATTGCCCAGGATTATTTTCAGATTGACGAGCCCACCCTGCTGATTGCCTGTGAGGAGGGGGAGGAGGAGTATGACCCCAAACGGCTGCTCCGGTACCACACCACCTTTGAGACCATCGAGGACGAGGCGGACTTTACCACCGATACCCTGAAGAAGCTGAACAGAAAGCATCGCCCGGATCGGGTTATTATCGAATATAACCCCCTGTGGGGTGTTAAAAACGTCTGGGAAATGGAGCTTCCCGAGGACTGGGAAATCGTCCAGCAGATCGTTACGGTGGATGCGGGGACCTTCAGCGTCTATGCCGCAAATATGAAATCCCTTTTCGCGGAAATGTCCGCCCAGGCGGATATGGTGGTGTTCAACCGCTGCCAGCCGGACATGCCCCTGGCTTCCTTCAGGAGAAGCATCAAGGTGGTCAATCCCGCCTGCGAGGTGCTTTTCGAGGATATGGACGGGAACCTGACGGATTTCACCTCCGACCAGCTTCCCTACGATACCGACGCGGAGGTCATTGACATCGACGACGTGGACTACGGTATTTTCTATGTGGATGCCGGGGAGAATCCGGCAACCTACGACGGCAAAACCGTGCGCTTCAAGGGCCAGGTACTGAAAAGCCAGCGGGATGATTCCCAGATTTTCGTGCCCGGCAGAAGAGCCATGACCTGCTGCGCCGACGACACCAGCTTTATCGGCTATCTGTGCAAGAGCAAATACGCGCCGAGCCTGGACATGGGTGAGTGGGTGACGGTAACCGCCACCGTACGCTACAAATTTGTGAAAATGTACGGCGGCGAGGGCCCGGTACTGTACTCCAGGAAAATCGAAAAGGCAGACCCGCCCGCATCCGAACTGGTTTATTTCACGTAAGGAGGACGGCGCATGTATCTCATCGTCGGTCTGGGCAATCCGGACAGGAAATATGAGAACACCAAGCACAACATGGGCTTTGACGCGGTAACCGAGCTCATAGACCGGTACCGGATACCCTCCTCGGGGATTTCCATGAAGGGCATGTACGGCAAGGGCATCATTCAGGGGCAGAAGGTCATCCTGTTAAAGCCCCTGACCTACATGAACTTAAGCGGCGACGCGGTGTCCGCCTACGTGCGGTATTACAAAATCGACCCCGAGAAGGAGCTTATCGTCATTTACGACGACACGGACCTTTCCCCCGGCCAGATCCGGGTGCGAAAGAGCGGCCGGCCGGGCACCCACAACGGCATGCGGGACGTGACGGCCAAGCTGGGAACGGAGAAATTCTGCCGTATCCGGGTCGGCATCGGCCAGCGGCCCTCCTACATGGACCTGGTGGATTACGTCATGAGTCCTTTCCCGAAGGATGAACGGGTACTGGTGGACGAAGCCCTGAAAAAGGCCGCGGACGCGGTGGAGATGATTCTCTCCGAAGGCGTGGAAGCGGCCATGAATACCTATAATCAAAAAGAGAAGAAGCATGAAAGCGACGAAGCAGGCACTGCTTGAGGCGGGGGGATTTGAGGACCTGACGAAAATCCTCTCCACCCGAAAGGGTGTGGTGAAGGTCACCGGCACCCTTTCCGGCCAGAAGGCCAATCTGGCCGCGGCCCTCTGCGGGGACAGAAGCATGCTTCTGGTCTCCGAAAACGAACTGAAGGCGAAGGAGCTCTACGAGGACCTGCGCCTGTACGAAAAAGATGTATTTCTCTTCCCTGCCCGGGACGTGCTGTTTTACCAGGCGGATGTGGCGGGAAACCTGGTCACCAGGCAGAGACTGCAGGTCATAGAGGCACTGGCAGAGCAAAAGAAGGTCATTGCGGTAACCTCCCCGGGGGGGTGCATGGACCGTCTTTTGCCTCTTTTGGTGTTCAAAAACAGCCTGATCACCGTAAAGCGGGGCGATACCGTCGACCTGTCCCAGCTTGAGGAAAAGCTGGTGTATTTAGGCTACAGCCGCACCTCCCAGGTGGAGGCGCCGGGCCAGTTTGCCGTCCGGGGCGGCATCCTGGATATCTTCATCCTTTCCGGGGAATATCCCGTCCGGATTGAATTCTGGGGGGACGAGGTGGACTCCCTAAGAAGCTTCGATACGGAAAGCCAGAGAAGCATCGAGGAGCTGGAGGAGGCGGTCATCGGACCGGCAGCCGAGGAAATCGGCGAGAAGCCGTCATCGGAGTATTCCGCCACCTTTCCCGATTATTTCCCGAAGGACAGCCTTTTTGTCCTGGACGAGCCCGCAAGGATCCTGGAAAATGCGGAGGCGGTCTTTTCGGAATATGCCCAGTCCGTGGAGAACCGGCTTGCCGCCGGCAAAATCACCAAAGACAGGGCGGACCGGCTCGTAAACGGCCGGCAGATGCTTGCCGCTTTTGCAAAGGGACACTGCGCGGCCTTTTCCCTGCTGGACCAGAAAACCGAGGAGCTGAAAACCATCGCGGACTTTTCCTTTACGGTCCGCAGCGTGAACCCCTACAACAACCAGTTCTCCCTTCTGGTGCAGGACCTGAAAAAATGGCAGAGGTCCGGGTACCGGACCATCCTGCTGTCCGCTTCGGTCACCCGGGGCGAACGGCTGGTCAAAGATCTCCTGGAGGAGGGCGTGACCTCCTTTTTCGCCAGGGAGGACGACAGGGAACTGCAAAACGGCGAGGTCATGGTGCTCTACGGCAACGCCAGCCGGGGCTTTGAATACCCCCTGCAGAAATTTGTCCTCATCACCGAATCGGATATTTTCGGCCGGGAACGCAGGAAGCGCCGGCGGAAGGTCTACGACGGCCGGAGCATTTCCAGCCTTTCCCAGCTGTCCGTGGGGGATTACGTGGTGCACGAATCCCACGGCCTGGCCATTTACCGGGGAATCGAGGAGGTTGTCCGGGACGGCCTGGCGAAGGATTACCTCAAGCTGGAGTACGCCAAGGGCAGCTTCCTGTATATCCAGGCCACCCAGCTGGAGGCCCTGCAGAAATACGGCAGCAGCGAGCAGCATAAGGACCTGAAGCTGAACACCCTGGGGGGCAGCGACTGGAGCCGGACCAAAAGCCGGGTGAAAAAGGCGGTCAAGGACATCGCCGAGGATCTGGTACGGCTCTACGCCAGCCGGCAGCAGCTGGAGGGCTACGTCTACGGGCCGGATACGGTGTGGCAGCGGGAATTCGAGGAGCTCTTCCCCTTTGAGGAGACGGATGACCAGCTTGCGGCCATAGAAGCGGTGAAGGCGGACATGGAAAGTCCGAAAATCATGGATCGGCTGATCTGCGGGGACGTGGGCTACGGCAAGACGGAGATCGCCATCCGGGCGGCCTTCAAGGCTGTGCAGGAAAGCCGGCAGGTGGTGATGCTGGTGCCCACCACCATCCTGGCCCAGCAGCATTACAATACCTTTGTCCAGCGGATGAAGGATTTTCCGGTGCGGGTAGACCTTCTGTGCCGGTTCCGCAGCGTCGCCCAGCAGAAGAAAACACTGCACGACCTGGAAAGAGGGCAGGTGGATATCCTCATCGGCACCCACCGGGTACTCTCAAAGGACGTGAAATTCAAGGACCTTGGACTGCTCATCGTGGATGAGGAGCAGCGCTTCGGCGTTACCCACAAGGAAAAAATCAAGCAGCTTAGGAACCGGGTGGACGTGCTTTCCCTGACCGCTACGCCCATTCCGAGGACCCTGCATATGAGCCTCATCGGCATCCGGGATTTGAGCGTGCTGAATGAAGCGCCCATGGACAGGGTGCCCATCCAGACCTACGTGTGCGAATATGACGAGGAAATCGTGCGGGAGGCCATTGCCCGGGAGCTGGCCAGGAACGGCCAGGCCTATTTTGTCTCAAACCGGATTGCCGGCATTTCCGAGCTGGCTTACCGGATCCAGCAGATGTTCCCCGATCATGTGGTGGCCTTTGCCCACGGGCAGATGCGGGAGCAGGAACTGGAGGATATCATGTACCGTTTCATCAACGGGGAAATCGACGTGCTGGTTTCCACCACCATCATCGAGACGGGCATGGATATTCCCAACGTCAATACGATTATCGTCCGGGATGCGGAGCGGATGGGCCTTTCCCAGCTGTACCAGCTGCGGGGCCGGGTCGGTCGGAGCAGCCGGACCGCCTACGCCTTCCTGATGTACCGGAAGAACCGGATCCTGAAGGAGGATGCCCAGAAGCGCTTGAGCGCCATCCGGGAATATACCGAGCTGGGCAGCGGCATCAAAATCGCCATGCGGGACCTGGAAATCCGCGGCGCCGGCAACCTCCTGGGGGCCGAGCAGAGCGGCCATATGGAGGCAGTGGGCTACGATCTGTACTGCAAGCTGCTTTCCGAAGCGGTGGCGGTGGCCAAGGGCATAAAACAGGAGGAACGGGCGGAAACCACCGTGGACATCGAGGCGGACGCCCACATTCCGGACCGGTATATTCCGGAGGAAAGCCGCAAGCTGGATATCTACAAGAGGATTTCCACCATCCGCACAAAGGCGGATTACGACGATATGGTGGACGAGCTGGTGGACCGCTTCGGGGATCCCCCGAAATGCGTGATGAACCTCCTGTCCGTCTCCATGCTGAAGGCCCTTGCGGAAAAATGCTGGATTACGGAAATCCGCCAGAACAAGGATATGGTCACCCTGACCTTCCACGAGCAGGCCAGGATTCACGGGGAGAATATTCCCCTGGTGCTGGAGGCTTTCAAGGACCGGCTGACCTTCAAGGCGAAGAGCCGGACCCTTCTCTATCGTCTTCCCAGACCGAAATCGGGCAGGCCGGACGTGCTCTGGGAGCTGTCCGCCCTGCTGGAAAACATGGAGGAAAACCTCTGTGATGGGGAGAAGAAATAAGAAAAACGACGGTATACGCATGCACAGGGGCCCGGACAATCCGGGGCAAAGAGATGGTTGACGAAGGACAATCAGAATGTTAATATATTAACGATCATTTTGGGAACTGTTTCAGATACAGGAGTTTATTATGCGACGTTTTGATGTGACGGGCATGTCCTGTGCCGCCTGCTCCGCCAGGGTGGAGAAGGCTGTAGGGGCTCTGCCGGATGTGGATTCGGTCTCCGTCAACCTGCTGCTCAACAGCATGCAGGTGGAGGGCAGCGCTTCTGTCGAAGATATTATAACCGCGGTGGAAAATGCAGGCTACGGCGCTTCCTTAAAGCCCGAGGCCGGCGAAGCCGCGAAGGGGCCGGCCGGCGCCTCCGGCGCGGCTTCGGCCAAAAAGGCGGACGACAGTGCTGCGGAATTCCGGAAAATCCGAAAAAGACTGATTCTTTCTATTATTTTCCTTCTGCCGCTCATGTATGTTTCCATGGGCGTAACCATGTGGGGCTGGCCGGCCCCGGCTGCCTTTGCGCAGAATCCCCTGGCCATCGGCCTTTATGAGATGCTTCTGGCCATCTGCGGCATGGTGATCAACCGCCAGTTCTTCACCAGCGGCTTTAAGGGACTGCTGCATCGCTCCCCGAATATGGATACCCTGGTTTCCTTAGGGTCCGCGGCATCCTTCGGCTACAGTACGGTCATTCTTTTTCAGATGTGCTTTGTGGTGGTGTCGGAAGGACACATGGCCCTGCACAGCCTGATGCATGAATTTTACTTTGAAAGCGCCGCCATGATCCTGACGCTGATCACCGTGGGCAAGATGCTGGAGGCCTATGCCAAGGGCAGGACCACGGACGCCATCAAGGGTCTGCAGGCTCTGGCGCCGGAGACGGCCAACGTCATCCGGGACGGGGAGGAAATCAGCCTTCCCATTGACCAGGTGCGCTTAGGCGACGTGGTGGCGGTAAGACCCGGAGAAGCCATCCCGGTGGACGGCATCATCCTGGAGGGAAGCTCCGCCATCAACGAAGCCGCCCTTACGGGCGAATCCGTGCCGGTGGACAAATCCGTGGGTGATACAGTCTCTGCGGCCACCATCAACCAGTCCGGCTTCCTTCTGGTGGAAACCCGGAAGGTGGGAGAGGAGACCGCCCTGGCGGGCATCATCCGCCTGGTTTCCGACGCGGCGGGCAGCAAGGCTCCCATTGCAAAGCTGGCGGATAAGGTTTCGGGCGTCTTTGTTCCCGCGGTCATCACCGTGGCCGTGATAACCATCGTCATCTGGCTGCTTTTGGGCAAAGACATCGGCTTCGCCCTGGCCAGGGGCATCTCCGTCCTGGTCATCAGCTGTCCCTGTGCTCTGGGACTGGCCACCCCCGTGGCCATCATGGTGGGCAGCGGCGTCGGCGCGAAGCACGGTATTCTCTTCAAAAGCGCTGCGGCCCTGGAGGAAACCGGCCGTATCGATACCGTCGTTATGGACAAGACCGGCACCCTGACCAAGGGCGAGCCCTCGGTCACCGGCATTTATCCCGCAGCCGGGGTCACGAAGGAGGAGCTGCTGTACAAGGCCTTCCTGCTGGAATCCCCCAGCGAGCATCCCCTGGCGGGGGCCATCAAACGGCT
>CADBNF010000013.1 GCA_902796005.1 uncultured Lachnospiraceae bacterium | reverse complement strand
GGCTTACAGCGGAAGCAAGCTTTTGTTCAGGGGAACAGAGGGGGCGTTCATTGTTCATTCCCGCTTATATCGGGGATATGAGCCGGCGCAGGAAAGGATCCTTTCACTTCCGGCGGATCTTCCGTCAGAAGATTATCTATCCTTTGAGGCACAGCATCAGGCGTCATATTCGCCCTGGCAGGATATGATCGGGCCGATGCCGTATGACTGCTGACGGCGGGAAAATCAGAAAGTGTTGAAGGAGCGGCAGAAATGCCGCTCCTTAATTATTTTCTCATCCGGATGAAAAGCTGTGATTAACAGATTTCCGGGGGATTAATCGGCAGCTCCTCGTAAATAGCCCTCTTGAGCATGGCGTCTGCATATTCGAAATCGTGGATATGGCCTTCGATTTCGTAGAAGGTATTTTCCAGACCGCATTTATCCAGATGGGCGTGCATTTCCCGGCAAAGGTCGATGCCGTAATCCAAAGTGCCGCAGGAGGTGATGATTTTCGGCTGCGGGCGGCCGGATTTGGCCAGCTGTTCCGCCAGGAAGAGAAGATCGTTTTCCGAACCGTACATTTCTTCCGGTATACGGCTGCCGAAGGCCCAGAATTCCGGATCCCCTTCCGAAAAGCCCATTTCCAGGGCCATTTTCCGCATTTTAACCATATCCTTTGCCCCGGACATGGCCCAGACCGCTGCATATTTTTCCGGGCAGCGAAGGGCTGCTTTAAGGGCGGCATGGGCGCCCATGGAAAAGCCGGCGATGAAATTGTCTTCCCTTCTGGGTGAAGATGGGAAGAGACACTGTACCAGCGCGGGAACCTCTTCGGTCAGATACGTGAAGTATTTCTTGCCGTAAACCATGTCCGAGCCGAAGCTTTCCTCCAGGTCCACGCACACTGTCATCAGCATCCGGCTGTCTGCGTACCGGGCCACATTCGTATTGGTCAGGTAGGACATGCAGTCGCCGCTGCCGCCGTGGCACAGATAAAGCGTGGGGAATTGAATACCCGCCGGATAGGCATCCTTTACGGTTTTCGCGCCGGGGACGGAGGGGATGGTGACCACCATCCGGGTTTCCATTTTCAGGACGACCGAGCGGAAATTATACTGCAGTATACTCATGGGTTTCTCCTTTCTTATTTACAGGCCCCGTTCCTTTACCCTGCGGTAGAAGGTGTTGGGCTTGAGACCAAGTTCCTTCATCGCGGCAACGGCGGTGATTTCGCCGGCCCGCCACCGTCTGCAGACCGCCGCAAGCTGCGCTTCGTCAAACTGTACAGGCTTCCGGCCCTTGTATTTGCCCGCAAGGCGGGCTTTTTCTATGCCCTCTTTCTGGCGGGAGAGGAGAACATCCCGTTCAAGCCTCGCCAGGGCCAGGAAGGCAGAGGCGACGGCGGCGCCTTCTCCGGAGGCGGTATCCAGACCCTCCTGCAGGCTGACCAGGAAAATACCCTTTTGCGCAAGAGCGGCAAAAAGAGAGAGAAAATCCTTCACGTTTTCCGAAAGCCGGGAGAAGCATTCCACGACCAGGATATCGTCCTTTTCCAGGGAGGCCATCATTTCCGCAAACACCTCGCTGTCCGCGGTTTTGCCCTCGGACATATCGATGACCATCCGTTCCACCTTCTGTTCCTGCAGCAGGGCAAACTGGGCGCCTGCACCCTGCCCGGGGGCATTTTTTACATAACCGACTCTCATGACCCGAAACCTTTCTGTTTTGATAATTTCAGTGTAGCATGGGGACAGAAATATGTCGATAGAATACAGAATTAAATATGACATGTTTCAGAAATATATTTCCATACTAAAGACATATGGACAGGCGGCAAATCCCGTCGACGGCTTTTCTTGCGGGAATGCCCGGAATATGGTATGCTGTCAGGGAACACAATTGTACGGTTAAGTACGAAAAGATAAAAAGGAGGAAAGAAAATGGATAAGTACAAATGTCTCTGCGGTTATGAATATGACCCGGCGGTGGGTGATCCGGAGCACGGCATCGAGCCCGGCACTCCCTTTGAGAAGCTGCCCGATGACTGGACCTGCCCGATCTGCGGCCTGACCAAGGACAATTTCTCCAAAGAATAAGGAGCACGCAAAGTGAAGAGAGTTCGTACAACACAGGAAATCATCTTTGAAAAAGCCGACCCGCCGGTGGTGCTTTCCGCCGGAGCGGTATACGGTGTGGCAGACGTTGTGGAGAACGGAATCATACTCGTCGGGGAAGACGGCGAACCGGTCATGATTGACCTGTATACCTTTGAGGCCGGCTTCGAGGCCCTGTCCGAGGAATAAAAAGTAAAATACAAAAGGCGGAAAGCGCATGGCTGCAATAATCATCAACGTAATTATTCTTGTACTCGGGTTATTGAATTCTACCCTGACGGTGATGAAGAGAAAGGCCGGCGCTTTTTGTTCCTGCCGCCGATTATTACCCTGGTCTACGGCATCATCATGATGGTGCTCAACTACCTGGGAAAATACGACGGGCCCTATCCCTTCTTCCGGGTGAGAAGGCAGAGCCGGCTGGCCACGGTTCTGTGGACCTGCGTGCTTTTTGCCGCCATTCTGGGAATAAGCTTCCTCATCATGAAGGGGGCTGCGGCGCTGCAGCCGGCATAAAGCAGGCGAATGCGCGGCATGCTTTTGCGGAAAATGAAAAAACGGAGCGGAAATATCCGCTCCGTTTTGTTTTTTTAAGAATAAACCTTAGAAGTTAACGCCGGTAACGTTGGACAGGCAGTCCTGGAGAATCATGTAATAATTCTCTTCCTGCTGCAGCTTGGCGTTGTGGCCGCCTACGGCGTTGCCGATCTTCTTGATGAGGCCGAAGGTGCCGCCGGCATTGGCCTGGTTATCGTCGCGGTAGTTCTTGGAACCGCCCATATTGTAGACATGCAGGAATGCATATCTGCCCTGGTACTGAAGGCGGACGATAAAACGAAGATAATCGTTGGCGTGGTTCGGATTGTACATCAGCAGAACACGCTCTTTGGTTTTGCTGAACATACCGCCGGTTTTCACTTCAGCTTCCTGGAAGGCAACGGGAATGCCGTTGGCATCGCATTCTTCCTGAATGGCGTTTGCGACGGCGTCAAGGGTAATGTCGTTCCCGTTGGGGAAACGGATCTGCGGTATCCATTCTGTATTCAGGTCTCTTTCTGCATAAGCCATAGTTGATTCTCCTTTCGAGTACTGCACTGCCGATATAACAGGGGGCCTGTATATAAGCTGCATTCGTTGTATATTGTATCATTTTCCCGGTAAAATGCAACTGTTGTTTGCAGGAAGCAACCTTCCTCGGGAGAAATGGCATTTATGCCCTGCAGAAAAAAGCGCAGGCGGATTATTTCCGGGCCCGGATCAGAAAAAGCGGCGCGTCGGAGAGGTCCCTTTCCCGGAGAATTCTTCTTCCGGCGGAAAGGTCCGTGCCGAAGGAGGTAAAGCCCGCCCGTTCCAGAAGAAGCAGGTCCCAGATGGGCCGGTGATGGTAGCCCGCCGGCATGGACAGGGTGATTTCCGCATTTTCCCTTGAAAGCGCTTCGGTGATGCCGATGTGTCCGTAGGCGGCAGAGGGGTCCACGTAGGATTCCTTCTGGTTTTCATTGCGCACATTGGCGGCGTAATCCGCGTCGAAATTCAAAAGGATGCCCGCCGGCTTAAGCAGGCGGTACCATTCCCGGTAGGCCGCGGCCGGATCCGGCAGGGTCCAGGTCAGGTTCCGGGTGACGACGGCATCGAAGCTTTCGGAAGGAAGGTCGGTTTCCTGGGCATTCATCAGCAGGAAATCCGCAGAAATGCCGGCTTCGGCAGCCTGGGCCTTTGCTTCCGTAAGCATGGCTTCCGTTAAGTCAATGCCGGTAACGGCATGCCCTTTTCCCGCAAGCAGTATGGTGAAATATCCGGTGCCGCAGCCTGCATCCAGGATAGAAAGCGGCCGGTCCTGGGGCAGGTACTGCGCAAGCTCCGCCAGCCAGCGGCTGCTGATGACGTCCGCCAGTTCGTTTTTCCGGACCAGGCCGAAATCCTTTGCTCTTTTTGTCCAGTAGCGGGTGACCCGATTGTCGGTTTTCGTCATGCGTTATCCCTTTCGTTGCTGATTTCAAGCACGCAGGAAAGCAGTTTGCGTGTATAATCCTCCTGCGGCGCTTCTATGATTTTTCTCGTTGCGCCTTCTTCCACGACCCTGCCTTCGTTCATGATCATTATCCGGTCACAGACACAGGAAAGAACGGCCAGATCATGGGAGACAAAAAGAGCGGACATGTTTCCGGTACGGCAGATACGGGTGATAAGCTGCAGGATAACCGCCTGTGTGGAAACGTCCAGCGCACTGGTGATTTCGTCACAGAGCAGAATCTCCGGTTTCACAGCCACGGCCCGGGCGATGGCGAAGCGCTGACATTGTCCGCCGCTTAAGGCGCCCGGCAGCCGGTCTGCCAGATCCGGCGTGAGACCGACCAGCTCGGACAGGGCTTCCATATCCGGCTGTGCCTGCCTGCCCCGAAGGGCTGTTACCGTTTCCCGGATAGAGGAAGCAATGCTGCGCCGGGGATGGAAGGAGGATGGCGCATCCTGGAAAATCATCTGCATGGCGCGGTAATGATCTTTTGTCCGTTTCTGCGGAAGCGGCTGCCCTTTAAACAGGAGTTCTCCGCTGTCCGCCTTTTCCAGGCCGCTTACGATTTTCAGCAGCGTGCTTTTTCCGCTGCCGCTCATGCCGGCGATGCCCAGTATTTCCCCCTCGGCAAGCGTAAAATCCACCCCGTTCAAGGCGTCGGTCTGCTGACCGGAACGGCGGTAGCGCTTTGAGAGATTTTTGCCTTCCAGCAGCATCATACAGATGCCTCCTTTACAGACGGTAAGCCGTTTTCCCGCATATCTTTCACAAAAGGCAGTTTGCCGTTCAGTGAGGGGATGGCGGCGATCAGGCTTTTGGTATAGGCGCACACCGGATGTTTTGTAACTTCCCGGGCAGTGCCGATTTCGATAAGTTCACCGTTTTTCATAATGCCTATCCGGTTGCCCAGGTATGCGGCAAGGGCCAGGTTGTGCGTTACGATAATCTGGGAGACACCGGAATGAACGCTCAGTTTTTTCAGTTCATCCGCCACCTGGAGCTGGATGATGGTATCCAGGGCACTGGTCGGTTCATCTCCCAGAAGGATATCCTGTTTCAGCAGGAGTGTCAATGCCAGCGCGACCCGCTGGTTCATCCCGCCGCTCATCTCATAGGGGCAGAGGGAAAGCAGCTTCCGGGAATCTGCAAGACCCAGGCGGCTGAAAACTTCCTCTGCCTGCCGGGAGAAGTCCTCCCGATGGTAAAGGCCGCGGCTTTTTAAGGTTTCGATAAACTGTTTCCGGTAACTGCGGATGGGATTAAAGGACGAGCCGGGATTCTGAAACACCATTCCCATGGTTTCCAGACACTTCCTGCGCCGCTGCTTAGGGGAAAGCGTGTTCAGGGGCACGCCTTGCAGTACAATTTCTCCGCCGGTCAGGGTAAGGCCGTCATCCGTGCCGAGGATTGCCTTAAGCAGGGTGCTTTTTCCGCTGCCGCTTTCTCCTGCAAGGCACAGGATTTCCTGCGGATACAGAGAAAAGGAAACCTCTTTAAGCACCGGCGTGCTCCCGTAACCGGCAGACAGATTTCTGACTTCCAGAAGGGGATTTGGTTTATTCATGCTCGGCCTCCACATCCAGATAATCCCGGAAACAGTCGCCGAGATAGTTGAAAATCATTACGGTTATCAAAATGGCAAAGGCCGGCGCGAGGACGGCCCAGGGAGCCAGCTGCATATAGGAGCGGGAGGCGGCGACCATGCTTCCCCACTCTGCCTTCGGCTCCTGAACGCCTATACCCAGGAAGGAGAGGCCGGCAAGACTGATCATCATGGTGCCCAGCTGGGTTGCCGCGTTGACGATAAGAGGTCCGGCCATATTGGGAAGCAGTGTCCGGAACATTATCCGAAACGCGCCGAAGCCGGAAAGCCTTGCGGCCTGCACAAAGGGTTCTTCTTTCAAGGTCATTACCTGTGCGCGGGCAAGCCTTGCGTAAAGCGTCCATCCGGTGACGCCTAAGGCCAGCATGGCATTGCCCATGCCGCCGCCCAGGATACCGGCAACGGCGATGGCCAGGACCATCTGGGGAAAGGCAAGAAAAATCTCTGCTATGCGCATGATGAGGGTATCCGCTATTCCGCCGTACCAGCCGGAAATCATTCCGGCAAAGGTGCCGATGACGAAAGTAAGGGCAACCAGAGCCACGGCGGAGAACACGGAAGTACCCGCGCCGGCCAGGATACGGGAAAGAACGCAGCGGCCGTACAGGTCGCAGCCCAGGGGATACTCGGCGCATGGCGCAAGGTTAAGGGTCTGCGGGTTGGTGGCATTCGGATCATGCGGCGCGAAAAGCGGCGCAATCAGGCTGAAAACAACCAGGGCAATGGTAAGGAAAAGAAAGAAACGGAGCTTTACCGCGCCGGGGCGTTTTTTCTTTTTTGCTTTCTGCATGGTTCAGACCCTCCCTTCCTGCCGGGCAATGCGCGGGTCGATTTTTCTGTGCAGCAGGTCGGTAACAAGATTGATGAGAACATAGACCACGGCAGCAAACAGGACAAAGCCCTGAATCACCGGATAATCCCGGGCGGTGATGGAATCCATGACCAGTTTGCCCAGCCCGGGCCAGCGGAAAATCGTTTCGATGACCACACTGCCGCCCAGGAGTGTGCCCACAGACAGGCCGATGACGGTCAGGATGCCGGGAAGGGCATTGTGCAGCACGTTGCTGATGAGGATATAGTAGGACCGCACCCCTCTGGCCGCTGCGCCGGATACGTAGCTTTTCCCCAGCTGCTCGAGGATTTCCGCCCGGAACTGGCGAAGGAAACGGCCGCTTAAGGGAATTGCCAGGGCCAGGGTGGGCAGAAGCAGGCCCTTGAAGGAGTTTTCCGCGATGACCGGCAGCAGCCGGGCCTTTACGCAGAGAAAATACATCAGCAGCACCGAAATCAGGAAATTCGGCAGGGAATTGCCGATGAAGCTCAGAAAACGGAAGATATAATCCGCCGGGGTGTTTTTCTTCACGGCGGTCAGGATGCTTAAGGGAAGGGATACCGCCAGCGCCAGTACGAGGCTTGACAGAGAGAGGGTCAGCGTGTAACCCAGGCCTTTGGACAGTTTTGCGGAGACGGGAAGGCCGTCTTTATAGGAGTTCCCCAGGTCACCCTTTACCACGCCGGAAAGCCAGGATCCGTACTGAACGAGAAACGGGCGGTCAAGGCCCATTTCCCGGCGGGTTTTCTCCAGAAGCTCCTCGGAAACGGCAATACTGCCTCCGCTGGTCAGTTTTTTCCGGGCCGGATCTCCGGGAGAAATATACATCAGCAGAAAGGTGATGAAGCTTACGGCGACAAGGATAATCAAAAGATGCAGCAGTCTTTTTCCGATATACTTCAGCATAAAGTTTCCTCCGGATAAACGCAGGACAGGCCGCCCTTTGGCTGGCGGCCCGTGTATTTAGGAAGGTATTCTCCGTGTTCAGCCGGCGAAGGTTGTATCGGCATTTACACCGTAGAAATCAAAGGGACAGTGTTCGGCGATGCCGGTAAGACCGGGGGCCGTAACGGTTGTTTTGTTGAACAGGCCGACGAAGCCGAAGGCGTTGTCGTCAATCACAATCTGAACGATTTGGTTGGCCAGGGCAGCACGCTCGTCGGGGTCGGTTTCATACTGCAGACGGTTAATCAGGGCTTCGCATTCGTCGTCCTTAAAGCCGCCGACGGCCCAGCGGCTGTTGGAACGGAAGAGCGCGTCGATACAGTAATAAGGATCGCCCGCCTTATCCGCTATCATGCAGTACAGGGCAATATCATAATCACCGGTGGCGATGTAAGTGCCGTCCGGGTCTTCTTCCGGAGTAAGCTTTGCGTCAATTCCCGCCTTCTGCAGCTGTTCCTGCATCAGCAGGGCAATGGTATCCAGGGAACGGGCTTTGTAGTAACAGATGTTCAAGGTCAGAACCTGTCCGTCCTTTTCATAAAAGCCGTCGCTGTTTAAGACGTATCCGGCCGCTTCCATGGCTGCTCTGGCGTCTGCCGCATCCGGAGCCGGTTTGGTGACCTTGCCGTAAGGCGCGGCAGCGGTGAAGGGACCGACAGCCGCAGATACCGTTCCGCCCAGATAGGCGGCGATTGCTTCACAGTCCACACTCAGGTTGATCGCCCTGCGGACGTTGTCGTCCAGACGGTTTTCGTTCAGGGAATAGAACTGAAGCCGGGTGGCAGGAATCTCTGTCAGAGTATAACGGGACGGGTCTGCGCTGAAAATCTGCTTTGCGGCGGCGGTTACACTGGTGTAGCCGTCGATTTCTCCGCTCTGCATGGCGTTCAGCTTGGATTCATCATCCTGCATATAATAGAAAATGACCTCGTCCAGATTTACTTCCCCATCCCAGTACGAAGCGTTTTTCACCATATCCACGGTTCCTTCGGGCTCGAAGGACTTAACCACGAAGGGGCCGGTGCAGACCGGTGCATTATCGAAGTCTTCCGTGGCATCCAGATCCATGATGCCTGTTTCCGGCGCGGTCAGGTCGGAGAGCAGGGTGGGATAAACATCCGGGGTTGTAATGGTCAGGGTATGATCCTCTGCGGCGGCAAAGGTGAAGTCGCCCATATAGGCAAAACGTTCATTGTTTTCGGACAGACGTTCGAAATTCCGGACAACCATGTCCGCCGTCAGCGGGGTACCGTTGGAAAAGGCAGCTTTTTCCTGGAGGGTAATGGTCCAGGTTTTGCTGTCATCGCTTACCGTATAGCCATCAGCCAGCCAGGGAACGATATTCAGGTTGTCATCCACCCGGAACAGGGTTTCCGTCAGGCCGTAGATGGAGGTGTACCAGCCGTAATAATCCTTATGGGCATCGAGGCTCGGGTAGGCAAAGCTTTCGGCAAGCTTCAGGACTTTGGCTTCGGAGGCATCGGACGACGAAGATGTGCCGGAACCACCGCCGGAAGCGCAGGCGGCAATGCCCAGGCTTAAAACAGAGACAAGAAACAGAGCAACAGCTTTCTTTTTCATTACAGACCTCCTGTTCGGTTATTTTTCTGCCCGGATAAGAAAACCGGGCGTAGAAGCATAGTTTATCTTTTCTTCCGGATTCCAGACGGTATCGCCGATGGCTGTATCCGCGGAAACCCTTGTATAGCCCAGCTTCAGAAGAACCGTCAGGTCCCAGGCGGGCCTGTCTGCCCGGGTCATGGGGAGTTCCCGGGAAATCTCCTCCATCAGGGAGGATTCGTCGTAGGCCTCGTGGTCCTCCACACCGTAAAGCCGGGTATTTTCCCGGTCCCTGTCAAAGGCTTCCCGCTTTTCTTCATCCAGGAGGTAGGCATACCAGTTGGCATCGAAGACAAGCACTGCGCCGCCGGGCTTCAGGGCCCTTTTCCAGTCCCGGTAGGCCTGCACCGGGTCGGGAAGGTTCCAGGTAAGGTTCCGGGAAACGATGACGTCATAGCTCTCGTCGGGACAGTCCAGATGCTGGGCGTCCATCTGCCGGTATTCGATAAGCGCTGCATCCTTCCCGGCGTTTTTCCTGGCTTCTTCGAGCATTTCCGCGGAAAAATCCGCCGCAGTAACCTGAAATCCCCTCCGGGCCAGGATGATGGAATAAAAGCCCGGTCCGCAGCCGATATCCAGCACCTTAAGGGGCTGATCGTTCGTTCCGGGAAAGCGGGAGATAAGCATATCCGCCCACACGGCGTCCCAGCCGCCGTCCAGGTTCTTTTTGATGACATCGGTATAGGAGGCAGCCCGTCTGTCCCAGTAGCTGCGGTTGATTTCGTTTCGGGTCAGTGTATTGTTCATGGAGAATAGGTCCTTATCTGTCCGTCTTTTGTCCGGTTTTCCGGACATGGTACAGTATAGTAAGCGCAGTGAGCGGCCGCAAACCCCCCGGGGGGATAATAATTTCCGGGAGCGGCTAAAATGGAGTGAAGGCTGCCGGAGAAACACTAAAAACAATCCTCACCTTTTGCAAACCATCTTGCAGGAACGATGGAAATGTGGTAAAATAAAAAACAGGAATGAATACTGATATAGAAAGGACGACAAGACATGAAGATTCGCATCAACAAGGACATGGCGGAATTTATCCCCGAAAATCCTGCAGAAACCACCGAGCTGGAAGCCCTCTGGATTAAGATGGGCAACTGCACCGGCGGCAACAAGGCGCTGGAACCCATCGGCACCTATGTACCCGCGGAGAAGAATGTAGCCGTGTTCCATATTGCCGGTCTGACCGAGGAAGAGGCGGAGACGATCCCCGTGGTCCGCGCACCTTACGATACCGATGTTTACTGTGTAGTCTGCAATAAGACACAGTTCGTGAAAAAGGGCGATCCCATTCCCTTCTGCTGCGGCAGACTGATGGAGATCCTGGACTGAGCCCTAAAAAACGGCACAGATACACAAAAAGGACGGCCACGATGATGACAGGGGGACGGTTCTTTTGTCACAATGCAGCATTGTGACAAAAGAACCGTCCCCCTGTCATCTTTTTGTGCGGGTCTGGCCTCTTATTTCTTAAGCATTTCCCCGAATTCCTTCATGATGTCGGGAATCGGGATGTTCTGGGGGCAGATGCCCGTGCAGGCGCCGCAGCCCACGCAGCGGGTGGGATCCATCGAAGGATCACAGTCCGCAAGGCTGTAGGAAGCCATCATATCGCCGTTTTTCACCCCGTTGTAGGCGGCGATGATCTTCGGGATTTCCAGCTGCATCGGGCAGCCCTCGGTGCAGTACCGGCAGGCGGTGCAGGGAACCCAGGAGAGCATGGCGTCCGCCACCTCGAAGAGAAGCTTTTTCTCCTCCTCGTTCACCGGGTTGGGTTCGGCAAAGGTTTCCACGTTGTCGATTATCTGGTCCAGGGTGGTCATGCCGCTTAATACCACGGCCACCTCCGGCAGGGACTGGAGCCAGCGTAAAGCCCAGCGCGCGGCGGAATCTCCCGGACGGCGCGCGGCAAGCTTCGCGGCCTCCGCTTCGGGAAGGCTGGCCAGGCGTCCGCCCCGGATGCCCTCCATGACGACGATCTTCAGCCCGTGTTTTGCAATGACCTCCACCTTGCTTTTGGCGTCCTGCAGTTTCCAGTCCAGGTAATTGAGCTGAATCTGCACGAATTCGAAGACACCCTCGAAGCGGGTGAGGAATTTGTCGATGGTTTCGGCGGTACCGTGGGTGGAAAAGCCCAGATGACGGATCCGGCCGGCTTTCTTTTCTTCAAGCAGATGGTTTACGATGCCCAGCTCTTCGTCATAGTACATGGCCACGGACTTCTCGTTCACGTTGTGCAGGAGGTAGAAATCGAAATAGTCCACCCTGCATTTGGCCAGCTGCTCCTCGAAGACCTTCGGTACGGTGGAATCCGGCCAGCCGGCCAGTCCGCTGGTAAAGCCGATGACGCCGTTTTCCTTCTTGACGATCATATGCCCCGGGAACTTGGAGGCCAGGTACCAGCTGTCTCTGGGGTATTTGCTTAAGGCCTCTCCGATAAAGAATTCGGAATTGCCGCCGTGGTACCGGTAGGCGGTATCGTAATAATTGATGCCGTGGCTGTAGGCGTAATCAATGATTTCCTGGGCCTTTTCCCTGTTGATATCCTTTTCCACGTCGTTGAAGACGGGCAGACGCATATTTCCCATGCCCAGGGCGGAAACCTTTACGCCGCAGAGTTCGTTGTAATACATGTTTTTCCTTTCTCCTGCATACCATTTCGCAGTATAAGGTGCCTTCTTCCTTGTTTCCTGTTTATTATACCTGATTTGTCCGGTAAAGGACAGGGGTATCGAAGACAATATCACCTTTTCAGGCCTTTTCTCTCCTTGTGAAATTCCTTCGGATTTGTTAAAATACAGTTTACTGATAATGCCGGACTATACGCATTTTGGCGGAAAGGGCCGGAAAACAGGAAAATCAACCCGCCGGAGGAGAACAATGCCGGGAACACTGTATCTTTGCGCAACCCCCATCGGCAATCTGGAGGACATCACCTTAAGGGTTTTGCGGATTCTTAAGGAGGCGGACCTGATTGCCGCGGAGGATACCCGCAACAGCAGGAAGCTGCTGACCCACTTTGATATTCATACGCCGCTGACCAGCTACCATGAGCACAACAAGTGGGACAAGGGACGGGAGCTGGTGCAGAAGCTTGAGGAAGGTCTGAACATTGCCCTGATTACCGATGCGGGCATGCCGGCCATCTCCGATCCGGGAAGCGAGCTGTGCGACATGGCCCTGTCTGCCGGGATTCCGGTGACGGTCTGCCCCGGCGCCTCCGCCGCGGTATCCGCCCTGGCCCTGTCCGGGCTGCCCTCGGGAAGATTTGCCTTCGAGGGCTTCTTAAGCACGGATAAAAAGACCCGGGAAAAGCTTCTGGCGGACCTTAAGGAGGAGGAGCGCACCATGATTTTCTATGAGGCGCCCCACCGGCTGGTCCGGACGCTGGAGGTCTTAAGCGATACCTTCGGAGAAGACCGGAGGGCCGCACTGTGCCGGGAGCTGACGAAGAAGCACGAAACCCTGCTGCGGCTGCCCATGGGAGAGCTTTTGCGGCATTTCCGGGAAAACGAGCCCAAAGGCGAGTGCGTACTGGTTGTCGAGGGGAGAAATCCGAAGGAAGCTGTGCAGGAAGCGCAGCAGGAATGGGAAACACTGTCCGTGGCCGAACATGTGGCCTTTTATGTTTCCGGCGGCATGGACAGGAAGGAAGCCATGAAGCAGGCGGCGAAGGACCGGGGCTTAAGCAAACGGGAGATCTACGCCCGGCTTCTGGAAGAGGAAAGGCAGGAATAAGATGGCGGAATTTGTAACCCTGCGGGATGTTACCAAGATATATCAGATGGGAGAAGTGGAAATCAAGGCCTGCGACGGGATTGAATTCACCATAAATGAAGGAGAGTTCGCCATCATCGTCGGTCCCTCCGGCGCGGGAAAAACCACGGTTTTGAATATCCTGGGCGGCATGGACACCGCCACATCCGGAAAGGTGCTGGTGGACGGGGAGGACATCGCGAAATTCCGTCCCCGCCGGCTGGTGGAATACCGCAGGGAGGATATCGGCTTTGTTTTCCAGTTTTATAACCTGATGCAGAACCTGACGGCCCTGGAAAATGTGGAGCTGGCGCTGCAGATCTGCAAAAATCCCAGGGATGCGGCAGAGGTGCTGGAGGAGGTGGGCCTGGGAGACCGGAAGCAGAATTTTCCGGCCCAGCTGTCCGGCGGCGAGCAGCAGCGGGTGGCCATCGCCAGGGCCCTGGCGAAGAATCCGAAGCTGCTTCTGTGCGACGAACCCACCGGCGCCCTGGATTACATCACCGGCAAATCCATCCTGAAGCTTTTGCAGGATACCTGCCGCGAAAAGGGGATGACCGTTATCGTAATCACCCACAATACGGCCCTTACGCCCATGGCGGACCGGGTCATCCACATCAAGAACGGCCGGGTAGCGGCCATGGAAACCAACGAACATCCCACCCCGGTGGAGGAAATAGAATGGTAAACGGGCGGAAGCCCTTAAACGAGACGCCTCAAACGGCCCGGAAAAGGGGCCGCAGGGCGGCAGAGAAAAGATGAAAAATGCACTGGTAAAGGATTTTCTGCGGGAAATCCGTAAAAATATAGGCAGATTCCTGTCCATCTTCTTCATCGTCATGCTGGGAACGGCTTTCTTTTCCGGCCTGCGATCCTCGGGACCGGACATGAAGTATTCCGCGGACCGGTACTACCGGAAGGTGAAGCTCATGGATCTGCGGCTTTTAAGCACCCTGGGCTTTGAAGAGGAAGACCTGGCGGATCTGGAAAAGCTGGAAAGCGTGGAACGCGCGGCCGGCGGCAAAACCGCGGAGGTGATGCTCTCCGGCGGGGAGGATGAGACCGCCATCCTGGCCATTGCCCGGACGGAGGGTATCAACGAGGTCTACCTGACCGAGGGACGCCTGCCGGAAAATGAACGGGAATGCGTAGTGGACGATATGATGGCCGCCGAGATGAATATTCAGATCGGGGACCGCATCCTGCTCAAATCCGGGACGAAGGACAAGCTTTCGGCGAGCCTTACCCGGAGCGTGTTCACGGTCACCGGTCGGGGAAGCCTTCCTTATTATATGGATCTTACCCGGGGAAACGGCAGCATCGGCGACGGTACCTTAAGGGGCTTTATTGTCCTTGAGCCGGAGGTTTTTAATTTTGATTATTACACGGAGGCCTACATTAAGGTCGCCGGCGCGGAAGAATACGTCGCCTATTCCAAAGACTACGACAAAGTAGTGGACGGCGCGGAGCATGATATCGAGACCCTGGCCGATTTTGCGGTTATCCGCCGCTATGACCGTATCCAGGGGGACGGCCGCCTGGAAATCGAGGATGCCAGACGGCAGATCGAGGATGCCAGAGCCCAGCTTGAGGACGCCAGGCAGCAGCTTGCCGAGGCGGCAGAGCTGATCTCCGATGCGGAAAAGGAACTGGCGGAGGGAGAAAAGGAGCTGGAAGAGGGCGAAGCCGAGATTGCCGAAAACGAGGCGAAAATCGCCGCCGGCGAAGCGGATCTGGCCGCCGGTGAAGCCGAGCTGGCTGCCGGCGAGGCCCAGGTACGGGCCGGCGCAGCGGAGGTTGCGGCCGGGGAAGCCTCCCTGGCGGAGAACAAGGCCCTGCTGGCGGATCTGGAACGGCAGTATGCGGAAGGCTCGGAGGGCCTGGCCACCATGCGGCAGCAGCTGGATGAAGGCGCCGCGCAGCTGGAAGAGGCCAAAGCAAAGAAGGCGCAGATAGAGCTTCTTCTGCCGGCTGCGCAGGAAGCACTGGAAATTGCCCGTCTGGGGCTTGACTATATCAACAGCCAGCTGGAAACCGATCCGGAGAACGAACTGTTCCTGCGGATAAAGGCGGAGCTGGAAACCCGGCTCCCGGAGCTGGAAAGTACCGTGACCGAAATGGAGGAAGGCCTGGCCCGGATGGAGGAGGAAATCCCCAAGGGCGAGGCGGAGCTTGCGGAAAATGAAGCCCTTTACGAGCAGTATTCGGCGGATCTGGCCTTCCTCGCGGAAAATATCACCCTGCTGAAAAACGGTATTGTCGAGGGCGAGGCCGCCCTGGCCGAGGGTAAAGCCCAGGTGGCGGCAGGTCAGGCCCAGGTGGACAGCGGCCGGGCGGAGCTTGATGCCGGCCGGGCGGAGCTGGAAAACGGCAAAGCCCAGCTTGAGGAGGGCAAGGCCCAGCTGGAAGAGGGCCGGGCGGAGCTTGAGGAAGGCAAGGCCGAGCTTGCGGAGAAAAAAGACGAATACGAGGACGCCCGGGCGGAATTTGACAGTGAAAGCGAGAAGGCCGAGGCGGAAATCGCGGATGCGGAGAAGAAAATCGCAGACGCCGAAGCCGAGCTTGCCGAGCTTGAGGTGCCGGAATGGTATATTCTGGACCGGGGACTGATTTCCTCCTGCGCTTCCTTCGGCCAGGATGCCGAACGGATCAGCAAGCTCGGGGACGTGTTCCCCGTCATGTTCTTCCTGGTGGCGGCCCTGGTGAGCCTGGCCTCCATGACCCGGATGGTGGAGGAGCAGCGGCAGCAGATCGGTACCTTAAAGGCCCTGGGCTTTTCCGGCGGCGCCATTGCCGCAAAATACATCTGCTATGCCCTGCTGGCCACGGTGACCGGCGGCATCATCGGCGTGGTCATCGGGGAAAAGCTGATTCCCTATGTGGTGCAGGATGCCTACCGCATGCTTTATGTGGGTCTGCCGGAGATCTATGAGCCCATGAACTACGGCCAGGGTATCCTGGCGGTGGTGATTTCCACGGCCTGCACCGGCCTGGCCTCCTTGGGCGCCTGCTGGCGCAAGCTGAAGGACAAACCGGCGGAGCTGATGCGGCCTGAGGCGCCCAAGGGCGGCCGCAGGGTATTCCTGGAGCACATCACCGGCGTGTGGAACCGGCTGAAATTCTCCCGGAAAGCCACGATACGGAACCTTCTCCGGTATAAAAAGAGATTTTTCATGACCATTTTCGGTGTGGGCGGCTGCATGGGCCTCATCCTGGTGGGCTACGGCCTGGAGGACTCCATCACCGAGGTGGCGAAGAACCAGTACGTGGAGATTTTCACCTACGAAGCCTACGCGGCCATCAACAAGACCGCCGACGAGGCGGAGAAGGAGAACCTGAAGGAGGTCATTGCCGCCCGGGACGATATCGACAGCGTCCTGGAGGCCTGCACCCTGCCGGTCACCCTGAAAAAGGACGGAACGAACCGGGATGCCTACCTGTTTGTGCCCGAGGACGTATCCCTGGTGCCCGAGTACGTGGTCTTAAGGGACCGTGTCTCCCAGGAGGGCATCGATTTTCCGGAGACCGGCTGCGCCTTAAGTGAAAAGACGGCGGACATGCTGGGTGTCGGCGTGGGCGACACCATCTTCATCCAGGAGTCGGACAAATCTCCCCAGGTGGAGGTGGAGGTGAAGGAAATCGTGGAAAACTATGTGCTCCACTACTGCTTCTTCACCCCGGAAACCTACGAAGCGCTTTTCGGGAAAGCGCCGGAATACGATACGATCTACATGAATTACCAGCCGAAGAGCGAGGCGGAGGAAAAACAACTGGGCCGTGAGCTTCTGGACATCGATGCCTGCAGCAGCGTGTATTTTATCACAGACCTGGAGCAGCAGATAGACGATATGCTCGGCGCGCTGCACTATGTCATGTACGTGCTGATTATTTCCGCCGCGCTGCTGGCCTTCGTGGTTATCTACAACCTGAACAGCATCAACATGACGGAGCGAAGGCGGGAGCTGGCCACCCTCAAGGTGCTGGGCTTTTATGATACGGAAGTGGCCATGTACGTCTACCGGGAAAACATTATTTTAACAATCCTGGGCATTATTTTGGGCGTATTCCTGGGGACATTGCTCCACAGATATGTTATACTGACGGTGGAAGTGGACCTGATGATGTTCGGAAGAATCATCGGCCCGAGGAGCTATCTTATCTGCGCGGCGCTGACAGGGGTATTCTCCCTGGCGGTGAACCTCATCATGTTCCGCAGCTTTAAGAAAATTGACATGATAGAATCCCTGAAATCCGTGGAATAAGAAAAGAAACCGGTTTTTACAGCCGTCAGGAACAGATATTTTAGAGATTTACAGAAGAAATTGAGGAAACGAAAATGATTTATGCAGCAGTTCTGGGTTACGGTACCGTAGGCAGCGGCGTTGTGGAAGCGCTGGGCACGAACAGAGAGAAGATCGCGGCAGCGGTGGGCGATGAAATCGCCGTCAAATACGTGCTGGACCTGCGGGAGTTCCCCGGTGACCCGGCGGAGAAGCTTCTGGTACATGATTTCAGCGTTATCGAAGAGGACGACAGCGTGCAGATTGTGGTGGAAACCATGGGCGGCGTGCACCCGGCCTATGAATTTTCCCTGGCTGCGCTGAAAAAAGGCAAGAGTGTCTGCACCTCCAACAAGGCCCTGGTGGCGGAAAAGGGCTGCGAGCTCATGGCTGCCGCAAGGGAGAACGGCTGCAGCTACCTCTTTGAAGCCAGCTGCGGCGGCGGCATCCCGGTTATCCGGGCACTGAACACCTCCCTGGCCGGCGAAAAAATCACGGAGATTGCCGGTATCTTAAACGGTACGACCAACTATATCCTGACCCGGATGGAGAAAGAACACCTGAACTATCCGGAGGTGCTGGCGGACGCCCAGGCCCTGGGCTACGCGGAAAAGGACCCCACAGCGGACGTGGAGGGCCACGATGCCTGCAGAAAGCTGGCCATTCTTACTTCCCTGGCCTGCGGAAAGCGGGT
Source organism: uncultured Lachnospiraceae bacterium (assembly GCA_902796005.1). Lineage (GTDB taxonomy): Bacteria > Bacillota > Clostridia > Lachnospirales > Lachnospiraceae > Alectryocaccobium. The sequence continues at coordinate 16,939 of CADBNF010000013.1, read as the reverse complement.
GGAATACACCCGTATCCCCACCGAGGGCATCAGCGGGATAACCCAGGAGGATTTCCGCCTGGCTGCCGCTGCCGGCTGCCGGATCCGCCTGCTGGCGGACGCGGTGATCGCCGAAGAGCAGGTGGAGGCCGTGGTGGCGCCCTTTGCCGTGCCCGAAAATTCCTTCTTCTACGGCATCAATGACGTCTTCAATGCCGTATCCGTAACCGGCAATGTGCTGGGCGAAGCGGTCTTCGTGGGCCGCGGCGCCGGAAAGCTGGCCACGGCCAGCGCGGTGGTGGGAGATGTCCTGGACTGCGCGAAGAACATCGGAAAAACCATTCCTTCCTTCTGGGCGGAGGAGGAGCCGGCCATGGCGGAAAAGGACAGCCTCGTTTTTCGCTTCCTGGTGAGTATCCCGGAGACGGAAAAGTCCAAAGCGGAAGCCGTATTCGGTGCAACGGAGTTTTTTGACGCCGGGACCGAAGGCAGACTGGCCTTCCTGACGGGAGAAATGCAGGAGCAGGCCTTTGACAGGGCCTTTGCCGAGCTGGAAAATGCCCGCTTCTTAAGGGCCCGCTTCTGAAGGCTTAAGCCGCAGCAGCATATGCACAGGCCTGCCGGACACGGCAGGAGAAAGGATAGAGCGTGAATCTGAGATTTCCCTTTGCCTATGAGGGTACCAAAACCCTGTTTACCGCCGGCGTACTGGAGTTTATCGGATCCCTGCTGTACCTGGGGGCCCTCCTTCTGATTCTTATCAATCCCCTGGCCGGCGCAATTGTCAGCATGTTTTTCGTGTTTGCCGGGCTGATCCTGCAGCTCCTTGCGGTCATTTTCCGGATGATCGGCATATACAAAACAGGAAGGGACGAGCCTTTATCCGCCAAGGCCTTTATCCTGGCGGTTATCGCGCTTATCCTCAGCGTAGGCCGTATATTTTTCAAGGGAAACCTCCGTACGGTCCTGGACCTTGCGGCCCTTGCCCTTTCCCTGGTGATTACCATGATGGTGTTTACCGGCCTTATCCGGCTTTTCGAGCACACCGGTTCGGCAGCGGCCGCGGCATCGGGCAGGATTTTAAGAATCGTATTCGCGGCGGCCATTGTCGTCAGTGACGTCTGCAGTCTCCTGCTTACCGGCAGAAGCGGCCTTTCGGGCTACGGTCCCTACGTGGGGATTGCCCTCGGGGCCTTTGCGGCAAGCATCATCGCCTATGTGGCCTACCTGAAATTCCTCTCCGGCGCGAGGAATGAGCTGGAGAGCCTGCGGCAGCAGAACAATACATATTAAATGCAGTACATTTAAAGCAATAAAGAACAGACAATATTTTTTTGCAGGAGGAGAAAAGTTATGCGAAATGTAATTGTCGGTCAGTCCGGCGGACCTACGGCAGTCATCAATGCCAGCCTTGCCGGGGTATTTACCATGGCGAAAAAATGCGGCGCGGACAAGGTCTACGGGATGCGCAACGGTATCCAGGGCCTGCTCGCCGGGCAGTATGTGGAGCTGGACGGAATACTGAAATCCGACCGGGAAATCGAGCTGCTTAAAAAGACGCCGGCCTCTTTCCTGGGGTCCTGCCGGTTCAAGCTGCCGGACTTTGAGAAGGATAAGGAGACCTACGAGAAGATTTTCGCCACGCTGAAGGAGCTGGAAATCGCCGCCTTCATCTACATCGGCGGCAACGATTCCATGGACACCATCCGCAAGCTGGCGGACTACGCGGAGCTTACCGGCTCCGATATCAAATTCGTCGGCGCGCCTAAGACCATCGACAATGACCTGGCCCAGACGGACCATACCCCGGGCTTCGGCAGCGCGGCCAAATATGTGGCCACGGCGGTTCGGGAAGCCATCCGGGACGAGGTGGTTTACTCCACCCAGAAGACCATCTATGTGGTGGAGGTCATGGGAAGAAACGCAGGCTGGCTGACGGCAGCCACGGCTCTTTCCAGGGGACAGGGCTGTCCGGGACCGGACCTTATCTACCTGCCCGAATCCGATTTTGACATGGCGGATTTCGATGCCCGCATCGAGGCGCTGCTGCAGAAGAAGAACAACCTGCTCATCGCCGTATCCGAAGGCATTCACGACAGCAAGGGAACCTTTATCTGCGAATACGCCGCTGCCGACAAGGCAGTGGACGCCTTCGGCCACAAGCAGATGGGCGGCACCGCGGCCTTCCTGGCTTCCTACTGTGAGAAGTTCAAGGCCAAAACCAGGGCCATCGAGCTTTCCACCCTGCAGAGAAGCGCTGCGCATATCGCCTCCCTTACCGATGTGAATGAAGCCTTTGCCTCCGGCGGCGCTGCCGTAAAGGCTGCCCTGGAGGGCAAAAACGGCCTGATGGCCTGCTTCGACCGGCTTTCCGACGAACCCTACGTCTGCACCATCAGCCTGAAGGACGTGCACCAGATCGCCAACGACGAGCGCTGCGTGCCGAAGGAGTGGATCACGGAGGGCGGAACGGACGTTTCCGAGGATTTCATCAGGTATGCCAGACCGCTGATTATCGGGGAAAGCTACCCGCTGATGGTGGACGGCATACCCGCTCATCTGGTTTTAGAGGACTGATACAGGAGATAAAAACGTATGTTTGAGGATTTGTTCGGCGGCGGCCGGGTAAAAATGGGACTGACGGCCAGGATATTCATGGCCTTTCTTCTGATGGTTGTCCTGCCCCTGGTGCTGGTCATGATCACCTTTACCATCCTTCTGAATGTGAAGGCCAAATCCTTGAACGAGCAGTACGGTCAGGAGAACAGCAGTTTCAGCACCCTGTTCAACAACTCGCTGATGCTGTCCTCCCAGACCGACGGCGATTTCAACGCGCTGAAGGACCAGGCGCTTACCGGTCCGGAGGCCTTTTCCGACCGGGGTTACCTGACGAACTACAACGAAGTCCTGGCAGAGCACCAGGCCTATCTGGTGGTCCGGCAGAACGGGGAAATCGTTTTTAACGGATCGGAGGGCGTGACGGACAGCCATTTTGCGGAAATCCTTCCGGAAACGGACCGGACGGATTCCTTCGGCTGGACCCGGACCAGCGCCATTGACAATATTCTGGTCAAGCAGGTTGCCTTTTCCACCGGGGAGGGAGAGGGCAGCGTATTTATCATCAGTGACCTGAACCTGCTGTACAGCGGTTACAGCAGATGGGTCTATGAGATGGGCTATGTGTTCATGCTCATCATGGTGGCCACCTCCTTTATCATGAGCCTGTGGATTTACCAGGGGGTGGTTTCGCCCATCAACAAGCTGACCCGGGCCACCAGGGATATCCGGGACGGCAATCTGGATTTCTCCGTGTCCGGCAACGGCATCATGGAGATTGACGACCTGATCGACAGCTTCGAAAGCATGAGAAAGCAGCTGAAGGAATCCCAGGAGGCCAGGCTGGAGTTCGATGCGGAATCCAAGGAGCTGATCAGCAACATTTCCCATGACCTGAAAACCCCCATCACCGCGGTGAAGGGCTACGTGGAGGGCATCATGGACGGCGTAGCGGATACGCCGGAGAAAATGGAGCGGTACATCCGGACGATTTACAACAAGGCAAACGAGATGGACAAGCTCATCAACGAGCTGACCTTCTATTCGAAAATCGACACCAACCGCATCCCCTACAACTTCACCCGGGTAAATGCCCATGCGTATTTCACCGACTGCGCCGAAGAGCTCAAGCTTGAGCTGGAGCAGGAAAAAATCACCTTTTCCTTTGTGGACGGGGTGGACGAAAGCACGGAAATCATCGCGGATGCCGAGCAGCTGACCCGGGTCATCCACAACATCGTCAACAATTCCGTCAAATACATGGACAAGACCTACAAATTCGTGGAAATGCGGGTGCTGGACGCCGATGACTTCATCCAGGTGGAAATCGAGGACAACGGCCGGGGCATTCCCGTAAAGGACAGGGTGAAGATCTTCGACAGGTTCTACCGCACGGACGCCTCCCGGAATTCCAGCCGGGGCGGCAGCGGCATCGGCCTGTCCATCGTAAAGAAAATTCTGGAGGACCATGGCGGCAAAATCTGGGCCGGCGGCCAGGAGGGCGAAGGCACCGTCATGACCTTTGTATTAAGAAAATATAATGCCGGACAGGCGGCGGAATAAGCCGCGCCGGAGGAAAAGAGAAAAGAATGAGCAGAATACTGATAGTGGAAGACGAAGAAGCGATTGCGGAGCTGGAGAAGGATTATCTCGAGCTTTCCGGATTTGAGGTGGAGATCGAGGGAAGCGGGGCATCCGGCCTGTCCAGGGCCCTTGCCGAGGACTTTGACCTCTTTATTCTCGATCTGATGCTGCCGGAGGTGGACGGATATGAAATCTGCCGCCAGATCCGGGCGGAGAAGAACACCCCCATCATCATGGTTTCCGCAAAAAAGGACGATATCGACAAAATCCGCGGCCTGGGGCTGGGGGCGGACGACTACATGACCAAGCCCTTCTCTCCCTCGGAGCTGGTGGCCCGGGTCAAGGCCCACCTTTCCCGGTATGAACGGCTGGTGAGCAGCGCGGCTGCGCCGGCCAACAAAATCATCGAAATCCGCGGCCTGAAGATAGACGTCAACGCCCGCCGGGTCTGGGTCCGGGACGAGGAGAAGTTCCTGACCACCAAGGAATTCGATCTGCTGGCCTTTCTGGCCGGCAACCCCAACAAGGTCTTTTCCAAGGAGGAGCTGTTCCGGGAAATCTGGGACATGGATGCCGCCGGGGAAAGCACCACCGTAACGGTTCACATCAAGAAAATCCGTGAGAAAATCGAACTGAACACCGCCAAGCCCCAGTACATCGAAACCATCTGGGGGGTGGGGTACCGGTTCAAGATCTGAGCGATAAGCGACGCGCGTAAAAGCGGAAGGAGACGCACTGCCATGCCTGCATGGGCGGATGCGTCTCTTTTCGTTTTTCAAAATACCTCTTGCGGCCCATTTTCCTGTACCGTGTATCATTGTAATATAGAGACAGGAGGATGAAGAGATGGTAAGAAAGAAAAGAAATAACAGAATAATCCGTATTCTGCCCTTCCTTCTGGCGTTTCTTCTGGCAGCAGGCTGCCTGTCTGCCTGCAGCAGGAGGGAAGAGAAGGGGCAGACCTCTTCCGCATCGGAGCCGGCGGGCACCGGAAGCGTCAGCGTTTCCGAAGCCTCTTCTGAACCGGAGGAAAAGCAGGAGACAGCGCTGCCCGCTGACCTGGAGGAGCTGCAGCAGGGTATTGAGGAGTACGCCTTTACCCCGGAAATGGAAGCCCTTACCGGTGAAGAAAGGGTGGAGAAAATCGCCGCCTACCTGCAGGAAATGGAGGCCTCCGGGCTGATAGAAGAGGGCTCGGTGATTCCCTATCCGGACATGGAGCTGGTGGCCTTCCGGCAGACGGACGGCTGTCTGGTTTTTGTGGATTTTCGGGAAAGGGAGCCGGGGACCTACGGCAGTACGGCCGGGGCAGCTTCTTCTTTTCCGGCGGAAACAGCCGTTTCGTTTTATCCCGGAAGCATTTTCAGGGAACCTGAAACCAGAAAAATTACGCCCTCCGGCAGGAGCCGGGCGAAGGTGAGCCTTTTTACCGCGACGGACAGCTCCGTTGTCACCAGCCTGAACCGGTATTCCGCCCTGCAGAAGCTTTTTGATGCCAGTCCCGAACTCGACGGCGAGGTGGTGCTGGCAACCCCCGACCGGATGCGGACGGGCCTTAAGGGTCTGGATATGGCGATCCTGGAGCTTCATGGCACCCTGTATCCGATTGAAGGAAAAAGCATGCCCTGCCTGCAGGTTTATACGGAAACCATCGATATGGCGGCCGACCCGCTCCGCATGGAGGATTTCCTTGGAAACAGGATGGCTGCCTACATGGGCGTGAATCCGGACACGGGAAAAACCTCCATGGTCTTTCTGATTACACCCTATTTCTTTGAGCATTATTACGGCGCCGGCGGCCTTCTGGGCATGATTGTCCATCTGGGCAGCTGCCACGCCTTCGGGGACGCCACGGCCAGTGAGCCCTACGGAGACAATTATATCCTAAGCGATGCACTGCTTGACTGCGGCGCGGAAGCGGTTGTCGGGCACCACAATGCCGTGTATATGGACTATGATGATGCCCTTGTGCTGACGGAGGTGGAATACCTGCGGGATGCCAATACGCTGGACGACGGCCTGCAGGCTGCCTTAAGACTCTACGGCGACAACGACAAGATATTTGTGGAGGAGCACTGGGATTCGAATACGACCGATAATTTTGAGACGCACGTCCCCTCCCACACCTCCATCCGGGGCAATAAGGACGCCGTCCTTTTCCTTGAAACGGAGGCGAATGTGCCGCAGCCGACACCTGAACCCGGCGCAGACCCGACCCCGACGGAGGAGCCCTTTGAGGTGCTGCATCCCGAAGCCCCCGAGACCCCCGGCGGTACGGTACCGGATACGTCGGAGGAAGCAAACTGGAGGGCCGCCTACGCCAGGATCCTGGCCGGCCGTCCCGAATCGGCGAAATTTGTGCTGACCTATGTGGATTACGACCTGATTCCGGAGCTTTTTGTGGCGGAGGGCGGCTCCCATGTGGACGCCGTGGACATCTATACCTATAAAAACAGCAGCGTCGGGTTCCTGGGCAGCATCGGATCCTTCGGAACGGCGAAGGTCGTCCCCTATGAGAATTTCCTGGTATCCGAAGTGGAGTATTTCGGGACAAAGGACACGGCCGCCTATACCGTCGACGGGTTCAGCCTTTCCCAGGCGAAAACCCTGTTCACCAATGAAAACAATACGATGGAAGGGGTGGAAACGGTCTATCAGGTAAACGGAGCCGACGTGACGAAGAGCGAGTACGATTCGGCCGTCTCCGGCATTTTTGACAGGGACGGGCTTGTGGAAATCGGCTACGGCACCGGTTACGCCAATACCCCGGCCAACCAGGCCGCCTTCAAAAACGGGGAAAAGAAATTTACCCTGACTTTGGGATAACGGCGGTTGCCCCGGACAAACTGCTGTTGTCTTCGGCAAACTTCTTGTTGACAAAGGCTAACATTCGGTTATAATGTCATTGAAACTGCATATCGGACACGAAGCATGTTCTGCCTAGCGGCGGATTAAAAGGGAAGCCGGTGAGAATCCGGGACGATCCCGTCACTGTGATAGCGAGCAGAGGACAAAAATGTCACTGGGGCTGATGCCCTGGGAAGGCGCCCTCTGTGTTGACCTTAAGTCAGGAGACCTGCATGTTTTCGATAAATGGAATTCATACGGTGCATGTGAAGACTGTTTAGGACCCCGCGGAGAGCTGTATTTGCCGTGCCGTTCTGTACTGTATATTATCAGGCCCTGTATCAGGGCCTTTTTCTTTTGCCTGTAACCGTTACAGGTTTTCCGTCCGGGGGCTTTTTCGAAAAAAAGAAAGAGGTGAACAGAATGAAAAAGAACTTCAAAAAAGTGCTGGCTCTTGCAGCTGCAGCAGTTCTTACCGCAGGGCTTCTGGCCGGCTGCGGCGGCAATGGCGGCAGCAGCTCCGACACGTCTGCGGCTTCCGCCAGCTCAGCTGCGGCAGCTTCCACCAGCACAGCCTCCTCTGCATCCTCTGCAGAGACGGCGCCCGCAACCGGCGAAGGCAAGGTCCTGAACTTCGGTATCCAGATGTACGGTGACGGCCTGATTGACCCCACCAACCAGATTAACGCAGCCTGGAACGTTATGCGTTACGGTATCGGTGAGGCACTGACCAAGTTTGACGACAGCATGACCCCCCAGCCCTGGCTGGCCGAATCCTGGGAGACCGAGGATTACACCACCTGGGTTATCAAGCTGAAAGACGGCGTTAAATTCTCCGACGGCGATGACATGACCGCTTCCGCAGTCAAGGCTTCCTTCGACAGAATGCTGGCGGAAGGCCCCAACGGCTCCTCCACCCCGGAGAAATACGTTCCTTATGAAACCGAAATCACCGCTGACGATGCAGCAGGTACCATTACCTTCAAGCTGCCGGAAGCCAACATCAACTTCATGGGCAACCTGGCTTATCCGGTCTGCGTAGTTGTTGACGTGGAGCACACCACCGACTGGAACAACGGCGTTATCGGCACCGGCCCCTACATGGTACAGAGCTTCCAGGATCAGGTTGGCTACACCATGGTGAAGAACCCCAACTATTACGAAGAGGTTCCCTTTGATACGGTTAAACTTGTATTCATGGGCGATGCTGCCGCCAAGGCCTATGCCCTGCAGAACGGCCAGGTTGACCTTGTAGAGAACATCACCAACGTTTCCGATATCCAGGTCCTGCAGGCCGATGACCGTTTCATCGTAGATATTGCCTCCGGTGTACGCTGCGGCTTTGCCTGGATGAACCAGAAGGGCGTTCTGGGCAACGACGTTCTTCGTCAGGCTATCCTGATGGCCATCGATTATGACACCATCTGCGCCTCCAACACCATCGGCGGCCTGTATACCGCAGGCTTCTCCGTACTGCCCTCCACCCTGTCCTACGGCTACGAAAACCTGAAGAACCCCTATGCCTATGATCCCGACGCTGCCATCGCGCTGCTGGAGGAGAACGGCATCAAGGATACCGACGGCGACGGCTGGAGAGAACTGGACGGCAAGATGATCGACCTGAAGTGCGTTTCCTACGAGAACCGTCTTCTGAACGATTTCTCCGATGCCTTTGCCCAGTATCTGGCTGAGGTCGGCATCAAGGTTACCGCAGACTACGGTTCCTCCCAGGATCAGTGGAGCAAGCTGGTTGCCTTCGACTATGACCTTAACAACAACAACTGGACGACCGTGGGTACCGGTGATCCCACCGAGTACATGGCCAACTGGTACAGCAAGGCCGAGGCCAACTACTGCGGTTATGTCAATGAAGAATATGACAAGCTGTACGAAGATTACAAGGCTTCCACGGATATCGCCGAGAGAGCGCAGATCATGCAGGAAATGCAGCAGATCCTTGTTGACGACGCTGTAGCCATCATCGACGGTTATTACAACAGCTCCATGATCTACAACAAGTCCAAGGTAGGCTTTGCGAAGATTCATACCGCTGACTACTACTGGCTGACCACGGAGATTGTTCCGGCCGAGTAAGACTGAACCGGTGGTTTTTATGAGGAAACGCCGTAAAATACGGCGTTTCCTTTTGGCATTTTCTGAATAATCTTTCTGTCTGATAAAAGAGAGGGACAGATCTGTGACTAAGAAAAAAATCATTATGCGGATTGTGCAGATCGTGATTGTGCTGTTCGGCATCAGCTTTCTGACCTTCCTGTTGACCTACCTGTCGCCGGGCGACCCGGCGCAGATCATGCTGGTTTCCTCAGGCGTCATGCCCACGGAATCGGCGGTGGCGGCGCTGAGAGAACAGATGGGCTACAATCTGCCCTTCTGGACCCAGTATTTCCGCTGGATAGGCAATGCCCTGCACGGGGATTTCGGCCTTTCCTTCACCATGAACAAACCGGTGGTGGGCCTGCTCCTGGCCCGGCTGTGGCCGACCCTGAAGCTGACCATTTTCGCCATGATCCTGATGCTGGCGGTATCCATCCCCTTAGGCATGCTTTCCGCCGTATACAAGGACAAACCCATTGACTACATCGTCCGGGGCTTTACCTTCGTCGGCTGCTCCATTCCCAACTTCTGGGTTGGCCTGCTGCTGATGCTGGTCTTCTGCGTGAAATTCACCATCTTTCCGGTTATCAGCTCCTCGGGAACCTTCCGGGATATGGTACTGCCTGCCGTAACCCTGGCCATTGCCATGGCCTCAAAGTATACCCGGCAGGTGCGTACGGCCATCCTTGAGGAGCTGGGACAGGATTATGTGGTTGGCGCCAGGGCCCGGGGCATCAAAGAGCGGAAAATACTCTGGCGGAACGTGTTCCCCAACTCCCTGCTGCCCCTGATTACCATGCTGGGCCTTTCCGTGGGATCCCTTCTGGGCGGCACCTCCGTGGTGGAGGTTATCTTCTCCTACCCGGGCATGGGAAGCCTTGCCGTTTCCGCCATTACTTCCAGTGATTACAACCTTATCCAGGCCTATGTGCTCTGGGTAGCGCTGATTTATATGGTGATCAACCTGATTGTGGATATTTCCTACAATTTCGTGGATCCCCGGATGAGACTGAAGAGGTGACGCCATGACGACAAAGAAAAAGAATTTTTTCCTTCAGCACAAGGTGTTTACCATATTTTTGATTCTCGCCATCCTGCTGATCCTGATGGCCATCTTCGCGCCGGTGATTACCCGGGGCGTTGACCCGATCAAGGGCAGCATGAAGGACGCGGTCCTTCCGCCCTCCGCCGATCACTGGTTCGGCACGGACAAGATGGGCCGGGATATCTTTACCCGGGTCATCTATGGATCCCGCATTTCCCTGGTGTCCGCCTTTGCGGTCGTGGGCTTATCCTTTGCCATCGGCATGCTTTTAGGCATTATTTCCGGGTATTTCCGCGGCGCGGTGGATGCGGTTATCATGCGTATCGCGGATATGTTCGTCTCCTTTCCGGGCCTGGTCCTGGCCATGGCGGTGGCGGGCATACTCGGCGCCTCCATTAAAAATGCGATTCTGGCCATCGCCCTGGTGACCTGGCCGAAATACGCAAGGCTGGCCCGATCGCTGGTACTGAAAATCCGGGACCGGGACTATGTATCGGCAGCCATCGTCACGGGCTCCAAAACGCCCTACATGCTGACCCGGTACATGCTGCCCAATGTACTGCCTACCCTCATCATCACGGCAGCCACCGACATCGGCGGCCTGATGCTGGAGCTGGCGGGCCTGTCCTTCCTGGGCTTCGGCGCGGTTTCGCCTGCGGCGGAATGGGGCCTGATGCTTTCCGAGGGACGATCCTACATGCGGACGGCGCCCTGGCTGATGATTTTCCCGGGCCTTGCGATACTGATAACCGTTATTATCTTCAATATGCTGGGTGATGGCCTGCGGGATATCCTGGACCCCAGAAATGAAGAGTAGGAGGCGTAAAGATGGCATTACTGGAAATAGATAATATCACGATCTCCTACGGAAACCGGCCTACGGTAACGGATTTCTCCATGAAAATGAACGAAGGGCAGATTATTTCCCTGGTCGGGGAATCCGGCAGCGGCAAAACCACGGTTATCCGCGCCGCCTTCGGCCTGCTGCCCGGCGGCGGAAAGGTTACGGCCGGCGATATTCTCTTTGAGGGAGAATCGGTGCTGGGTTTTTCGAAGGAAAAATGGCGCAAGCTCCGGGGCAGGGGCATGTCTATGATTTTCCAGGATTCCGGCGCCATGATGAACCCCACCAGAAGGGTGGGCAATGCCTTTGTGGAGTATATCCGCACCCATGAGAACATCTCCAAGGCGGAGGCAACGAAAAAAGGCATCGAAATGCTGGAGCGGATGCGTCTGCCCGACGGCGGCAACGTGATGAAGAGCTACCCCTTCCAGCTCTCCGGCGGCATGCGCCAGAGGGTGGGTATCGCCATGGGCATGACCTACGCGCCGAAGCTTCTGCTGGCGGACGAGCCCACCTCCGCCCTGGATGTAACCACCCAGGCCCAGATTGTCCGGCAGATGATGGAGCTTCGGGAGCAGTACGGTACGGCCATCGTTGTGGTCACCCACAACCTGGGCGTGGCCTGCTACATGTCCGACTACATCATCGTGATGAAGGACGGCCGCATCGAGGACCAGGGCAGCCGGGATTATATCCTGCACGAGTCGGGCAACGCATACACGAAGAAGCTTCTGGACGCGGTACCGTCCATAGGAGGAACGCGCTATGTTTGACGAAAAAGACGTAATCCTGGAAGCCAGGCATGTATCCAGAATATTCGACGCCGCCGGCGGCAGAAAGCTGGTGGCCAACAACGACATCAACCTGAAATTCTACAAGGGAAAAACCCTGGGACTGGTGGGTGAGTCCGGCTGCGGCAAATCCACCTTCATGCGGTTTTTGGTATCCCTGGACAAGCCAACCTCGGGAGAAATTCTCTACCATGGCAAGGATATTATGAAGCTGAAAGGTGAGAAGCTGCGGCTGAACCGGCAGAACATCCAGATGGTATTCCAGGACCCGGCCCAGTCCTTCAATCCGAAGATGAAGATCCGGGACGTGGTCTGCGAACCGCTGCTGAATTTCAAGCGGATCAGGCCCTCCGAGAAGGACGCCACCGCCAGGAGACTGCTGGAAATGGTGGAGCTGCACGGCGACTTTGCGGACCGGTACATGCAAAACATGTCCGGCGGCCAGCGCCAGAGGGTGGGTATTGCGAGAGCCATCGCCCTGGAGCCGGAAATCATCGTCATGGACGAGGCCACCAGTGCCCTGGACGTGTCCGTGCAGAAGACCATCATCGAGCTCATCACGAAGCTGCAGCGGGAGAAGAACATCACCATCGGCTTTATCTGCCACGATATCGGCCTGGTGCAGTCCTTTGCCCATCAGATCGCGGTCATGTACCTGGGCAATATTGTGGAGGTGCTTCCCGGCGAGGATATCGACAAGGGCATGCATCCCTATACCCAGGCCCTGCTGGGCTCGGTCTTCGACATCAAGATGGACTTCAGCAAGAAGATCGAAAGCATCGAAAGCGAAGCGCCCAGTCCCCTGGACGTGCCCCCGGGCTGTCCCTTCTGTGACCGGTGCGACCGCTGCATGGACATCTGCCGGCAGGTTCATCCGACACTGAAGAAGGTGGGAGAGGACCACGAGGTCTCCTGCCACCTGTACGAGTAAAGGAGAAAGAATGAAGAAAAAGCTTCTGCTGTTTTTCCTTTCTGCCCTTCTGGTCACGGGCCTTGCTGCCTGCGGTTCTTCCGGTTCAGGCAGCGGCCCCGACAGGGAAGCTGCGGATCCGGTTTCCGAAGCTGCGCAGATTTCTTCAGAGACGGAGCTGCAGCCTGCGGAGGATCCCAGGGATACGAAGCATACCATTGCGGTGCTGGTGTACAACTATTCCGATGATGAGGTGGCGGCCTTCCGCACCTACCTGCAGGAATATATTGCGCCGGAGTTCAATGTGGAGTTCATTTACTCCGACAGCATCCTGTCGGCGGAGGAGGAGATGGCTTTCATTGAAAATGCCGCAGACGCCGGCGCGGAGGGCATCATGTCCTTCAACACCTACGATCTGAAGGCGGAAACCGACCTGTGCGCGGAAAAAGGCATCTATTATATGCTGGCTTCCGGCACCGTCAGCAATGAACAGTTTGCCGCGGCGGAGGACAATCCCTATTTCCTCGGCGTGGTGGGCCCCGGCTCCTTTATCGAATACAAGGCCGGCTCGGACATGGCGAATTATTTCATGACGGAAAAGACGGGCAATGAGTACTTTATCCTAAGCGGCGGCGCGCCTTTGGGCAATGAGATGCACCTGCTGCGGACAGAGGGTATCCTGGACACCCTGAAAAACGCCTACGGCGTGGAATTTGACCGTACAACCGAGGAGCTGGCAAAGACAGAAACACCGCTGCATGTGGATGCGGGCGACCTGCATGTCTGCATCTGCCCCGGATACATCGATTTCGATGAGTATTATGAGCAGGCAAGGACGGAATATGAAGAGGATCAGTACCAGACCGTTCTTTCCGTGCTGCCCATTTCCCGGCTGGCGGATGCGCTCAAAGGCTCCCGGCTCGGCGTGGTGGACTGCTACAGCGAGACCAACCGCCTGCTTTTCGCCAACGGCCAGCTGGAATACCTGGTGGGCAAATACAGCTCCATCATCGGGCCGTCCTTTGCGGCCATGTACAATGCCCTTACGGGTTATGCAGAGGATTTCCGGATTGCCGGAAAGGCCTTTCACCTGACCCAGGGCTTCTGGACCAGCGACAGCGATGAGGATTTCGATGAGAAATACGTGCTGGCCCGGAGCATCACCATCAATGCCTATGACATCACGGATCTGCAGAGGGTCATCAAGGCCTTCAACCCTGAGGCAAAGATGGCCGAGCTGAAAACCCTGACGGAGGCCTATACCTTCAAGGATGCCATCGAAAGAAGATTCCGATAGGGGAGGGGGGCTTGCGAAAAAGCCCCGAGTGTGGCATAATACAGTGTCCGGTAAGCCCGGGCGAACAGAAATGATAAACAAGAGAGGATTTTAATATGAAGAAATCATACAAGATTGACGTGGACTGCGCAGCCTGCGCGGAAAAGATGGAAGTAGCTGCGAAGAAGACCGAGGGCGTAAAGGACGCTGTGGTCAGCTATATGACCCTGAAGATGAAGGTGGAGTTCGAGGACGGCGCCGATGTGGATACCGTTATGAAGAACGTCCGCGACAACTGCAAAAAGGTTGAGGACGACTGCGAGATTTATCTCTGATACCTGCATAAAAGGGGCGGCGGACTGGCTGTCCGCCCCTTTTTTCTTTTTAATCAATTAACTATAACTAACTGAATCGGAGAAAATATGAATAAAAAACAGAAAAATCTGCTGATTCGTATTATCATCGCGGCCATTCTCTGGGTTCCCCTGTTTCTGATTTCCGAGGGAATCTGGAAAGTGAATATGCCGCTTCCAGCCCTGATTATCCTGTTCCTGGTGCCCTACCTTCTGGTCGGCTTCGACATCCTGCGAAAAGCCGGAAAGGGTATCCTGAACAGGCAGGTGTTTGACGAGAATTTCCTGATGACCATTGCCACCGTAGGCGCGATTGTCCTCGGGGAATACGGCGAAGGTGTGGCGGTTATGCTGCTGTACCAGGTTGGCGAGCTGTTTCAGAGCTATGCCGTGGGCAAAAGCCGCCGGAATATTTCCGATCTGATGGATATCCGGCCCGATTACGCCAACATCGAGGTGGACGGCGAGCTGGAGCAGGTGGACCCGGACGAGGTGGAGGCCGGCAGCATCATCGTGGTGAAGCCCGGCGAAAAGGTGCCCATTGACGGCGTTATCATCGAGGGTCATTCCGCGCTGAATACCAGCGCCTTAACCGGTGAGTCCAAGCCCGTGGACGTGGCCGAGGGCAGTGAGGTGCTTTCCGGCAGCATCAACATGACCGGCGTGCTTAAGGTGCGCACCACCGCGGAATTCGACGAATCCACAGCCTCCAAGATCCTGGAGCTGGTGGAAAATGCCGCCTCCCGCAAATCCAAATCCGAGAACTTTATCTCCAAATTTGCCCGGGTGTATACGCCGATTGTCTGCTATATCGCCCTGGCCCTGGCCATCGTGCCGCCCCTTATCTGCATGCTGGCCCATATCGGCGGCTACGAATCCGTCGGCATGCTCTGGCGTGACTGGATCATGCGTGCCTGTACCTTCCTGGTTATCAGCTGCCCCTGCGCGGTGGTCATCAGTATCCCCTTAAGCTTCTTTGCAGGGCTCGGCGGTGCCAGCCGGGAGGGCGTGCTGGTCAAGGGCTCCAATTACCTGGAAACCCTCTCTGAGGTCCGGGTGGTGGCCTTTGACAAGACCGGTACCATTACCAAGGGCAATTTCGAGGTTACGGCCATCCATCATAACCCGGTGGATGAGAAAAAGCTCCTGGAATATGCGGCGCTGGCGGAATGCCATTCCTCGCACCCCATCAGCCAGAGCCTTATCAACGCCTATGCCAAAGACGTGGACCGCTCCCGGGTTTCCGACGTACAGGAAATCAGCGGCCACGGCATTATCGCAAAGGTGGATGACATGGAAGTGGCCATCGGCAATGAAAAGCTGATGACGAAGATCGGCGTCGAGGCAATTCCCTGCCACCATACCGGCACCATCATTCATGTGGCGCTGGACAATGTATACGCCGGCCACATCGTTATTTCCGATGAATTGAAGCCCACCTCCAAAGAAGCCATGCAGGAGCTGAAAAAAGCCGGCGTGGAGAAAACCGTCATGCTTACCGGCGATGCCAGGGCTGTGGCGGAAAAGGTGGCGGCAGAGGTCGGGCTGACCGACTTCCGGGCAGAGCTTCTGCCCGCCGACAAGGTGGATGCGGTGGAAGAGCTGCTGAAGGAATGCGCGGATAAAAAGAAGCTGGCCTTTGTGGGCGACGGCATCAACGACGCCCCGGTGCTTTCCCGGGCGGACATCGGCATTGCCATGGGCGCCCTCGGCTCCGATGCGGCCATTGAAGCGGCGGACGTTGTCCTGATGGATGACGACCCCTTAAAGATCGCCAAGGCCATCAAGATTTCCCGCAAATGCCTGCGGATCGTCAAGCAGAACATCACCTTTGCCCTGGGCATCAAGATCCTCTGCCTGGTTCTGGCGGCCTTCGGCATTGCAAATATGTGGATTGCCATCATCGCCGACGTGGGCGTCATGATCCTGGCGGTGCTCAACGCCATCCGCTGCCTGTTCGTGAAGAACCTGTAAGGACAGAAATATCTGCTATGGCAAAACAATCGAAAGCAATTGACATGACCAAAGGGCCGATTTTCGGCCCTCTGGTTCGTTTTATCCTGCCGATGATCGGCGGAAGCGTATTCCAGCAGCTGTACAATACGGTGGATTTCATCTTTGTGGGCAATGTCATGGACAAAACCGCCGCTGCGGCGGTGGGCGCTTCCTCGACACTTATCAACATCACCATCGGACTGTTTACCGGTATTTCCGTCGGTACGACGGTGGTGGCCTCCCGGGCCCTGGGTTCCGGCAGGGAGGACCTGGGAAGAAAAGCCCTGCATACCTCCGTGGCCTTCGGCCTTATCGGCGGCCTGCTGCTCCTTCTCTTGGGCGAGCTTTTTGCGCCGAATATCCTGCAGCTTTTAAATACGCCGACGACGGTGCTGCCCCAGGCGGTGACCTACATCCGGATTTACCTGATAAGCCTCCCCATGCTGGTGTTCTACAACATGGTTACGGGAAGCTTCCGGGCGGAGGGAGACTCCTCCACGCCCTTTACCGTGCTGGTCATCTGCGGCATCCTGAACGTGGGTTTTGATGCCCTGTTTATCCTGGTGTTCCCCTTGGGGGTGGCCGGTGTGGCCATCGCCACCACGGTAACCCAGGCATTGTCCGCGCTGCTTATCGGGCTTTTC
>CADBNF010000012.1 GCA_902796005.1 uncultured Lachnospiraceae bacterium | reverse complement strand
CGTAAAGGCGGAATCCTCCGGAACGGTGATGTTCAGGACCCGTTTCATCGGGCCTTCCTTTTTGCGGCCGAAGCCGGTTTTGTGATAAAGGACCGTCACCACGCAGAGAACGATGGCGAAGAGAATGCCGAAGCCCGGATAGCCCATGCCGCAGGCCAGGCCGGAGGCCATAGCCAGAAATACGGAGCAGATCTCCGTGGCCGTTCCCGGTGCGGAACGGAAGCGGATGAGGGTGAAGGCGCCGGCGATGGCAATGCCTGCGCCTAAGGAGCCGCTGACCATCATGATGATGACGCTGACGATGGGCGGAATCAGGGCCAGGGTGATGTTGAAGCCTCTGGAGGAGTCCTCGCAGAAGGTGTGTACTGCGGAAATCAGCGCGCCGAGCAGCAGCGCGATAATCAGGCAGATAAAAAAGGATGCCATGGTCAGATTCGTGGAGGTGAAAAGACCGGAAAGCAGAGTATTCATACGATTTCCCTTTTCTTTCGTATTATTTTTGATGAAAATAAAGCTGAAAACCGGATTTCAGTAAGGGTCAGGCGCCTGTCCGGTTCTGCTGCTGCAGCATCTGGGTGTAGGCCCGGCCGACCTTGGAAAAGGTGGTCTTGCGGATAACGCAGCTGTCCAGGATCCGGCACAGCCACAGGGGTATGCTGTGGTCGGTTTTGATTTCCAGAAGGCAGTGCCCCGGGGGCAGCAGGAGCGTTCCGGCGGTACCGGAGACAAAATCCAGCTGTGTGCTGCGCCAGCGGATGTTGCTGTCGAAGGTGATCCGCAGGTCCGGGTTATCCTTTCCCACGTAGGCGGTGCGGTTGCAGCTTAAAAACAGGACCGGGGCCAGAGAAGGATACCGGTTCACGAAGGCCTTCAGCTCCCTTAAGGTCTGGTCCTCGGGACAGCTGTCAAGGATAGCCGGAAGAGACGCGGGATCAACGGTATTTTCCACGGAAACCCTTCGTTTGTAGACGATGTGATCCAGCTTTTTCTTCAGCTCCAGGTAGGAATCGGTCTGCTTCCCGCCGGAAAAATAGCTGCGCAGCCGCAGCTTCTGCTTGAAGGGCGGCCGCTCGATGGAGGTCCGGATCAGGTGAAAATCCGGGGTATCGTAGAAAATATTGCAGATGGTATACCGGCTATAGTCTTCAGCGGACAGATGGGGCATCAGCTTCTCCTCAAGCTTCAGGTGCTGGCCCCGGGTGAGGATGAATTTCGCCTCCCGCCGTTCAAATACCTCGCCCATCCTACAGAATATAGTGAAGCTTCTTCGCTTCGTAGGTCAGCGCATCCCGGTGGTCCGGATGGGCGATGGCTATCAGCTGCTTCGCCCGCTCGGCGACGGAACGGCCCCGCATGTAGGCCACGCCGAATTCGGTAATGATGATGTCCGCCACGTTCCGGGTGATGGACACCACGCTCCCCGGGGTGAGGGTGGGCTTGATCTTGGAAATCGTACCCTTCTTCGCCGTGGAGGAAATGGCGATGATGCCCCGGCCGCCCTTGGAATGCTGGGCGCCGAAGGCAAAGTCAAAGGCGCCGCCGGTGCCGGAATACTGCACGGGACCGATGCTTTCCGAGCAGATCTGGCCCGTCAGGTCGATTTCCATGGCGGTGTTGATGGAGACAAAGTTGTCTATCTGCGCAATGACCGTGGGATCGTTGGTGTAGGAGGCCTGACGGAAGAGCACATTCGGGTCGGAGGTCAGGATATCGTAGAGCTGCTGGTCACCCAGCACGAAATTGCCCACATGTTTTCCTCTGTCGATGGTTTTGCGCGCACCGTTGATGACCCCGGCCTTTATCAGGTCACCCATGATGGGGGTGAAAAGCTCGGTGTGCAGGCCTAAATCCTTCTTATCGAAGAAGGAATTGCCCACGGCGTCGGGCATGCCGCCGATGCCTAACTGGATGCAGTCTCCGTCATGGATGAAGTCCGCGGCCAGGGCACCGATCTGCAGGTCGGTTTCCGAGGGGACGGAGCGCACGTTGTAGATGGTCGCAGGGGTGTCCACCTCTACGATAAGGTCCACCTTCTCCAGCGGGATTTTCAGGCAGCCGGGGAAAACCGGCTGGTTTTTATTGACCTCGAGGATGATTTTTTCCGCGTGGTTATAGGCGCCTTCCTCGTACATGCCGCAGCCGGACACGGTAAAGAAGCCGTCCTCATCCATGCCCGTGGTCATGGCGATGAATTTATTAATCACCGGATGGGCCTGGGTATACCGCTCAATGGTGTCGTGGAGGTTGCCGGGCAGATGGGTGGCGATGCCCTTGTTCAGGCATTCCCGGAAGGAGGAATCGAACATATGGGCCACCATCATCACGTGGCCGGCGAGGCCGTCCATCTCCATGAATGGATACATGTGGCCGGAGCCCTTTTTGCCCTTGAAGATTTCCACATTGTTCCGCAGGGCGGCGATTTTGTGGTAATTATTGTAAAACAGCGCCGGCTCGGAAAATTCCCCGCTGGTCACCAGGATGTCATTGTCCTGAATCATGGCCAGCATATCGTCTACGGTTCCGCATTTGGCTCTGTACTGCGCTTCAAATCTGCTCATTGCATGAAATCCTTCCATATATAAAACTGAAAAATACAACTTCCGGTAAACTATACCCTATTTCCCTTTTTTTAACAAGGAAAAACAGGGCGGCAGCGATGCTTTTTCCGGAAAAAACGGGTCGTGGGAGAGAAGAGGAAAAAAATTTAAAAAAATTAGCACTCACCTCTTGACAGTGCTAACAATACGTGCTATAACGTAGTCGAACAAAGGAAAAGAGAAGATTCCCAAGGCAGAATCCAAACACTCCTTCCCCTGCTCATAGAATTACAGACGTAATGCTTTATGAAAAGGAGGAATGAATTATGTTGATGCCTAGTATTTTTGGTGAAAGATTACTGGATGACTGGATGGATTTTCCGAGGTTCCACGATTTGGAAGACATTGACCATGCACTTTACGGAAAGCATGCTTCCCACGTGATGAAGACAGATGTGCGTGAGCATGAGGGCGGCTATGAGGTCGTCATTGACCTGCCCGGCTTCAAGAAGGACGAAATACAGGTGGCCCTGAACGAAGGTTACCTGACCGTCACGGCGGCGAAGGGCCTGGACAAGGACGAGAAGGATGACAAGGGAACCCTGATTCGTCAGGAGCGTTATGCCGGCGCCATGGAGAGAAGCTTCTATGTGGGCGAGAATCTCACGGAGGAGGACATCAAGGCGAAATACGAGGACGGTGTGCTGACCCTGACCGTTCCGAAGAAGGAAGAAGAAAAGCTTCCGGAGAAAAAGACCATCATGATCGAAGGCTGACAGGCAAATCCTGCGGGAAGAACATAAATAGAACAGAAAAGGCACAGCCAAAGCGGCTGTGCCTTTTTTGCTGCCGCAGCTTGGCCCGATGCTTGCCTGCCTGCATAAAATGGGGTATACTTAAACGAATCAAAAGGAAAGGACAGACGGATTCCGGATGAAAAACAGCGCGGAGAAATGGCTCTTTGCCGTTCCGGGGAAGAAAAAAGCATATATTCTGATCCTGGCGGTGCTGCAGGCGGCCAACGGGTTCTCCAGCGTACTGTACGCCCTGTTCCTGCGGGGCGTGGTGGATGCAGCCGTGGCGCAGGATCCGCCGGGCTTTACCCGGGCTGTCCTGGGCCTGGTTCTCCTGGTGGCTGCCCAGATCGCCCTGCGGGCCGTGATCCGGTGGTTTACCGAGCTTTCCCGGTCGGTTTTTGAGAACCTTCTTAAAAGCAGGCTTGCCGGGGCACTGCTGCACAGCAGCTACCGGCAGGTGAGCACCGTGCATTCCGGGGAATGGATGAACCGCCTGACCAGCGATACGGTGGTGGTGGCCAACGGCTACGTGGACATCCTGCCGGGTATCTTAAGCATGGCGGTGAAGCTGGTGGGCGCCGTGGTGATGATTATTCTCCTGGAGCCCCGGTTCGCGGCGGTGCTCCTGCCCTGCGGCGCAGCGCTTCTCCTGTTCAGCACGATTTTCAGGAAGACCATCAAACGGCTGCACAAAAAGGTGCAGGAGGCGGACGGCGCCCTGCGGATTTTCCTCACGGAGCGGATCGGAAGCCTGCTGATGCTGAAATCCTTTGCGGCGGAAAAACAGACCGAAAAGGCCCTGGATGAGAAGCTGACCGCCCACCAGGCAGCCAGAATGCACAAAAACCGCTTCTCAAATTTGTGCAACATTGGCTTCGGGGGCATTATGAACGGCATGTATCTCCTGGGCGTGTTCTGGTGCGGCTACGGTATTTTAAAGGGAACCGTGACCTTCGGCACCCTGACGGCGGTGACCCAGCTGATTTCCCAGATTCAGACACCCTTTGCCAACATCACCGGGTACCTGCCCCGGTACTACGCCATGTGCGCCAGCGCAGAACGTCTGATGGAGGCGGAGGGCTTTGACGCCGACGAGGATACGGCGGCGGACCTTGATGCGGCCAGGGATTTTTACGACGAAGAGCTGTCGTCCTTCGGCCTGGAGGGCGCCTCCTTTGCCTACAAGCCCCCTGCGGGGGAAAATGCACCGGAGGATCTGCCGGAGGTTATTAAAAACCTCAGCCTGGAAATCCCGAAGGGAAGCTATACCGCCTTTGCCGGACCCTCGGGCTGCGGCAAATCCACGACGCTCAAGCTCCTGATGTGTGTGTATGAACCGGAGGAGGGCGTGCGGTACTGGAAGGACGCTTCGGGCAATAAAAAGCCTCTTACCGGGAAAATGCGCCGGCTGTTCGCCTATGTGCCCCAGGGCAACCACCTGATGAGCGGAACCATCCGGGAGGCGGTCGCCCTTTCGGATCCGGCAGCAGCGAAGGATGAGGAAAGGCTGAACCGGGCCCTGACCATTGCCTGCGCGAAGGAATTTGTCGACAGGCTGGAAAAAGGCGTCGATACCCTGCTCGGGGAGCGGGGAACCGGACTTTCCGAGGGACAGATGCAGCGGCTGGCCATCGCCCGGGCTGTATTTTCCGAAAGCCCGGTGCTGCTGCTGGATGAGGTGACCAGCGCGCTGGATGCGGAGACCGAAAGCCGGCTCCTGGTCAACCTGCAGAAAATGACAGACCGGACCGTTATCGTCATTACCCATAGGAAGGCCGCCCTGGCCATCTGCGACAGGGTGTACCGTTTCAGTGAGGAGGGCGTTGCCGAAGAGGAGCGGGACAGCCGGGAAGGAAGGATGAAGGGATGATGACTGGCACGTACCGTCTGGGGGAGCTTCCCCTGGAGATAACCTCGGTGCACGGCCGGGTGCAGGAGCTGTGCCGGGACTATGCCTGCAGTGAGCCGCCTGTATTTTCGGTGCAGACCACAGAAGAGGATATTGCCTTTGAAAGGGAGCGGTCCGCGGAGACCGACAGGCTGGAGGGCGTCTCGGTGCGGAATTTTTCCGAAGGCTACCTGGAGGAACTGGCCGTCTACCGGAAAATCGCGGAAAAGATGCCCTTCCATGACATCATGCTCATGCACGGCTCCGCCGTTGCCGTGGACGGGGAAGCCTATCTGTTCATCGCGAAAAGCGGCACGGGGAAAAGCACCCATACCCGGCTGTGGCGGGAGTTGTTCGGTTCCCGGACGATGATGGTGAACGATGACAAGCCCCTGGTGAAGATAAGGGACGGTCACGCGACGGTATTCGGTACGCCCTGGGACGGCAAGCACCGCCTGAGCACGAACACGTCGGTACCGCTTAAAGCAGTCTGCATCCTCACCCGGGCGGAAACGAATCATATCGAAAGGGTGACAGCGAAGGAGGCCCTGCCCATGCTCCTGCAGCAGACCTACCGGCCTTCCGACCCTGCGGCCCTTGCTGAAACCCTGCGGCTTATCGACGGCCTTACCGAAGCCTGCGGCCTGTACCTTCTGGGCTGCAACATGGATCCGGAGGCTGCGGCCGTCTCCTATGCGGGGATGCGGTGAAGTGATAACGGAAGTGAAGCATATAATAAACGTTAAATATACTTGAAAAAGCAAACAAAGCAGTTATAATAGACTTATAAAAAACAGGCGCGGATGCCCCTTGCCTGTTGCTAAGTCAGAATAACCGCCTCGCGTCTCAAGCTAAGGGTGGTTATTTTCTGCTTTTGTGGCTTATCTCGAACACAAGACCGATAATTGCAACTATATTAAATTATAAAAAGAGGAGACCATATGAAGTTAAATCCTGATTTTATTACGTACAACAAGGACGGTGATCATCTTCTGGTGCCTACCGGCAATGCGGGCTTTTCCGGCCTGGTGAAGGGCAATAAAACCATGGGGGATATTGTCGATCTCTTAAAGGAAGAAACCACGAAGGAGAAAATCGTGGCGGCCATGCTGGAAAAATATGATGCCACCGAGGAGATAATCTCCCGGGACGTGGACAAGGTCCTGGTGGAGCTGCGGAAGATCGGAGCGATCGTGGAGTAAGCTGATAAAGAAAGATAAAATAGAATCATTCTTATTCCGGCTGAATAAACCGGTTGAACGGGCCGTGTTTCGTCGCACCAGAAAAAATATACCACAGTGTTTAAAGCCCAATTTCGGGTACTACCTCGAACATCCGGCGTTTTGTTGATCAAAACCCCGGATGCTCGGCAAAACGCTGGTCTTGTGGACCCAGCGTTTTCCCCTCATTGGTCTTCTCCACTGTGGTATTTTTTCACGGTTTACTCAAATACGGCCGGTTCAACCGTGTTGATTCCGCCGCAAAGCATCATGATTTCCCTTCTATATTATTTATTATCTCCCCCCAATTTGTCTGTTCTGGTAAGGATTTTATGCTAAAAACCGGGGATGTTTACATAAGACTTGTATTTTTCTTTGTCATGGTGTAAAATATTACAATACCGTTACGATGGAGACTTAAAACAACTTAAGATCCAAAGGGGGTTTTAGCATTGATCAGAAAAATTAAACTGATAACGGCGCTGGTGCTTGCGGCTGTTCTGGCCTTCGGGACAGCGGTCTTTGCAACGCCGCCGAATGTTTCTGTTTCCGCAGTATACGGAGGAGACGGAAATATCCGGATCACCACTTCGAATTTCTACTATGAAGATCCCACGGACGAACTCTGGTTTGCCGTCTGGACGGACGTGAACGGTCAGGACGATCTGGACTGGTACCGGGCGGACGCGAATTTTGCCTGCACGGTCAGCATGGCAAAGCACGGGAACTACAAAGGTCTGTATTACATTCATGCCTATACCTACGACATCCATGACGTACCCACCTATGTGGCGGACACCACCTTTGTCTATTCCGGACAGCCGGCGGTCACCGCTTCGGACGTGCAGGGGAACGGCGATTACATCGACATTGCCGTGGAGAATTACACCAAACCTTCAGGCGCGGACCTGCAGGTGGCGGTCTGGAGCGACGTGAACGGCCAGGACGATCTGACCTGGAGAGATATGGAGATGGGCAGTGACGGAAGGTACCATTATACCGTGGATATCCGGAACGACCATTCCGGCACGGGCACCTATCTCGCCCACGTCTACTGCATCGCCGGAAGCGTCTATGATTTTGTCGGCGCCGCTTCCTTTAACATTCAGGAAAAGCAGGTCAGCTCACCCGCACAACCGGTGAGCGGCGGTGTTTCCCTGAACTTCGAAAACCACAGCAACAAAAAAGGCAGCTGCACCATTGCCGTGGGCGGCATTGCGCAAACGGGCGTTTCCCGGGTAAGAGCCGCGGTGTGGAGCGCCGGGGACCAGAGCGATATTTACTGGTATGATCTGAACGGTGGCGCGGGGAACCGCTGGACTGTGGGCATGACCCTGGCCAACCATCAGAACCATCTGGGCGATTACAACGTCCATATCTATGTAGTCTATGCCGACGGGCGCGCGGAATGCGTCATCGGCGGCGTGGTTACCTTTGCAGACCCGGCCGTGGTGCCGGACCCCGTCGCCAACGAGGTGACGCTGCAGACGGTGAAGGATACCTTTACTCTGACCTGCACCTCCCCGAAGAAGGGCATCCGCAGTTTGGATTTCGCCCTGTGGAGTGAGGCGAACAGCCAGGATGACCTGGTGTGGTACGAGGCGGCCTTTGACGCTGCGTCCTCTTCCGGAAAGATTACCCTTACCAAGGCGCAGCTTCCCGAGTCCGGCAGCTATCTCTGCCACGTCTACGCGGAAATGGCGGACGGCAGCTCGGAATTTGTGGCAGCCCTGGCCTTTTATGCAGAGGCTGAACCCGAACCGGTGAAGGACCAGGTGGTCCTGGAGCTGGTGAACAACAAATATGTGCTGAACTGCACGACTGCGAAAACCAATGTCCGCAGGCTGCGGTTTGCGGTGTGGAGCCAGAATAACGGCCAGGATGACCTGCAGTGGTACAATGTGGCCGTGGATGCTTCCGCAAATGGCGGAAAGCTGGAGCTGGCTTCCAGCCAGCTGCCGGAGACCGGCGTATATATCTGCCACGTCTATGCGGAAATGAAAAACGGCGGCATGGAATATGTGGCCAATACGGAGTTCAAGGCGGATAAAGGCGCGGGAACCCTGCGGGTTATTGCCGAGGCGGATGAAGCCGGCGGCTTCGTGCTTTCCGCAGAGGGCATCAACGGTGCCTTCCCCGACGTGAAGACCGTGGATTTTGCGGTCTGGAGCGAGGTGAACGGCCAGGACGACCTCATCTGGTATGAGGGAACGAAGGCAGCGGACGGCGCCTATACGGTGCAGAGCGATTTCACCCGCCACGCGTCAAGCACGGGCGAATATCATTGCCACGTCTATGTGACCCGGATGAACGGCTCAGAGAGCTTTGCCTGCGGCACGGATTTTGATGTGGAGGAGGCCGGCGGCGAGCTGACCCTTTCCGTCAGCGACGGTGTGGACGAGCGTTTCTATACCGTGACCCTGACCCACGTACCTTCTTCCATGAATGTCTCCCGGGTGCGCTTTGCCGTCTGGTCCCAGAACGATGCCCAGGACGATTTGATCTGGTACACCGCCAACCAGCAGGGCAGCCGCTATGTGCTGGACCTTGACGTCAAGGACCATGGCGGTTCCGGTACCTATTATATCCACGCCTACGGTGTGACGCCCTCCGGGGAGTACATTTTCCTGAAGGAGTCCACGGACCTGGTGGTAAACAGCAGCGCCACGGGCCGGATTTCCGTGACCAACCTGGATGCCAGGAACGGCCGCTTCGACGTGGTGGTGAGACCGGAAAGCTCCTCCATTCCCGTGGAGGGCGTGAAGGTATACATCTGGTGCAATGAAGACAAATCCGACCGGGGCGTCTATACCGCCTATCCCCAGAACGACGGCAGCTTCCGGGCGTATATCAATACGGAAAACCACGGTTACCACACCGGCATGTACAAGATTGCGGCAAATGCGGTGCTGGCCAATGGCTGTGAATGCCAGATGGCCACGGGCAGACAGTATTTCTCCATGAGCTCCTCCACGGTGGTGAGCGGTACGGAGGGTACCAATGTCCGCAGGGTTTCCTACAGCAATCCCTCCGTGAGCAATGTCCGTGCCGCGGTGTGGACGGTGGACAAGGGCCAGGATGACCTGGTCTGGTATGAGGGCATTCCGGACGGCGCCGGCGGTTACTATTTCGACGTGGCCGGCAGCAGGCATTCCGGGGACGGTACCTATATCGTGCACCTCTTCAGCGGAGAGGACTTCCTGGAGAGCACCCAGTTTACCATGATTTCCTACGTGGAGCGGGCGATTGCCATGGGTATGGACGAGAGCATCGGCTATTCCCAGGTTCGCAGATACCTGAATCCCGATGCGGACTGCTCCTCCTTCGTCTTCTATGCCCTGGTGCATTCCGGTTACGGCGGAATCGGCTCCGGCCCCTTCTATACCGGCACCATGGTGAACGTCATGAAGAATGCCGGCTGGCAGGTCCTGCCCTTCACCGGCATGGACAACCTGCAGCCCGGAGATATCCTCTGGTACAGAAGGACCGACCTGCAGGGAACCCACGGCCACACGGAGATTTACATCGGTGACGGCCGGATGGTAGGCGCCCACGGGGACGACGGTTCCATCTACGAAAGCATCGGCGGCGACCAGACCGGCAAGGAGGTCTGCGAGGTTGCCTTCCACAACCCGGGCTGGATGACCGTTCTGCGTCTGCTGGATTTATAAAAATGCTGAACAAGTGTAAATGTGATACTGCCATCCTTAACCGGGTGGCAGTAGGTTTATAGGGAGGAAAGAGAAATGGAACAGATCAAACGGGAAGGCAAGGAAGTCTGGAAGCCGGGCACCATGATCGCGCCGCTGCCGGCGGTACTGGTCAGCTGCGCGGATAAGGCGGGCAATTCCAATATCCTCACCATCGCCTGGACCGGCATTCTCTGCTCGGATCCGGCCATTGTCTACATCTCCGTCCGGCCGGAACGCTACAGCCGCCGGATGATCCGGGAATCCGGGGAATTTGTCATCAACCTGACCACCAAGGAGCTGGCCTTTGCCACGGATTTCTGCGGTGTGCGCTCCGGCCGGGACGTTAATAAATGGGAGGCCTGCGGTTTAACCCCCATGGAAGCCTCGAAGGTCTATGCGCCGCTGATTGCGGAAAGCCCGGTAAATATCGAATGCAAGGTCATGAAGATGGAGCGGCTTGGCAGCCATGATTTCTTTATGGCCGAGGTGCTGGCGGTGGACGTCAGCAGCAAATACCTGGACGAAAAGGGCCGCTTTGAGATGGAGAAATGCGGGCTGATTGCCTTCAGCCACGGGGAATATTTCGAGCTGGGCAAGCTCATCGGCACCTTCGGCCATACGGTCAGGAAGAAACCGGTATGAAGGAGCAGTTTATCCGGACGTCCATGATTCTCGAGGAGGCGGGCGTGGAAAAGCTGGAAAAGGCAACGGTGGCTGTGTTTGGACTGGGCGGCGTGGGCGGCTATGTCTGCGAGGCCCTGGCCCGGGCGGGCATCGGCTGCCTGCACCTTATCGACAACGATACGGTGAGCATTTCCAACCTGAACCGGCAGATTCTGGCCCTGCATTCCACCATCGGGATGATGAAGACAGAGGCAGCAAAAAGACGCGTTCTGGACATCAATCCGGACTGCAGCGTCGTCACCCATGAGCTTTTCTTCCTGCCGGAGACCGCGGGGGAGATTGATTTCTCCACCTTTGACTATGTGGTGGACGCGGTGGATACGGTGACCGCCAAGCTGGCCATCATTGAAGCTGCGAAGAAGGTCGGTGTTCCGGTCATCAGCGTCATGGGCACCGGCAACAAGCTGGACGCCTCCGCCTTTGAAGTGGCGGACATCAGTCAGACCTCCGTCTGCCCCCTGGCCAAGGTCATGCGGCGGGAGCTGAAGAAACGGGGACTCACCGATGTGAAGGTGGTGTACTCCCGGGAGGACCCGAAGGGAAGGACCCTGGGGGACGACCGCGGCAGACACGCCCCCGGCTCCGTGCCCTTCGTGCCCGGCGCGGCAGGCCTTCTGGCCGCCGGGGAGGTTATCAGACATATCGCGGGACTTTAAATTTACCGGGGATTGTTGTACACTGATAAAGGTCGGTGCAATAGCCCCTGAAATAAGAAAAGCAGACCCCTTCTTTCCTCCCTGGGTGAGCGGTCGGTTCCCTGTTGGAAATGACAGCGGAGAAAAGAAGATGGGCCTGCGCGTACAAAGCCTTCGCCTTTTTCGGGTATTGCATTTACCGTAATGCGCGTGAAAAGGGCCGGAGGCTTTTTTTTGCAGAAAACGGCGGATACGGGTATTCAAAACAGGTCAACACATTTTTTACGGGTGTTTGCCGGGAACCCGGCGGGAAATGGGTACAAGGGGAGTCAGGTGCTCAGTTTGTCAAAGGCGTCACCTCCTTAAAACCCGCACGTTTTCATTACGGTTATAATTATAACTCATAAAGAAAGAAATGGCAAGTCTTTTTTAGGGACTGTCCTTTGTGAAAGGAGATTAATCATGGCGAAAATCTATCAATCCGTTGAGGAATTAATCGGGAATACCCCGCTTTTGGAGCTTACCCGGCTGGAGAAAAAGCTGGGGCTTTCCGCGCGGCTTCTGGCAAAGCTGGAATATTTAAATCCCGCGGGCTCCGCGAAGGACAGGATTGCGGTTTCCATGATCGACGCTGCGGAAAAGGAAGGCCGGCTGCAGCCCGGCGGCACCATTATCGAGCCCACCAGCGGCAATACGGGCATCGGCCTGGCGGCGGTCGGCGCGGCCAGGGGATACCATGTGGTGATTGTCATGCCGGATACCATGTCCAAAGAGCGGATCCAGCTGATGAAGGCCTACGGCGCGGACCTGGTGCTTTCCGACGGCAAGCTGGGCATGTCCGGCTGCATCGCCGAGGCAGAGCGGATTGCGGCGGAAACGCCGGGCAGCATCATTGCCGGGCAGTTTGAGAACCCGGCCAATCCGAGAGCCCATTACGAGACCACCGGGCCGGAGATTTTCCGGGATACGGAGGGACAGGTGGATATCTTCGTGGCCGGCGTAGGCACCGGCGGCACCATTTCCGGCACCGGAAAATACCTCAAAGAGAAGATTCCCGGACTGAAGGTGGCGGCTGTAGAGCCTGCGTCCTCACCCCTGCTTTCCGAAGGACGCGCCGGCAGCCACGGCCTGCAGGGCATCGGTGCGAATTTCGTGCCGCAAGCCCTGGATACGGGCGTTTACGATGAAATCCTCACCGTGACGGAGGAGGAGGCCTACGAATACGGCCGCCTTCTGGCAAAATCCGAGGGCATCCTTAACGGTATTTCCTCCGGCGCGGCCCTGGCTGCCGCGGTAAGGCTTGCGAAACGCCCGGAAAATGAAGGAAAGACCATCGTCGTCCTGCTGCCGGACACCGGCGACCGCTACCTGTCCACGGAGATGTTTGCGTGAGGGAGAAGAAATATGGAAAATAAGATTTCTACAGACGTTATCATCATCGGCTCCGGCCTTGCCGGCTGCGCGGCGGCGTACAGGGCGGCGGCGGCCGGGAAAAAGGTTCTGGTCCTTGAGAAAATGCCCTATTACGGCGGAAATTCCGCCCTGGCCGGCGGCGGCTACGCGGCTTCGGACTCCAGCCTGAAGTACAGGGAGAAATTCGGCCTTGAGCCGGATTCCTGGCAGCTGCACGCTGAGGATACCTTTAAAGCGGGCGGCGGCATCGGGGACATGGCATTGATTGAAACCATGGCCAAGGGCGCGCCGGAGGGCCTGAACTGGCTGCTTTCCTGCGGGGTTACCTTTACGAACGCCCTGAACCAGATAGGCGGACATTCGGTGCACCGGGCCTACATGGCGGACATCACCGGTCGGGAAATCATGGACAGGGTGCATGCGGCCTGTGAAAGGGCAGGCGCGGCTTTTCGGAATAATACGAGGGTGACGGATTTTCTTCTGCAGGACGGGCGGATTGCCGGGGTGAAGGCGGCGGCTTCCGGGCAGGAAAGCTGTTTTGCGGCGAAGGACGGGGTGATTCTCGCCTCCGGCGGCTTTTCCCGGGATACGGCCCTGCGGCAGAAATACTGTCCGGCGCTGAACGAGAAATACGGCTGTTCCAACCATAAGGGCGCGACGGGAGAGCTGCTCACCCTGGCCGAAAGCTTCGGCGCGGATACGGTGGGGATGGAATACATCCAGCTGTACCCCTGCGGGGATCCGAAAAGCGGCGGCATCGATACCCTGGGCTTTCATGCCTACACCGGTCCGGGCTACGGAATGATTTATGTCAACCAGAGAGGAGATCGCTTCGTAAATGAACTGCTTGGGCGGGATGCGGTAAGCGACGCCCAGGTGCAGACCTGCGAAAAGCCCACCTTTGCGATTTTCAATCAGGAAATCGCGGATATCCTGGGACTGACGGCCGACGAAACGGAGCGATTCACCAGGGGCAGGAGACTGTACGCGGCAGACACGCTCGAGGGCCTGGCGGAGGCGATTCATGTGCCGGCGGAAGCCCTCTGCACAGCCGTCGCCAGGCACAATGCCTTCGTGGCGGGAGAGCAGGCGGATGATTTCGGCAAGGTGCGCGGCACCACATTGAAGGCGCTGGATAAGGGGCCTTACTATGCCGTTCCCCAGTGGCCGACGGTGCATTTCACCATGGGCGGCTTAAGGATTGATACCTCCGCCCGGGTGCTGGACAGGCGGGGGCAGCCCATACCGGGGCTTTACGCCGCCGGGGAATGCTGCGGCGGCATCCACGGAAAGAACCGTCTTGGGGGCAATGCCCTGGCGGAGTGCGTGGTGTTCGGATTTATCGCGGGAGAATGCAGGTAACTTTACAAGAATTAGCACTCACCTCTTGACAGTGCTAACAATTTGCGGTATACTGCATCATGTAAACAGGAGGAATGTTATTTTCGTGCAGACAGACTCCTTAAAACAGAAGATTTTACCCGCAAAAGAGGTGAGTTGAATGAATATAAGCAAATTTACGCAGAAATCCATAGCGGCGGTGCAGGATCTCGAGAAGACCGCCTATGAATTCGGCAATCAGGAAATCGAGCAGGAGCACCTCCTGTACAACCTGGTGAACCAGGACGATTCCCTGATTCTGAAAATGATCGAGAAAATGGGCATTCAGCCCGAATATTTCAAGAATGGCCTGGAAAGCGCCTTGAACGGCAGGACCAAGGTGCAGGGCGGCAAGCCCTACATCGGCCAGTACCTGAACGAGGCTCTGGTGTCCGCTGAGGACCAGGCCAAGGCCATGGGAGACGACTATGTCTCCGTGGAGCATCTGTTCCTCTCCATGCTGCATAAGCCGTCGCCCTCCATGAAGAAATTCTTCCGGGAGTACGGCATTACCACGGAGAGCTTCCTGCAGGCCCTGTCCACGGTGAGGGGCAACCAGCGGGTGACCACGGACAATCCCGAAGCCACCTATGACACCCTGAACAAATACGGCTCCGACCTGGTGGAAAAGGCCAGGGACCAGAAGCTGGATCCGGTCATCGGCAGGGATGCGGAAATCCGGAACGTGGTGCGTATCCTTTCCAGGAAGACCAAGAACAACCCCGTGCTGATCGGCGAACCCGGCGTCGGCAAAACCGCCGTGGTGGAAGGCCTGGCCCAGAGAATCGTGGCCGGCGACGTGCCGGATGCACTGAAGGACAAAACCATCTTTTCCCTGGATATGGGCGCGCTGGTGGCCGGTGCGAAATACAGGGGCGAATTTGAG
Organism: uncultured Lachnospiraceae bacterium; assembly: GCA_902796005.1. GTDB lineage: Bacteria > Bacillota > Clostridia > Lachnospirales > Lachnospiraceae > Alectryocaccobium. Next base: position 6,961 of record CADBNF010000012.1, on the reverse strand, counting down.
GAGAGGCTGAAGGCCGTGCTTGAGGAGGTGAAGAGCTCCGAGGGCCGGATTATCCTCTTTATCGATGAGCTGCACCTGATCGTCGGCGCGGGCAAGACCGAGGGCGCCATGGACGCCGGCAATATGCTGAAGCCCATGCTGGCCAGGGGCGAGCTCCACTGTATCGGTGCCACGACCCTGGACGAGTACCGGAAATACATTGAAAAGGACAAAGCCCTGGAGCGCCGTTTCCAGACCGTGCTGGTGGATGAGCCCACGGTGGAGGATACCATTTCCATCTTAAGGGGCATCAAGGACAATTACGAGAAATACCATGGCGTGAAGATCACCGACGGCGCCCTCGTGGCGGCGGCGACCCTTTCCCACCGGTATATTTCCGACCGGTTCCTGCCGGATAAGGCCATCGACCTGGTGGATGAGGCCTGTGCCAGCATCAAGACCGAGCTGGATTCCATGCCCACCGAGCTGGACGAGCTGAACCGGAAGATTATGCAGATGGAAATCGAGCAGACCGCCCTGGAAAAGGAAACCGATCGGCTTTCCATGGAAAGACTGGAGGACCTGAAGAAGGAGCTGGCGGAGCTGAAGGAAGAATTTGCGGCGAAGAAGGCTCAGTGGGAAAATGAAAAGGCCTCCGTGGAGCGCCTGTCAAAGCTCAGGGAGCAGATCGTGGACGTGAACCTGCAGATTCAGGACGCCCAGCAGAAATATGACCTGAACCGGGCTGCGGAGCTGCAGTACGGCGAGTTGCCCAGACTCCAGAAGGAACTGGCAGACGAGGAAGAAGCGGTGAAGAGCAGGGATCTTACCCTGGTGCATGAAAGCGTGACCGACGAGGAAATCGCCAGGATTATTTCCCGGTGGACCGGTATCCCCGTGGCAAAGCTGACCCAGGGCGAGAGGGAGAAAATCCTGCACCTGGAGGACCAGCTCCATGAGCGGGTGGTCGGCCAGGACGAAGCCGTAACCAAGGTAGCGGACGCCATTATCCGGTCAAAGGCCGGCGTAAAGGACCCGGGCAAGCCCATCGGTTCCTTCATGTTCCTCGGACCCACCGGCGTAGGTAAAACCGAGCTGGCCAAGGCCCTTGCGGAGAAGCTGTTCGATGACGAGAACAATATGGTGCGTATCGATATGAGTGAATACATGGAGAAATTCTCCGTATCCAGGCTTATCGGAGCGCCTCCCGGATATGTGGGCTACGAGGAAGGCGGCCAGCTGACGGAGGCCGTCCGGCGGAAACCCTATTCCGTGGTACTGTTCGATGAGATCGAAAAGGCCCATCCGGACGTATTCAACGTACTGCTCCAGATCCTGGACGACGGCCGTGTGACCGATTCCCAGGGCCGGACGGTGGACTTCAAGAACACCATCCTGATCATGACGTCGAACCTGGGTTCCTCCTATCTGCTGGAGGACATGAAGGACGACGGAGAAATCAGCAAGGAAGCCGCCGACCTGGTGAACAATGAGCTGAGAGCCCATTTCAGGCCGGAATTCCTGAACCGTCTGGATGAAATCATCATGTTCAAGCCTTTGACGAAGGACAACATCAGCCACATCGTGGAGCTCCTGCTGAAGTCCCTGAACAAGAGGCTTGAGGACAGCCAGCTGTCCATCCGCCTGACGGAGGAGGCCAGGGCAAAGATCATCGAAGGCGGTTATGACCCGCTGTACGGCGCAAGACCCCTGAAGCGTTACCTGCAGAAATACGTGGAAACCCTTTCCGCCAAGCTTATCTTAAGCGGAGAGGTCGGGGAAGGCGACACCATCGAAATTGCCGTGGAGAACGGCGAGCTGGTGGCCAGAAAAGCAGTCTGAAAATAAAAAAGAGAGCAGCGCGGGTTTCCGCGCTGCTCTTTTTTGCACTGCAGGATTTATTCCGCAGCCTTTGCCATAACCGGCTCGCCGTTTTCCGTGTACTGCAGCTCGATGGGCTGTTCGTCCGGAAGAAGACCAACGGTCTTCTTATACACACTTCTGTAGAAGAAGATGTTCAGGATGAGGGACATAACCTCTGCGCAGGGCCAGCCAAGCCAGGTACCGTTCAGGCCGAAGATACGGGAGAACAGGAAGGCGGCGGGCAGCAGAACGATAATCTGCCGCAGAAGGCTGGTGAGCATGGTGTAGAAGGAGTTGCCCAGGGCCTGCATCGCGGAACCTCTCAGCATACAGTAGGAGGCCGGGATGAAGCTGGTGGAAATCAGGCGGAAGCACCATACGCCGATGGCCTCCATCTCCGGTGTGGCATTGAAGATGCCCATCAGCTGTTTCGGGAATACCCAAAGGACCGCTACACCGATGGCCATGATAACGAAAGCGGCCAGGGTGGATTTGTTTACGGCTTCATTTACACGCTTTTTATTCTGCGCACCGTAGTTGAATGCGATAATTGGCACCATGGATGAGGAAATACCGAATACGGGGAACATGATCATACTGTTGATCCGGTTGAATACGCCGTTGGTGGCGATGGCCGTGGGGGTAAAGCTCATCAGGATACCGTTGATGCCCAGGGTGGTGAAGGAACCGATACACTGCATGATCATGGAAGGAACACCGATTTTGTAGATGTTCTTGATGATGGTCATGCTGGGGCGGAAGCCTCTGGAAAACAGGTTGATTTCATGATTCTTCTTGATGTTCAGAACCAGTGAAATGATGGCGGACACAATCTGACCGATAACGGTGGCATAGGCAGCGCCGGCCACGCCGAAGGCGGGGATGGGGCCCTTGCCGAAGATGAAGATCGGGTCAAGGATGATGTTCAGCACGGCGCCGGTTACATGACCGTACATGGTCAGGTTGGTACGGCCGGTGGAGGTCAGCAGACGCTCCAGGGTTACGCCGAACAGGCCGCCGAAGTAGAAGACGGATACGACCTTGAGGTAGGAGGTACCGTATTCAGCAACGATGGGGTCCGCGTTCTTTGCCTGGGAGGCAATAAAGCCGGGAGCAATAAGAAAGAAAATAACGCCGACAACGATGCTGGTGATTAACGCCAGGAAAATGGCGTGCTGGGCAATCAGGTCGGCCAGCTTATGGTTCCTTTCGCCGAGGGCCTTGGACAGAAGGGCATTTACGCCTACGCACATGCCCGCGCCGATGGCCATCATGATCATCTGCATCGGGAAGCAGAGCGTTACGGCCGTCAGTGCGTTTTCACCCATCTGCGAAACGTAGATACTGTCGATAATGTTGTACAGGGCTGAGATAATGAGTGAGATAATAATCGGGATGGACATTGTCGCCAGAAGCTTGCCCATGGGCATGTAACCCATTTTGTTTGCCTTCGGCGTGGTTTTTGCGTCAGCCATTTTCTTCCTTCTTTCTTCTTATTTAAATAAAATTCCGCTTGAAGTGTAACATTCGATAATTTACAAGAATTATTTCGTATTGTCAAGAACAAAAAGTCATTTTATAATAGGTGCAATTATTCAAACAGATGAAACAAAAGGACGGACTATGGAAGCCTATACGGTTCTGGCAGAATTATATGACGAGCTGATGGACAATGTGGATTACCCCGGCCGGGCAGACTTTCTGGGTGAACGGCTGGCAGAGCAGGGCATAAAGGAGGGCATCCTTCTGGATATGGCCTGCGGCACGGGTACTCTGACCGAGCTCCTGGCGAAAAAGGGTTATGAAATGATCGGCACGGACGCTTCGGCGGACATGCTGGAGAAGGCCCTGGACCGGCGGGATGCTTCCGGCCTGGACATCCTCTACCTGAACCAGGACATGCGGGAAATCGAGCTGTACGGAACGGTGCGCGGGGTTGTCTGTGTCTGTGACAGTGTGAACTATATTGAGGACCCGGAGGAGCTGGCAGCGGTTTTTAAAACCGTGCGGCTGTACCTGGAGGGCGACGGGGTGTTCATCTTTGATTTCAATACCCCGGAGAAATATGCAGCTATCGGCGATTCGGTTATCAGCGAAGTGCGGGACAACGCCGCCTTTATCTGGGAAAACCATTATGACGCGGAAAACAGGCTGAACGAATACGCCATCACCTTTTTCCTGGAACGCCCAGACGGGCTTTACGAGCGGCAGGAGGAATACCACTGCCAGCGGGCCTACACCGGGGATGAGATGGAGGCGCTGTTAAAAGAAGGGGGCTTACGGGTCGAGAAGCGCTACGCCGGCTATCCGAACGAAAACGACGGAAGAATGGTATTTGTGTGCGTTCCGGCGGATCCGGAAAGGCACGTTTACTAGAGGAGACTGAATATGAATACAACAGACTACATGGTAAGGGGAACGGCAGCCGGCGGAGAAATCCGGGCCTTTGCCGCCGTTTCCACACAGCTGGCTGAAAAGGCCAGACAGATTCACAATACGAGCCCCGTGGCCACTGCCGCGCTTGGAAGACTCTTAACCGGTGCGGTGATGATGGGCAGCATGATGAAGGGGGATAAGGATATCCTGACGGTGATTGTGCGGGGAGACGGACCCCTGGAAGGCATGACCGTAACTGCGGACACCAAGGGCGGCGTGAAGGGCTATCCCTATCAGCCCGAGGTGATCATTCCGGCAAAAAGCAACGGCAAGCTGGATGTGGGCGGCGCGGTAGGCGCCGGTACCCTGACGGTTATCAAGGACCTGGGCCTTAAGGAGCCCTATGTGGGCCAGGTGGAGCTGGTGGACGGTGAAATCGCCGAGGACCTTACCTATTATTTTGCCGCCAGCGAGCAGGTGCCCTCCGCCGTAGGCCTGGGGGTGCTGATGGACAGAGAGAATTTTGTAAGCCATGCAGGCGGCTTTATCCTGCAGGTCATGCCCCAGGCAAGCGAGGAAACCATCGCAAAGCTTGAGGAACGGGTGGCTTCCGTCACCTCCGTGACCAGTCTGCTGGCCTCAGGCAAGAGCCCGGAGGGCCTGCTGGAATATATCCTTGAGGGAATGGATCCGGAAATCATGGAGAAGATGCCCATCGCCTTCTCCTGCAACTGCAGCTACGACCGGATGGCCAAGGCGCTGATTTCCCTGGGGGAGAAGGAGCTGTCCGATCTGGCGAAGGATGGGGAGCCCATCGAAATCAAATGTCAGTTCTGCGGAAGCGCCTACACCTTTTCTCCGGAAGACATCGGAGAAATGCTCGAAGTCGCGAGAAGCTGAAGCGGCGTAAGTTTAAGGAGACATCATGAAATACGGTTTTATCAAAGCAGCAGCCTGTTCCCCGGCCGTAACGGTGGGGCATCCGGACAAAAATGCCGAAGAAATCATTAAGCTGGCGAAGGAAGCGGCGGCCTGCGGGGCGAAAATCATCGCCTTTCCCGAGCTGGCCCTGACCGGCGCCACCTGCGGGGACGCCTTCCGGCAGAAGCTGCTGGTTGACGCAGCCCGCGCGGCCCTTGTCCGGACGGCAGAGGAGACAAAGACCCTGGATGCGCTGCTGGTTGTCGGCCTGCCCGTCCGCTTTGAGGGAAGGCTTTACAACGGTGCGGCGGTTCTTTCCCGGGGAGAAATCCTCGGCATTGTCCTCAAAAGGCATCCCGGAGGCACCGGGGACAGGAACGACGCCAGGTATTTTGCCTCCGGCGAGGATATCTATGCCCTGACGGAGGAGGAAGACTGGATTCCCGTCTCCGACGATATCCTGTTTGACTGCCCGGGCATGGAGAACCTGACCGTGGGCGTGACCTTCGGCGGGGACGAGGACCGGATGCTGCCGAAGAGCCGGGAGATGGCGGCGAAGGGCGCCTTCCTGGCGGTCTGCCTGGATGCGGATCCGGAATATGCCGGAAAGCCGGAGAAAAGAGCTGACTTTATCCGAAGCGTAACGGAAGCCGGCTGCCTGGGCTATGTCTATGCCAATGCGGGCTTCGGAGAATCCACCACGGACTACGTCTTTGCCGGCAGGAGCTGCATTGCGGAGCAGGGAGAGATCCTTGCCTGTGCAGAGCCCTTTGCCTGCGGCATTGCCCTGTCCGAGATTGACCTGGAAAAGCTGGCGGCGGACCGGGACAGAAGAGATTTCGAGACCCTGGAATTTGAAGGGGATATGGTGCATTTTGATCTGGAGGAGAGCCGGACAGTGCTTACCCGGCGGATTTCTCCCTCTCCCTTTATTCCCGACGATCCGGAAAAGCGGGCAGAGCGCTGCCGGCTGATCCTGGATCTGCAGGCCCATGCCCTGGCCACCCGGATGGAGCGGGCATACTGCAAATACCCGGTGCTGGGCATTTCCGGCGGCCTGGATTCCACCACGGCCCTTATCGTGACAGCGAAGGCCATGAAGCTTCTGGGCCTGCCGGCGGAAAATATCGTCGCGGTCACCATGCCCTGCTTCGGCACCACGGACCGTACCTATACAAATGCCTGTGCCCTGGTGGAAGCCCTGGGGGCAACCCTGCGCACGGTGGACATCAAGGCCTCCGTCCTGCAGCATTTCGCGGACATCGGCCATTCGCCTGAGGTGCACGATACGGCCTATGAGAATGCCCAGGCCCGGGAGAGAACCCAGGTGCTGATGGACATTGCCAACATGACCGGCGGCTTCGTGGTGGGTACCGGCGACCTGTCCGAGCTCTGCTTAGGCTGGGCCACCTACAACGGCGACCACATGTCCATGTATGACGTGAACGGCGGCGTGCCCAAGACCCTGATGCGGGTTCTGGTGGGCTATGAGGCGGAAACCTGCGGCAATCCCCGGGAAAAAGAGGTGCTTAAAGACATCCTGGACACCCCCATCAGTCCCGAGCTGCTTCCGGCAAAGGAAGGGGAAATTGTCCAGAAAACCGAGGATCTGGTGGGTCCCTACCGGCTGCATGATTTCTACATTTACTATGTGCTTCGATACGGCTTTGCACCCGAAAAGATATTTGCCCTGGCCGCGGCGGCCTTTGAAGGGGAATATACGAAGGCGGAGCTCCTGAAATGGCTGAAGAATTTCTACAGGAGGTTTTTTGCCTCCCAGTTCAAGCGTTCCTGCCTGTCCGACGGACCGAAGATCGGTTCG
>CADBNF010000011.1 GCA_902796005.1 uncultured Lachnospiraceae bacterium | reverse complement strand
ATCGGCGCCGCATTCCTTACAGAACCTTGCCTCATCCTTGTTCTCTGCCAGACAGTTTGTACAGTATTTCATTCTCCGTTTCTCCCGTGTTATTTAAATCTGATGCCGCACGACAGCATATTCATCCCCGTTTCTGTAGAAAGGACAGCTTTTCCTGTTGGCTGACAGAAGCCTGGCATAGTCGTCCTCGTCCATATCTGCCTCGCAGTAATATTCTTCGTAGTCCTCGTCATAGACATAGTAGGCGCAGGTTTCACACTGGTCCATATTAAGCCCTCCTGTACATATCGATATGCGTAAAATCGGCGCTTCTGTCCGAAAAGGCCGGAAAGATAAAGCCTTTTACAGGCAGCTCCGGTTCATATTCCCCTGCCAGGGGACAGACTGCGCAGATAAGGTAGTTGTAGACATCCTCCGATTCGTACTGGTATTCGCCCGCTGAGGATTTGCGGGGGATGTCATACATGCCGTGGAAAACCAGGATGGCATAGGGCCTGCCGGAGGGCTGTCTTTCCATCATGAAATCATAGAGGGAATCCAGCAGGGCGTCATTTTTCAGCCCGCAGTCCAAAAGGCCGCACAGAAGCTGGTACAGCTCTTTTTCCTCCGGATTCTTACCGGGGAATTTCGCTCTTTTCAGCTCTTCATTGGTCCGGGAAAAGGGCACCGCCTTGGCAATGGAGAGCATTTTCTCCTTCTCACGGGTCTTCAGCTTCTGGAAATGGGTGTTGAAGCTTCCGTCAAAGTCCCCGTCCTTATCGATATAGGCGCCGGCTATCCGGTCGAAATGGTTCCTCTCCGGCGTCATCCGCCGGGTCAGCTCCAGCATGTCTTCGCGGTTGATCATTCTTCATCCTCTGATACTCTTTCGGATTCCTGCAATAAGGGCTGTCAAAAGTCCCTGCAGATATGCTATTATTAAAGCAGAAATACTGACATTTTTCAACACGGAAACATACGGGAGGAAAACAATGAAAAAGGATTTTTCAAGACTGGATCGGCTGCTGGAAAGATTTGCAGCGGAAAGCGTTCCGGGCTGCACCTGCAGCATCATGCAGAATGACGAACTGATCTACGAAGGGGCCTTCGGCTATGCCAATATCGCCTCCGGCAAAAAAACGGACAGACATTCCATGTTCCAGCAGGCATCCACCACGAAGCTGTTTACCTATTCCATCCTGGGCATGCTCTATGAAGAGGGTAAATTCCTCTTCTCGGACGCGGTGGGCGATTACCTGCCGGAATGGAAGGAAACAAATATTTTCGTCACCCGGCCTGACGGCAACGTGGAAATCGTGCCCGCCGCGCGTCCGCTGACCATCCAGAACGCGGTCTCCATGCAGTGCGGCCTGCCCTACTGCATGGCGCCGGTACCGCATGCGGATACGCCTACCCTGGCCGCCATGAGCGAGCGGATCGGAAAGCTGCTGGAAAAGGGCACGCCCACCTTAAGGGAAGAGGTCCGGGCCATGGGCGACGTGCCGGTCATGTTCGAGCCCGGCAGCCACTGGCTCTACGGCTTCGGCAGTGAAATCACCGGTGCCATCGTGGAAACCCTGGAGGATATGCCCCTTCGGGAAGTCTTCAAAAAGAGGATCATCGAGCCCCTGGAGCTGGAGGATACCGATACCTTCTTCCGCCCGGACAACCGGGACAAGGTGGTCACCACCTACATGAAAAAGGCGGATGGCTCCTTCGAGGCCGCCCCGGATTTCTACGAAAGCACCATGAATCCGGACACCACGCCAGCCGGTGCAAGGCCGAACCTGGTGACCTCCTCTTCCGATTTCGCCGCCTTCATGCAGATGCTGGCAAACGGCGGCGTGTACAAGGGAAAGAAATTCCTGGGCGCCGGCACGGTGGCCATGCTCCACGCCAACCAGCTGGGCCCGGTGCAGCTTGCGGATTTCGAAAATGATTACCTCAGAGGCTACGGCTACGGCTACGGCTTCCGTACACTGCTGACCCAGGAATTCGGCCACAACGGCCACTTAGGCGCCTTCGGCTGGACCGGCGGCTCCGGCATCTGGGTGGAAGCCGATCCGGTGGAAAAATTCTCCATCGCCTACATGCACAACATGATGCCCAACGAGGAGCTTTACCACCATCACCGGGTGCGCAGCACCGCCTACGGCTGCATGCTTTAAATAAAAAGCTGCATAAGCAAAGAAGACAGGCTTCAGAGCCTGTCTTCTTTGTTTCTTTCGGTTCCGGGCTTTTCCTCATGCACCACAAGCCCCAGCACCCTGGCATTTACCGCCAGGTCCACCCGGCTTTTGTACCCGGTTTTGTCCAGCATGTTTTCGATATGCCTTTTCACGGTATGGGGAGAAATATGCAGCTCCTCGCCGATTTCCTCATTGGTAAGGTTCCGGGTCAGCTCCCGCAGCACCTCAAGCTCCCTTTTCGAAAGGTCGAATTTGGTGCCTTTTCCGAATTCCGGGTTCGGCGAGGTTTCCGGATAGACGGATTCCCCGTTCATCGTCCGGTCCATCACCTCGCTTAAGGGGATGTCCGAATACTCCTTGTACCAGAAGCTTTCGATGCCCGAGGAACGGGCCTTTTCAATCCACTGCTCCTCCGCCGCGGAGGTGGTCAGGATGATCCGGATCTGCGGATTGTTCTGCTTGATGGTCCTGGCGCAGGCCAGGCCGCTCAGGCCGTATTTCATCATCACGTCCATGATCACCAGATCCACCGGATGCTCCGCGCACCAGGCAATGGCCTGCTCCGCCCGGGAAAGGGAAGCTGCCAGCTCGTATTTTTTTGTCATTTCCACATGAATTTCAAAGAAGCTTCTGGCCACATACTGGTCGTCCACAACCAGAACCCGGTATTTCTTTTCCATGAGAATCACCTGTCAAATCATCTGAAAAGCGCCTGTTATTTTCCTTAAAACCCATTTTTATTATACGAAATCAGCAAAAAAGCTGTCATCCTCCAACCGGCCCATTTTTTCCGGAAAGCTCTATGGTCAGGGAAAATGCCGGCGCTGCGGCGGTTTCCATGCGGCCGCCTGCCGTTTCCACCAGGGAGCGCAGGGAGGAAAGGCCCCCGCCTTCCCGGATTGGTCCCTTAGGAAGCCTGCCGTTGTTTTTGAGGATGTATACCGGGCCGCTCTTTCCGGCGCGTATTTCCACAAGAAGGCGGCTGCCTGCCGCGTGCTTGACCGTATTGGAGGCGCATTCGTTCACGGCAGCAGCCAGGATGGACCGGTATTTTTCCTCCTGGGGAATAAGCCCGGTAAGGATGACGTCCACGCCGATGGCCTCGGCAACCTCCATGGCTTCCGCCAGCGGATCCACGTCCGTATCGTCCTGCTCATACTCCCGCAGCAGATAGGTATTGGTATTCTTCAGGGCCTGCAGCAGCATTTCCTCCTTGAAGGAGGCGGGATCGGCCAGGTAATGCCGGCTTTCCAGCAGCACATTGCCCACCTCGCTGTGGACCGCCATCCGGGCGGTCAGCAGCTCCTGGGCGATAATGATCCGGTCCGCCTGCCGGTTGTAGAGGGAAAGCCGCAGATGCATCTCCTTCAGCTTTTCGTTCTTCTCCGCCAGACTTTTCGTGATGGCGGCCTGCCGGGTGACGTCCGAGGCGGTCAGCTGGAAGAATTCCGACCCATCCACCTCCACCCTTTCCTCCGCCATGTACCAGACCGAGCCGTCCGGCAGGGACACCTGCCCTTCCTCCGCCCCGGGCAGAACCGGGGTAAGGTCCAGCAGGTCATTGACCGGTTTGCCGGTCAGGGCCCGGAAGATGCGGTCCATGGTCAGGTTGCAGAATGCCCCCTGGCCGTCGGGGCTGAAAAAGGCGATGCCAACGGGAAGCAGATCCATGGTTTCCTTGACGCTTTCAAAGGTCGGGTGGTTTCTCCGGTAGGCTTTGATATTCAGGCAAACCAGAAGGACGGCCGCGGCGGTTATCACTTCATAGGCGATCCAGACAAGGGCAGGCAGCGCCGGCAGGGCCGGCAATCCGGCCCGCGGCACAGGTGACCCGTCGGGATAGATATACACCCGGTAATCCTCCAGCATCATAAGGAAAAACAGGGCAAAGCCCAGCAGGAAATGCAGGTTGCCGTACAGGCGCAGCCCACGCTTCCGCCTGTACGCAGCGATGGCCAGGACCTGGGACAGCTGCAAAGCCAGCAGCAGGAAATGCACCGTCATCAGCACCCGGCCGGCCATGGTAAAGAGGATTTCCTGTATCGTCATACAGCTGCCTCCTTTCCCGCCGGGATGTCCATGTACAGGACCCCTTCACTGCGGCGGAAATGCACCGGAAGGGAAAGTCCCTGTACATCCGGTTTCCCCTCCGTCTCCGACGCCAGCCTTAAGCCCCGGGGGCTTAAGGAAACCATCAGGGAGGGTGCCTTTTCCTTAAGCTGCTCCGCTATGTGTTCAAAGGCATCATACAGCGCGGTCACCCGGTCTGCGGGAAGCGCCGCCTCCCCCGACCGGCTCACTCGGGTCTGCAGCCCCGCCAGGGTCAGGTAGCTGGCGGATTCCTGCAGGGCCAGGAAAAGCTCGCCGAGGCTTAAGCGCTCCTGCTCCGCCGCCAGCAGGAGCAGGTTCGTCTTCCGCTTGACGTAGGCATTCAGCACGGACACGTCAGCGATCATTTTTCTGAAGGCCTCTGTACCGGGCTCCGCCCCCTCCAGGAGCCTGCCGATGCGCTGCTGGACCGGATACAGCTCCCCGGCAATCTCGTGGTAGATCCGGTGCCGGGAGCGCAGGTAGGCGTCCTTTTCCTTCTGCTCGTTTTCCGCCTGGAGCAGGTCATTTTCCTGTTCGATGGTCTCATTGGCCTCCGCCAGGGTTTCCTGGGCCTGCCGGATGCTGCTTTCGTCCTCTTCCCAGAAGGCGTAGCCCGCCCGGATTATCCTGCCGGACAGCTTCCGGTTTCCGGGCAGCTGCACCGGCTCCGTAAGGGCGGCTTTAAGTGCCTCTTTTTCCGCGGTCAGCTCCGTACCGGAGGCGTATACCGCACGGAAGGCCCTGTCCGTGATGCGGACCGGCATTCGCAGCGCCGAGAAAAAGCCGGCATAGTTTTCATTGCAGGGAATCAGCCGGAAGCGGATACAGATTTCAAAGATGGCCAGCATGCTGAAAATATGGATTTCCGGCTCATGGAAGGGCTGAACCGGCAAAGAATACCTTTCAAAAACAAGGTTGTCCAGAAGGAGGAGGCCGACCCATATGCCCCCGACCAGGATCAGGTACCGCAGCGCCCGCTTCGACTGCTGTCCGGCTTCACGAAACAGGATGATAAGGCCGGCCAGCAGGACCAGCGCCATCAGGGAATACAGAAGATAGAAAACCGGCCCGTGGGTATAGGTTCCCGCTGCCAGGGCGGAATGCCGGATGTCCGCCGCCCGGTAGACCAGGCTGTGCAGGTCATTGGTTATGACCAGAAGAAGCAATGCGCAGGCAGGCAGGAAAAGCCAGCCCTCGGAAAGCCTGTTCCGGTCCGTCCCGGCCGCAGCCGGATTCCCCTCTCCCCGCCGGATGCGGATGCAGGTGGCCAGGAAAAGCACCGGAATCATGAATTTCGGAATCCAGTAGACGTAGATGGAATACCGGAACAGCACGTCCGCCTCCCAGAAGCGGTAGTTGCAGACCCGGATCACGATATACAGAAGCATCAGCCAGGCCGCCAGCAGAATATACTTTTTCGCGGCGGAGGGCAGCAGACGGGTCCGCACGGACTGCAGCCAGAAAAGGAGCAGTCCCACGTAAATCATATCGTTCAGGCAGGTCATCAGCTTGTCCACCTCGGGAATGCGGGTCCTGTTCAGCACATTGGTGACCCCGGTAAGGATAAAAAAGGCGATGAACAGCCTGAGGTTTCGGTTCTGCCTTGCTGTGTTCATGCCGCCTCCTTTCCCGGATTTTACCGAACCCGGACACTTCCTCCGGTCTTCGATGCTTTACGTTCTTTTCTTCATTCTATGTGGTTTTACAGTCCCTGACAAGCGAAAAAGAGCGAAAAAAAATACGGCCGCCCTCCCGGGCAGCCGTATTTTCCTTTACCGTAAATCGTAGTGGTCCACCACCCCGCAGATGGTCAGGTCCACGATGGCGTAATTGTCATCCAGCAGCATGTTGCCGGCGCCGCCGTCGGTATTGACGATGACGATGTCGCCTACACCGGCATCCGCGCAGTCAAAGGCAATCTGCCGGGGCGGCAGGGGTTTTTTCGTCGCCGGATCGAAATACTCGATGAGCATCAGCTTGTAGCCCGCATAGCCGTCATCCTTAATGGTGGAAACCACATTGCCCACCACCTTTGCCAGGCGCATGTCATTCACCTCCGTCCACGGGGATGACCTCATTGTAGGAATCAATGAAGCCGACGATGGCCACGTCCACGGGGATATTTCCCCGGCGGTATATCCTGGCCGCCTCCTTGGAACCAATCATGTATACATGGTCACCGCAGCCGGCCTGCCCGGTGTGATCCGCCGCGACGATAATGTCGCCGGGCTTTCCGTCTTCAATTTTCTGTACCAGAAGCAGGGGGACGCCCGCAAGGTTCTCATCCTTTACGGTGGCCACCAGGGTGCCGGTTACGATTCCCGTATACATCTTTATTCTCCTTTGTTCAGGGTAGGCAGAATGAATTCCACGTCGTCATGGGGTGAAGGAATTACGTGTACGCCGTAGAGCTCGCCTACGCGCTTGGCAGCGGCCGCGCCTGCGTCAACGGCAGCCTTTACCGCGCCTACATCTCCTCTGACCATGACGGTTACCAGTCCGGAACCGATCTGGGATTTGCCGATAAGTCTTACATTTGCCGCTTTTACCATGGCATCGGCTGCTTCGATGGAGCCGATAAGTCCGCGGGTTTCAACCATGCCGAGTGCTTCTTTCATTTTGGAATCCTCCGTTATTTGTTTTTTACTTTGTGTTTGTGCTTTGGTTTATTTTCTCCGCCGGCTGGCGGGAGATTACTTTTATGCCTTCCCCTGTGGGGAAGGTGTCACACCGGCAGGTGTGACGGATGAGGCTCGCTTCCCCTGTGGGGAAGGCTTCAGCCGATGGCGTTAAGCATCTGGGGATGGGGAGCCGGGATGACCACGGATGCGGACATCAGGCCCTTCGTCTCCTCCCGTGCCTCCGCCGCGTCGATGGAGGCCTTTGCCGCCGCCACCTCACCGGTTAAGAGGATGAAGGATTTGCCGCCCAGGCCCCTTCCCAGCCGTACCTCCAGCAGATGCACGTCCGCTGCCTTGACCGCCGCGTCCGCCGCCTGCACGGCCGCGCACAGGGAGTAGGTTTCCATGATCCCCAGGGCCCTCAAGGACTCCGCCTCGGTACAGGCGGTGATGGCCGGCGCCACCTCCGGATGGACGTTGGGAATCACCATGCTGTCTATCAGGACGCTTTCCGCCACGGCTCTTCCGGCTTCCACGGAAGCCCGGACTGCGGCCACCTCACCGGTAACCACCGCATAATATTTCCCTGCGCAGACACAGCCTGCTGCCACAAGCTCCACGTCCGCCGCTTTCAGCATGGCGTCGCAGGCCAGCATCCCGACGGGAATACTCATGATTTCATTCATTCCGATGGCTGCCATCTTCACGTCCTCCTTATCCTGATTTCCTTATCCACGCTGATTACCTCTCCGCAGACGGAGGCGTGGATGACGGCGCCCATACCCTCCGGCACCGCTATTACCTGGCCCCTGCTTACCCGGTCTCCGGCGGCAACCACCGGTCTGTCCGGTGCGCCGATATGCATCTGCAGCGGTATGCGCACCTCCTCCGGAATGACCCTGCCGGCATAAGCCGCGTCCTTGTCATACCGGGTAAGGTCCAGCCTGGCCAGCAGTCTTCCCGTGGGCACCCGCTTGTTCGAAAAGCCGGGGTCCGGGGCATGCTTTACTGTTTTCTCCGGCCGTATCCCTTCATTTCGAAGAGATGCCTTCACCCGCTGCATGGCCTTTGAGGGATGCAGGCCGAAATTGCAGGCATAGAAGGTGCAGAGTCCGCAGTCACAGCAGGAAAATATACCGTTCAGGCTGCCCAGCAGCTTTTCGTTGCCCGAGGCAAAGGCCCGCATGGCTTTGTGGGGCTGCACGTCGAGGCCCATGGCGTTTCTCGGGCACAGCTGGGTGCACATCGAGCACTGGCAGCAGACGGCCCTGGCCAGGGTTGCCTCCCGGGCCGCTTCGTTTTTCCTGGAAAGCAGCCGGTGACCCTTCGGGATGGCCAGGAGGCCTCCGGTGGTCTTCGTGACCGGCTCGGACAAATCATCGGTCTGCCGGCCCATCAGGGGGCCGCCGACAATGTAGGTACAGTCTCCTACCGGGCCGCCTGCGGCCTCAAGGAGCACCGAAAGAGGGGTGCCTATGGGGCAGGAAACCACCACCGGCCGGGCTACGCTGCCGCCCACGGTGACAAATTTGTCGGTGACCGGCCGGCCTTCCAGGGCCTGGCTGATACCCAGCACCGTGCTGACGTTGCTGACCACGCAGCCTACATCCAGGGGAATGCCGCCGGTGGGCACGGTCCGTCCGGTAACGGAAAAAACCAGGTTCTGCTCGTCGCCCGCCGGGTAGAAGGAGCCGGACAGATACAGCTCGATGTCCGTTCCCGCCAGGGCCGCCTTAAGGGCTGCCACTGCGGCGGTATAATGCTCCTTGATGGCGATTACCGCCCTTTCTGCCTGAACGGCTTCCTTTATCGCCAGGGCCGCCTGCACCACCCTGTCCGCGTAAGCTTCGCAGACATACCGGTCGGTGCGCAGCAGGGGCTCGCATTCTATGGCGTTGATGATGAGGACCTCCGCCCGGCAGTCCAGCTTCCTGTCTGTGGGAAAGCCCGCGCCGCCTGCGCCGACGATGCCGGCCGCTTTGATTTTCTCTATGAATTCGCTCATGTTCGGTTCACCTGTAGTTTCGTTTTCTGACGTTCATGAAAGGTTTTCCCACCCAAACGTCAGCGTTCTCAGACAATCCGGAAGGAATCTTCCGCGATGCACCGCCGGATACGGGTGAAGCTCTTCGCGCTGGTCAGCCCCTCTCCCGTGGGCGTGGCGATGGTCAGGGTGGCAAAGCCTTCTGCGTTGTAGCCCACGCCTGCGGTGCTCGGTCCGTTCTTGACAAAGATGGAGGTGTTCAGGGCCCTGGCCGCATTGGTCATGTTCACCACGTTGGTGGAGTGAATCATGGCGGAATGCCAGCAGCCGTGCTCGGCCTCCACCGCCCAGTCGATGGCGGTGTCCACGTCGGATACCCGCACGCAGCCCAGGACAGGCATCAGCATTTCCACCTGGACGAAGGGATGGTCCTTCGGTACCTCCGCGATGACCAGCCTGGGGTTTCCGGTATAGCTTACGCCGGATTTGTCCATGATGTAGGTGGCATCATGGCCGACGAAATCCCGGTTGATGACGTATTTGCCGTCCTTTTTCACCAGGACCGTATTTACGATTTTGTCGATGTCCCCGCCGCTTACCAGATAAGCGCCGTTTTTCTGCATTTCGCTCATCAGCCTGTCAAATACGGAATATACGATGAAGCATTCCTTCTCCGCCACGCAGAGCACGTTGTTGTCGAAGGACGCCCCCTCCACGATGTATTTTCCGGCCTTTTCGATGTCCGCGGTCTCATCCACGATAACGGGGGGATTGCCGGGGCCGGCGGAAATGCATTTCTTGCCGGTCTTCATGGCGATGCTCACCACGGCTTCGCCGCCGGTGACGGACAGGAGCCTGATCTTCGGTGAATTCATAATCACCGCGCTGGTATCCATGTCCGGATGCGCCGGGCAGCAGATAAGGCCCATGGGGCCGCCGGCCTTTACAATGGCCTCGTTCAGGATCCGCATGGTTTCCTGGCAGCACTTCACCGCTGAAGGGTGGGGGTTGAAGACCACCGCATTGCCTGCGGCAATCATGCTGATGGAATTGTTGATGATGGTTCCCGGCGGATTCGTCGAGGGGGTGATGGACCCGATGACGCCGAAGGGCGCCCGCTCCACCAGGGTAAGGCCCCGGTCTCCGGTGAAGACCTCTGCCTTCAGGTCCTCGGTTCCAGGCGTCTTCTTCGCCACCAGGAGGATTTTCGCGATTTTGTCCGGCACCTTGCCGTAGCCGGTCTCCTCGTGGGCCATGACCGCCAGCTTCTCCGCATTTTCCACGGCTGCGGCCCGCATGGCACGGATCAGGCCCTCCCGATCCTCTATGGTCAGCTTCATCAGCTTCTTCTGGGCTGCGGCCGCCGCGTCAATGGCATCCTCCGCCCGGTCAAACATCCAGCCGTTTCCGCCGGATACCGAAGGGGTTTTCCCCGCTGCCGGGGCAGGGCCCTCCTTTTCCTTCATCCGGGCGATGGTCAGTTCTACAATTTTTTCTATTTCTTCTCTGGACAGCATCTCTTCCTGTATTCTCCTTTACGCGCCGGGCTTATTCCTTTTCCGCCTGCAGCTTCGCATCCTCTTCCTTGTCAAATATCCGCTTTTTCTTCAAATCGATGTAGTCGATAATGGCGATAATCGCGGTATCCGAGGGCTTATTGTCCGTCAGGGCCGTCTGCCTGGAGGAGGATCCGGATACAATCAGCACCACCTCGCCCTCTCCCGCGCCGACGGCATCGAAGGCCACCACCATATTTCCCTTTTCCTCAAAGGTTGCGATGTCGATGGGCTGCACCAGAAGCATCTTCAGGCCGACGATCTTCTCGCTTTTGTGGGTACTGACGACGTTTCCCACAACTCTGGCCACCTGCATAATTCTCACTCTCCTTTGTCAGCTACCAGTTTATATCCCGTTTTTTCGTTTCCACTTCGGGTAAACGTACGATTTCCATGTCGCCGGCTGCCGCGGCATCCGCTGCCGCCGGGGTAATCAGGGCTTTCTTCGAGCAGTAAATCTTCCGTTCGTTGTTTTTAAAGGCCGCGCGGATTTCCGCCTCCGTCACCAGGTCCAGCACCTTTTCCCGGGGAATACTGTTTCGGGGGCTTTCCTCCTTCCTGGGAGGAGCCGGTACTGCCACAGGGGGCATTTCCGGCGGTTTTGTTCCCGGCGAAAGGACTTTTCTGGCGTCGGCGGAAAGATTTTTCTGCGGCACCATCCTGGGTCCGGCCTCTGTCACCAGCTCCGCCAGGCTGCCGTTTGCCAGGCCGAAGGCGTTGGCCTCGTCCGTATCGATGTGAAGCTCCAGTTCGTGGCCCGCTCCGACCCTGCAGATAACCGCCTCCAGGGTGCCGGGCCGTTTTCCTTCTATCCGCACCGAAACCTTCTGTCCGTCCTTCACGCCGTAGACCGCTGCCTGACTTTCGCTGAAATGGGCGTGGCGTTCGGCGATGATAAGTCCCTTTGGAATCCGTAAAGTGCCTGCAGGTCCGACAAGGGTCAGACCCGGGGTACCCTCCAGGTCCCCGGAAAGCCGCACAGGCGTATCCTTTTCTCCGAGGAGAAAGCTGTCGGTCAGGGAAATCTCCACCTGGGTTTCCTTCCGGAAGGGGCCCAGGATCCGGACGTTTTCGATGCTTCCCTTCCGGCCCTGCAGGGTCACCTTTTCCTTTGCGGCAAACTGGCCGGGCTGGGAAATATCCTTTTCTTTATGCAGTTGTCCTTCCTTTCCGAAAAGGAGGTGAAAATCCGCTTCGGAAAGGTGTACATGTCTGGCCGAAACGCCCACGGGAAGGTAACTGCCCTCTCCCGCACCGGCCACAGCGGTCAGTACCAGCCGCCGTATCCGGCCTTCATCCATGCCCATAGCCTCACCTGCTTTCTCTGTTGTGACAAGGGGACGGTTCTTTTGTCATCTTTATCCGCTTACCTGTAGCCCTTCGCCGCCAGTATGCTGCTGACGATTTCCGCCACCAGGGCCGCCTCATCGGCTTTGCCGCTCTCTGCCGGCCGCACACAGCTGCAGGTGCAGCTTCCGCCCTCCGCCGGGTGGCAGCTGCAGGATTTTCCGGCTTCGCAGGCCCGCTCGCCGTCCGGCCCGCAGTTTCTGCAAAGGGGACGTCCGCCTGTGGTAATGCCGGAATTGGTTCTCCGTTCAATCAGCCGGTCCACCTGCTCGCAGGTCAGCTCATTTGCCTGGCCGATAAGGCCCCGGGTGTACATGCTCACCTGGGCATAGTATTCGATGGATTCCATCCGCATCCAGGCCTCCATGGCATCCTTGCCCCAGGAAAGGGCCCCGTGGTTTGCCAGTAGGCAGCCGTTGTGGGTGTTCACGAAGGGGGCCACGGATTCGGGCACCTCCTCCGTACCGGGCATGGCATAGGGTGCCAGGGGGATTTCCCCGATGCCCATGACCGCCTCGGTAAGTATTGCCCGGTTCAGGGGCAGGCCTGCGATGGCGTAGGACGTGGCTGCGGGCGGATGGGCATGCACCACCGCATTGATCTTCGGATTTTCCTTGTACACCCGCAGGTGCATCTTGATCTCGCTGGAGGGCTTCCAGCTGCCCTTCAAAACATTGCCGTCCAGGTCCATCAGTACCAGCATGTCGTCGGTCATATAGCCCTTGGATACGCCGGTGGGCGTGCACCAGATGCGGTTCGGCGCCACTTTTGCGGAAATATTGCCGTCATTGCTGGCGACAAAATTCTTCGTGTACATCCGCCGTCCGATTTCCAGGATGGTATTCTTCACTTCGTAGTCGCTGGGATATCCGTCTTCAAAGGTGTAAATCATGGCTTCTCCCCTTTATTGTAATGATTTTGTCTTTCTGTGGGTTTAAGAGGCTTTCCGGAGGGCCGCTTCATAAACGGCGGCTGGCCTGCGGCTTTTTGTGTTGTTGTCGTTATTATACTTGCTGAAATACAACTTTTATCCACATAATTCCTCTTTACGCCACCACGGTACCACCGTTTGCAACATTTGTCAACATTAAATCACAGATTTTTTTGCGTTTTTGTGGTGAAGTTTTGGCTTTTGCCAAAAAAAGCAAAACTCCTGTGGCATTTCGCCGCATGTTATGCTATATTGGAGGAAGAAAATGCATCAAAGCCTGCGGAAACCTGCGGATAACAAATCTGCAAAGCATCCGTGCTGCCGTTTCCTTCTCCAAGCCGAAAGGAACAGACAAATGAAAAATATCAATACAAACATAGCAGAACAGAACAGAAAAGAAATTGAACTGGCAAAAGAGGCTGTACGCCAGGTCCGGAAAAGAAGCATCACCGGTGCATTGGTTTTCGCTGCCCTGGCTGCTGTATATTTCCTGCTCCTGATGTACTGGAGGCAGCCCTTAAGACTGCGTGGCAATGCTTCCTTCAATCTTGCCATCTTCCCCCTCTTCATCCTTGTCTTCGGCTGCACCGGCAATCTGAGGAATCTGATTAACTGCAGAAGGATTACGCGAAGCTTAAGAAAACGCGAAATGGAACTGAACACGGAAGAACAAAGAAAGGAATAACGATATGCTGGCCATCACAAGAAAAGCCGCCATCCGGGATTTGCTGGCGGAACAGAAAAGTGTATCCATCGCCGACCTCGCCCGGCGTCTGAACGTGAACCGGGAAACCATCCGGCGGGATCTGAAGGAAATGGAAGAAAAAGGCGAGCTTATCCGCACCCACGGCGGCGCCTATATTCTCGACGGGGTAAAAAATGACCTGACGGTGGATACCCGTCAGGTCCTCATGATTCCCGAAAAGGAAACGATTGCCAAAAAATGCGGCGAACTCATCCAGCCCGGCGACTATGTCCTGCTGGACGGCTCCACCACCTGCTGGTTCATCGCCAGGATGCTGAAAAACAGGCCGGTGACCGTGCTGACCAATTCCCTGGAAATCGCCAACATCTTAAGCGATTCTGAATCCGTAAAGCTGATGCTCACCGGCGGTGAGTACTCCCCGGCGAACAAAACGTTCACCGGCATGGCCGCGGTCGGCTTCCTGGAAGCGCATTACGTGGACAGGGCCTTCATCTCCTGCAGGAGCGCAGATCTGGCCGCCGGCATCACCGATACCAACGACACCTCCGCCGCCTTCCGGAAAGCGGCCATAAACCACGCCCGGGAAAGCTACCTTGTGCTGGACCACACCAAGCTGGACAAGGTCTCCTTCTCAAGGATTGCCGCCCTTGACGTGCTGACCGGCTGCGTGCTGGATACGGATTTCCCGGAAAGCTGGAAAGAGAAGCTTCCCGAAGCCGGCGTACGGATGTACTGACCGGCGCCTACACCGCCGGATACTCGTTGCACAGAAGCCGGTAGGGCGGCTCATCCTCCTCGATGGCCGGGAAACGGCCCACCGGCGGATTGAAACGGTTGTCCGTATTGTCGTCGTTGCACTGGCTGACCTCGCCCATAAGCACGGCGCCCGTGCCCGGCTCCACGCGGAAATCGTGGTACATGCCCTGCCGGATATGGATGCTTTCCCCCGGCGTCAGCCGGATAACGCTGCCCGCAGGCACCGTATAGGTTCTTCCGTCCACATGGACCGTGACGTCGGTGACTGCATCGATTTCCTCGTCGGGCAGGGAATTGGTGACCTTTATCAGGACGTTGCCGCCGCCCCGGTTGATGATATCCTCTGTTTTGAACCAGTGAAAATGATTCGGCGAATACTGCCCTTCCTTCAGGTACAGGAGCTTTTCCGCATAAACCTTCGGGTATTTCTCCGGCATGGCCCGGTTTCCGTTGCGGATGGTAATCAGGGAAAGGCCGATTCTGTCAAAATCACCCAGACCGTAGTCCGTGATGTCCCAGCCCAGCTGGCAGTCACGGATTTCGTCATATTCATGGCCCTTGCTCTTCCATTCCTCCGGCGTAAAATGACAGAAGGGCGGCAGATAACAGCAGTATTTTTCGCAGGCCGCTTCCATCTCCTTCAATGCCCGGTTAATCTCTGAACGCTTCATTTTTCCCTCTTTTCCATACTGCGCAAAAAACCAATTCCGGTATTTTACACCGTATACACCGGCGCGTTTTTCACCGGCAGCCACCCATCCAGCGCCTTTTCCAGGGTCCGGTCCCAGAGCTTCCATTCATGCTTCAGGCCTTCCGCCTCTTCGTAAACCTCCACGTCAAAGCCCAGGCCGCGGATGTATTCGCAGGAGGACCGCATCACGTCCAGGGTGAAATCCTCGGATCCGACGGACAGGTAGAATTTCGGCATCACCGTGCCCGCCTCCGCCTGCTTTTTCGCCAGGGACCACATGTCGTCCGGGCCGTCCTTGAAGGTATCCGGTGTTCCCAGCCGGGAAAACAGGGCAAAATTGCCGCCGGAGGCATAACGGCCCTCCAGCCATTCCTGGCTTAAAATGCTGCCGCTCATGATGAGGGCCGCGCTGTAGAGGTCCGGCCTGGCAATCGCGCATTTGAAGGCGCCGCAGCCGCCCATGGACAGGCCGCCCACGAAATTGTCCTCCCTTGCAGAAGACAGGGGGAACAGGCCGCGAAGCACCCGGGGAAGCTCGTCCACGATATAGTCGAAATACCGGGCGCCGCCGTGAATATCATTGGTGTAGTACTGGTTGTAGTCCGCCGGGCATACCACCGCCACCTTGTGCTCCTCCGCATAGCGGGCAATATTGGTAAAGGTGACGTAATCAGAATCGTCACCGCTGCCGCCGTGGAGCAGCCACAGGGTCTGGTATTTCAGCCCGGGCCGGTAATAGGTGTCCGCGTCCACCCCTTTTACGGTGTCGGCCATGCCGTAGGTCGGCAGGCAGAGGGTGACGTTCACCTGCTGCATCAGAGCCTCCGAATTAAAATTGAATCGTACAACGCCCATGGTTTTCTCCTTTCTGTCTGTGCTTAACCTGCGAAGTTCACACCGAGTCGTTCAAAATCCGCCAGCAGCTGTTCATAGCCGGAAAAGACCAGCCCGGTAAAGCCCAGGGCCTCCGCCGCTGTCACATTTTCCTCCGTATCGTCCACGAAGAGGCATTCGCCGGCGTCAAGGTGATATTCCTCCAGGAATTTTGTGTACATTTCCGGCGAGGGCTTCGTTGCTCCCACCAGAAAGGACACCAGGCCGCCGTCCATGCAGGGCATGAAGGTCAGGGATTCCCCGCACTCGTCGTAGGCCTTTTTGGAGTAGTTTGACAGGTAATAGACCCCGTAGCCCGCCTTTTTCAGGCCTTCCACCAGGGGAAGGGTAAAGTCCCTGCTGACCAGCATGCCCCGCAGGTCCGTGAAGGCCAGCCGCAGCTGCGCCTCTATCTCCGGATCCGCGTCGATAAAGGCCTGCATCGTTTCCGCCTCCGTCACCTCGCCCCGTTCAAACCTACCCCACCAGGGATTCATCACCGAGGCCTTCAGGATACGCTTCAGGTAAGAGGGGTCAATCCCCTTCTCCAGCAGGAATTCCTGCATCCGGTAATCCGCCAGCACGCCTCCGATGTCAAATACAATGTTCTTAATCATTCTTAGTTCTATGCCCGGCTCTCGCCGGGGTGTTCCTTTCTCTGCCTGCGCTGCCGGATTATCAGAATTTGTCCAGGATCAGGTTCAGTTCTCTTCTTGCCGCTTCGATTTCCTCGCGGCTGCCTTTTTTCATGGCCTCCTCGAATTTGCGGATGTACAGCTCGATGCCCTTGCGGTTGTCCCCCAGGCTTTCCTCATACAGCCGTTCGGCCCGCAGCAGGGTCAGCCGGTTCTCCTCCTGGTCCCGGGGCTGGATCTTCAGGTAAGCCAGCTCCTTCATCCTCGCCGCGATCTCTTCGTCCGTCATGGTATTGTCGGGGCTCTTGATGATGACGCTTTTCTTCTCCCCGGTGGAAACAACGGTGGCCTCCACCTCCAGAAGGGAATTGATGTCATAGGTGTAGGTTACGTCCACGGCCTCCTGGCCCTTTTTCGCCTTCGGGATATCAATCTCCAGCTCACCGAGGAACAGGTTGTTCTTCGCGTAGCGACTTTCGCCCTGGAGTACCCGGATGACGATTTTCTCCTGGTTGTCGCTGGCGGGATACAGCCGTTCCGTGTGGCTTGCGGGAATGAC
The DNA here is from genome assembly GCA_902796005.1 of uncultured Lachnospiraceae bacterium. Classification (GTDB taxonomy): domain Bacteria; phylum Bacillota; class Clostridia; order Lachnospirales; family Lachnospiraceae; genus Alectryocaccobium. The sequence goes on along the minus strand of CADBNF010000011.1, from coordinate 13,227 downwards.
CGTATTGCGCTCGATAATGGGGAAATACAGCCCGGTTTCGAAGGTGCCGTCCTCGTATTCATTGACCACCTCGGTGCCCAGGGTAAAGGAGCAGACGTCGGTGAGGATCATTTCCCGGACGTCGTCATTTCTCTCCTTCATGGCTGCCTGGATGGCCGCGCCGATGGCCACGGTTTCGTCCGGATCGATGTTGCTGTCCGGGAATTTGTGGAACAGGCGTACCAGGTATTTCCGGATCATGTCCAGCTTGGTGGCCCCGCCGATCAGCACGATTTCATCCACGTCGGCAAGACTCATATTGGCATCTGAAAGGCTTCTCTTCACCGGATCCTTGATCTTCGTCAGCAGGTCTTCGCTGGCCCGCTCGAATTCCCGGGCGGTAATCTCCGCCTTTTTCTCCTCTTCGCCCAGCACCACGGTCATTTCCACGCTGTCCATTTCTCCCAGGGCGCATTTGGCCTTCTCCGCGGCCCGGTAGATGCGGACCTGTTCTTTTTCGTCCAGCTCCGCCGGGGAGATATCCGCCTTGCGCATGAAGATTTTCTCCATGACCCGGGTGAAATCCTCGCCGCCCAGGTAATTGTCCCCGGCCACGGCCCGCACCTCCAGGATATTGTGGTAGCGGTCCAGCACGGACACGTCGAAGGTTCCGCCGCCCAGGTCAAAGACCAGGTACTTGGTGGACTCCTTCTTCTCGTAAATGCCGTAGGCAATGGCTGCTGCCGTGGGCTCGGAGATCATCCGCTCCACCTTAAGGCCCGCCAGCTCCCCGGCCCGTTTGGTGGCCTTGCGGCGCTTGTCGTCAAAATAGGCGGGCACGGAGATGACAGCCTCCGTTATTTCCTCGCCCAGATACGCCTCCGCGTCCTCCTTGAGGGCCCGGAGCACGAAGCTGGAGAGCTCCTCGGGGCGGAAACGGCGGCCGGAAAGGACGTATTCCCGCTCGGTGCCCATGCTTCGCTTGAAGGCGCTGACCACGGTATCGGGATACAGGCTCATTCTCTCCTGCGCCGTTTCTCCCACGTAGACATTGCCCTCTTCATCCACACTGACCACGGAAGGGGTCAGGTTTTTACCCAGCCTGTTGGGGATGATCTTCGCCCCGTCCGGCGAATACCAGGCAATCAGGCTGTTGGTGGTTCCCAGATCGATTCCGACTATCATTGTTCTCTATCCTTTCTTCTTAAAGGCGCGTAAATATCGAAGGGCAGCTTCTCTGCCAGGCCGGCATACTGCCGCTGCGCCTCTTCTGTCTCTCCATTTTTCTCAAGCAGCATGGCTTTGGCCACGGCAAGCCGGATGCAGACCGTCTCCCGGCAGTTCCGGCAGCGTCTGTGTTCCTCCATCTGCTTCAGGGCTTTTTCCATGCCTGCCGTATCCTCCCGGGCAGCCGCGTCCAGGAAATCCACCCAGGCAAGGTACCGGCCGGAGAAAATCACCTGTCCCGGGAAATTCTCCTGCAGGGAGGCCTTCACCGCCAGGGCTTTCTCCGCCTTTTCGGCCAGGCAGGCCTTCTCCTCTTCGGAAAGGGCCTTTTCCCCGCTGTCCCTTTCGGCAAGCAGGAGAAACAGCTCCTTTTCCAGGATTTCCAGCCGTTCCAGATCTCCCGACACATGGCCCGAAAGACGGGCCAGGTATTCCTTTGCGGCCTTCATGCCCCGGATTTCCAGCAGGGTTTTGAGGACACTGTCGTCATAGGCGCTCTCAATAATCCTGGGAACGGCGCTTTTCAGCTCCTCATCCGCCTGCGCAAACTTCCCGGCATTTACGCAGGCCCCGATACGGTCCAGCACCAGGTCGGAATTCCTGCCGTAGCCCTCCAGAAGCCGCAGGGCATCCTCCCATTTTCCGTCCCTGCCCAGATACCTGGCAGTGGCCCGTAAGGATTTCCGGTCCTCCGTCAGCAGGCGGATGCGCATTTCATTGGTACTGACGTTTCTCATGGCGGAAAGAGTGCGGCTTCTTAAGGCGTCGTTTGCCTCGGCCGCCAGGGCATATTCGCCCATCCTTTCATACACGCCGCAGAGGTTCCGGAAGGCATTTGCGGGTACGCCCGCAGCCGGATCCGCATAAAGAATGGCTTTTCTCAGGCAGATGACGGCTTCATCGTATTTCTCCCGGAATTTGTACAGAAGGCCCATGTTGTTCAGAGCCCGTTCGTCGTAGGGGTCAATCTCCAGGATCTTGGTCAGGTCCTTTTCCGCCTCCTCCAGATGGTCCGCCTCCATATACATCAGGGCGCGCATATTCAGGACGGCGTTGGCCGGGAACTGGTTGAACAGCCTGCTGACCAGCCGGATGCCCTCGTCGTAGAGCTTCATGTCGTGGCTTTTCTCAAAGGGCGTGAAGTAGTCGTTCAAAAATTCCCGCCATCTGATATTCAGCAGCGCTTCCGAGGGGATGTCATGCTCCACCCCGTACCAGGCCGCGTCCAGATAGGCGCTTTTCACACCGTTTTTCTCCGCCTGGTTCAGCACCTCCTGCAGCTCGTCCCTGCGCTTCAGCTCCCGGAACAGGCGGGCAATCTCCTCGTAGCCCCTGGCGTATTTCGGATAGAAATGCCAGAGCGGACGGCTGACCTGCACCACGCCGGCGGCGTCTCCCAGCCGGCTGCAGCATTTGAGCTTGACCGTAAGGCCTAAGAAAAACTGCCGCTCGTCCGTCAGGTGCTCCGCGGTTTTGATGCCCTTCTCATATTCGCCCATGCTGTAGTAAATCTCTGCCTTTTCATAGAGGATATCGTCCGCCTCGCCGAACTGGTCCTCGTAGTGCTCGACCTCCTCCAGGGCGTTCCGGTAGTACCGGCTGTCCGCATGGCCCTTATATTCCCAGGCCAGGGCATTCAGAAGATAGGTCTGGCGCAGTCTTCTTTCATCCTCCGCCTCCTCTTCCCTGTCCCTTTCCGGCTTTTCCCGGTCAGCCTTCATCTTTTTCTGCAGCTCTTCCCGCCACAGCGCCGTGTATTTCAGGGCTTCGTCGTAATGCACGTTCTCAAAATGCATCTTTGCCAGCAGGGAATAATACATGGCCCTGCTGTCCGGCGGCACCTGGCCTTCAAAGCCTTCAATAAACCGCAGGCCGCTTATGAGATGGCGGTTCTGCAGATAACACCAGCCCAGATCCAGGGCGTCCGCGACATTGCCGCTGAAGGCATACTCCTCCCGGTAAACGGGAATCAGCGCGTCGTTTATCCGGTGCAGAAGCTCGGCAAAGGCGTCGTCCCCGCCGGTTTTAAGCACCTTTTCCGCGTGCTTTTTCGCGGTTTTCACGTCTCCTTTGTCAAAATACCAGGCGGTGAGGGCCCGGTTCGCCGCGTAATCGCCGGGATTTTCCTCCAGGATCTTCTGATAAATCTCCGCCGCTTCCTCCCGGCGGCCATTGTCCCAGCAGACCCGGGCATAGTTGTTCCGGTAGGTTTTGTCCGAAGGATACGCCACGGTCAGGCCCTTTAACAGGTCCAGGGCCTCCTCCGGCTTTTTATCCGCAAGGAGAAGGTTCGCCATAACCAGCTTTTTCGCCGGATGGGTGACGTTAAGCTTCTCCAGCTCGCCCATAAGGCGCCTGGCCTCCTCGGGATGGCCGGTATACAGGGAACCTTCACACTGCACCAGGAGGCTTAAAAACATGTCGTATTCGCCGTCCGCCGGCCCTTCAAAGTAATCGAAGCAGATGGATTCCCCGTTCCGGCATTTGTTCACCAGCATATTGACGAAGGGGGCGGGAATCTTCTCCTTCACCGCCGCCGTATTGCCGGTAATGTTCAGATACCGGTCAAAAACCTTCCAGACCTCCGTGGGGAAATAGAAATGCCGGGTGAAGAACACCAGCATCCGGTCGATGCATTCCTGCTCTCCGTCCAGGGACTGGAATGCCTCCTCATGGAAAAGGTCAATCCAGTTTTCCGGATCCTTCCGGGCGGCAAAATCCCGGTAGAGCTTATCCGCCTTCGCAATCCACTGCCCGGCAGGCGTATCGTCGTAAAGGCGGGGCTTTTCCGGCTCCTCGTCCTTCGTCTTCGCGTAGGTCAGGGCCCGCTCATAGGCGCCCCGAAGGCGCATGAAGCCCTGGGGATCGTCCTCAGGATTGGTCTGTGTAAGCCTCTGCCGGTAGGCATCTCTTATGGCATTTTCATCCTTTACCGGGTCGATGCCCAGGATGGAAAACATGGTTTTGATTTCGTATTCGGTAAATGCAGCTGCCATGGCTGTCCTCCCTGCTGCGTATTCTTATCAGGCCCGGAAACCCTTTTCCCGGCACCAGGCTTCAAATTCCTTCGCGACAATCTTCTCGCCGTTGACCTTTTCCGCCTCGGGGGAGGCCAGAAACAGGATGGTGTCGTTCATGACGGAGGGGGGAAGCATGGTCCTGCCCGATTTTTTGAAAAATTCCCGCATTTCCTCCGTGCACATGCCCGTATCCGTTGCCCCGCCGGGACAGATCACATTGACCGTAAGGCCGTACCGGGGAAGCTCCTGGGCCAGGATAAAGGCCATGGCCTCCGCCGCGGCCCTGGCGGGCCCGTAGGGAATCTGCCCCTTCATCTTCATGGTGCCGTCGCTGGTGGAAACATAAACCAGCCTGCCCTTGCCGGCCTCGGCCATCATGGGCACAAAATATTTCGTCACCAGGAAATACCCGGTGAAATTCGTTTCCACGATATTTGTGAAGGCCTCCGTGGGAATGTCGAAAATCTGGGGCGTCTCCCCCTTTTCGTTCATGCCGGCACCGACGTTGTTGCCCACGCCGGCATTGTTCACCAACATGTCCAGGTGCCCGAACTTTTCCCGCACCTTTTCCGCCGCCTGCCTTACCGACGCCTCGTCCCGCACGTCCATGGGCACGGGAAAGACCTCGCCGTAAGCGGACAGCTTTTCGCAGGCCGCCTCCAGCCTTTTCGTGGGCCTTGCCGCCGCGCCGACAGCCGCGCCTGCCTGCAGCAGGGCTTTGGCCATTTCAAAGCCCAGGCCCGAGGACGCTCCGGTAATCAGTACATGAAAGCCGCTGAGATTTATCTTCATTTTCTTACCTCCACAGCCGGTTCGTCGCCGGCAGGTTACAGTACAATCAGGCCGTAGGCTGCGGAAAATGCCGCTGCCGCATCATCGGAGAGGCTTCCCCGGTACAGGGCCCGCCCCCGGTACAGCCGGAGGGCCCGTTCCAGAAGCTTTTCGTCCTCCGCTTCAAAACAGACCGGTCCGTCAATCATATACTGGGCGTTTTCAAAGGCTTCAAAATCCGTATGCCCGTCCAGGACGAGAACCGGGATTTCTTCCCCGTCGAATTCCTCCGCCTTCTCCTCAAAGTCGCTGCCGCAGGCAATTCTCTCCCCGAAGGGAAGCGCTTCGTCCGCGGGAAGCAGCACCCGCTGTCCGGCGCAGTATTCCCTGCCGCCGGCGGAAATCTCCGGCAGAGGTCCTGCAAAGGCCTTCACCTTTTCCGCGCACGCCCGGATATGCTCTGCCGTGGTTCCGCAGCAGCCCCCCAGGATGAGGGCACCGGCCTTTATCATTTCCGCCGTCACCGAGGTGAATTCCTCCGGCGTGCAGCGGTAAACGGCCTTCCCGTCCACAAATTCCGGCATGCCCGCATTGGGCTTGGCGATAAGGGGCACCTTTGCATAGGGCGCCAGCCGCTTAAGGACAGGAAGCATCTGTTCCGGTCCCCAGGAGCAGTTAAGGCCCACCGCCGCGGCGCCCATGGCCTGCATGATCACCAGGGCGGAGGCCATATCGCAGCCGTCCAGGGTTTTCCCCTCCTGGTTGCAGGTAAAGGAGACGAACACCGGCTTCGCGCTTACTTTGCGCACGCCGAGGAAGGCCGCCCGGGCCTCCGCAATGCTCATCTGGGTTTCCACCACGAAAAGGTCCACGCCGGCCTCCTCCAGGGCTTCCGCCTGACAGGCAAAGGCATCGACCATCTGTTCAAAGCTCAGGTGTCCGAAGGGCCGGGGCATCAGGCCGCCGGGTCCGATATCGCCGGCCACCAGGGCCTTGCCCGCCGCCGCCTTCTTCGAAATCCCGGCAAGACGCAGGTTCAGCTCCCGGGTCCTGTCCGCCAGGCCGTGTTTTTCCAGGCTGACGGGGGAGGCGCTGAAGGTCGGAGTATAGATAACCTCCGCCCCGGCCCGGACATAGCCCTCCTGCAGCCTCAGGACTTCTTCCTCATGGTCCAGCATCCAAAGCTCCGAGACGTTGTCCGCCGTCAGGCCGGCCTTCGCCAGCTCGGTTCCCGTAGCCCCGTCCAGTATCAGGGGGTAATGCACGTTCATCTTTTTGTTCCTCTTTCCTATTTCCGGACGGTCTAGCTGCCGCCGTTACTGTTCCAGCAGTTCTTTTTTCACAATCCGGTAAGCCGGCTTATACAGCACACGATAGGTATCGCTGTGGTCGATGGGCGGGTAGCAGGCCTCCTCCATGGCGGAGCTGAAGAGGACGAAGGTCACCTCTTCAAAATCGAAGCCGAATTCCCCGAAATGCTCCCGGACCTCGCGGATCTTTTCCCGCAGGGCGTCCCGACTGCCCCGGTGGGTCTGGCCGGTGGCCACCACCGCCTCGTTCAGCTTTTCGAAGGGAAGAACCGCCGGGTCAAGGGCTCCCAGGTTCACCCGCAGGAAGCCGTTGCCGATGTCCTCGTACAGATCCACCTTCGGCCGTCTCCTGGCGTTGGTTATCTTGTCGTAGTCCTCCCGGATTTTCCTTAGGTTCTCCTCCGCATTGCCCACAAAGCCGCCGCCGTATTCATTCTGGTATATCAGCTTGAACAGGTCGTTGATCTCCATTTCCGGATACCTGTCCAGGTGTTCATTGATAATCTGGATAATTTCACTCATAGTCTCTTCCCCTTCCCGAAATTACAGCTGCAGGCTGCGGTATTCCCGGCCGTCCTCCACATTTTTCCAGGAGAACAGGCCCTTTTCCAGCGTCATATACCCGTGGATCTTCCGGTGGTCCAGGGGAATGGACACGGAGCCGGGATTCATGTACCACAGGCTGTCCGTAATCTTCCGGCATTTGCTGATGTGGGTGTGTCCGGTCAGGATCACATCCAGGCCGCTGACCGGCGGCAGGTTCTCCGGCCCGTAGAGGTGGCCGTGGGTGGCAAAAATGGTCAGCCCCTCCTCCTGCAGCAGCAGATAGTCCGCCATGATGGGGAATTCCAGCACCATCTGGTCCACCTCGGAATCGCAGTTTCCCCGCACGGCAAGGATCCGGTCCTTTATCCCGTTCAGCAGGGCAAAGACCTTTTTCGTGCTGTATTCCGCGGGGAGGTCGTTCCTCGCCCCGTGGTACAGGAGGTCGCCCAGCAGCAGGAGCCGGTCCGCCTGTTCCCGCTCAAAGGCCTCCAGCAGCTTTTCACAGTAATAAGAGGAACCATGAATGTCCGATGCAATAAGATATTTCATAGGTTTCTCCTTAATTGTTATCCCCGTCCAGGTAATCCTTAAGCTTCTGTCCGCCTTCCTTCACCTTCTCCAAAAGGCCGTTGAGCTGCTCCTGCAAAAGCTCCGGATTGTCCTTGTACTTTTCCTTGATTTCCTTTATTTTTTTCTGAATGGCTTCCGTCAGGTCGCCGGCCTTCTCCGGAAGGTCCTCCAGCACGTCTTCGATTTTGTCCACCACCTGCTGCACAACCTGCTGCACCTTCTCGGAAGCGCTTTGCCTGCTGCAGCCCGCAAGGCAGGCCGCCGCCAGAACTGCTGCCAGAATCACCGTCAGTTTTCTTCTCATTTTCTTTTCCTCCAGCTTTATATGGTAAAATCAAATTCTTCCGTTTCCAGATGCTCGTGCCTGTACCGCATCACCAGGGAAAGCATTTCCGCCTTGCCTGCGCGGTTCAGCTGCTCGATGACCGCCTCCGCATTTTCCGCGGTTACAAAGCCCGCCGCAAGGATGTCCGCCAGCTCCTCGACGGCATTCTCCGCCATCAGGGCCTTGATGACCTCCTCCATGTGTCCGGAAATGTGCTCCTTCAGGGCTTCCTTCACCTCGTCCGAAAGCCGTACGGGCCGCTCCAGCCGGGCAAGCAGCATCTTTATCCGGATCCGGTTGTAATGCTGCAGCAGGAGGAACCGGTCGTATTCCCCGAAGTCATAGTTCAGTCCGTTCTGCCCGAAGCCCTTTAGAAGCTGCTCCAGGAAATAGCCGTGTCCCGAAGGAAAAAGGATGGTCAGGTCTTCGTTTTCCAGGGTAACGGTGCTTACTTTACGGTTAAAGAAAGCACCGGGTAAAACCGTCTCCACAGCCTCCGGCACCACGGGATGCGCATCCCCGCCCAGGTAGCGGAGCAGGAATATCTTTCCTTCCTTTCTTCCGCAGAGGAAATCCCCTTCCGAAAAATACACCGGATTGCCCGCCTCGGGCACAATCCGCCGGATGCCCTTGTAGGGTGCGGCCCAGCCGCTGCCGTTGCTCAGTGCCCCGGCCTCTATGTCGGTTACGGAGACGGGAAGAACCAGGGTCTCCAGATGCTCCGTTGCGGAAAAGGCCCCGGCGGCGATGCGCACCGTGCCGGCAAGGGGAGTGTATTCCTTCCGGTCGTCCTCGTCGTCAACCCCGGTCAGGCAGAGGCCGTCGGGGTCGTTTCGGTAATACCCGTAGCCGTCCGCCGTTTTCTCTTCTTCGAAAAGCGCTTCCAGCTCTTTCTCGTCCATATCTTACTCTCCTGTCTTTCCGAAGGCCGGTATCAGACCTCGAATACCGTTTCCGCTTCCCCGCTCATGGCCTCCAGCTTACGGATTTCCTTTTTCAGCTCCCGGTTTCTCTCCACCATCATGAACTTTTTGCTGTATTCGTAATATTCGTCGCAGCCGTGCTCGGTGATGAAGCGGGCGCTGCCGTAATTGACGGTCAGCTCCGTGATCAGGATGAGCATTTCGTTGTCCTCGCCGAAATTCGAAGCGATGAACCGGAAAATATTGGACAGCTTCCATTTCAGGTCCGCCGCTTCCTCCTTCATGTGGGCCACGTCCTCGTCAAAAATCTGCTTGCGGCGGGCAAAAAGTCCCCGTTCCTCCGCAGTGCCGCCGGCGGCCAGCTGGGCCTTTTTCTCCTTCAGCCTGGCCATCCGCTGCTTCAGGTCGTCCTCCAGGCGGATGTTCCGGTTCATCCAGGGGATGATGGCCTCCAGGAGCAGGCCGGTGACGGTAATCCTTTCATCAAAGCCCGCGGCCTTCGCCCGTTCCTCCACCTCTGCCGGTGCCGTCCCCGTAAGGATTTCGGCAATGTGGTAATCATTTCTGTATTTGGCGAACAGCTCGTAGTAGGCTGCAAATTCGCCGATGATCCGGTTGTTCCTGAGATACTGGGAAATCAGGGCCTCGTCCACCGGATAGCCCTTTTCCTCATACAGGCTGATGGCCTCGGAAAGGTCCTCCCAGCCCCTGGCGGTGACGTAGGATTTGCCGTCCACCGTGGTCTGGATATCGTAGAAATCATCCTTTTTGATGTCCAGGAAGGTCAGGATGGCCTTGTGCAGGCCCTTCTGCACCGCATAGACGCGCCAGGCGTCGTATTCCGGCTCCACCTCCATGACCTTCAGCCTGTCCATGGTGGCCACGTCAAATTCCCGCACAGAGCGGTTGAACTCCGGCGGATTGCCCGCGGTTACGATGACCCAGCCGTCGGGCACCTGGTGGTTGCCGAAGGTTTTGTACTGCAGGAACTGCAGCATGGAGGGTCCCAGGGTCTCGGAGACACAGTTGATTTCGTCCAGAAAGAGGATGCCCTCCTGCTTGCCGGAGGCTTCGATTTTGTCATAGACCGCAGCGATGATTTCGCTCATGGTATACCGGGAGATGTCGTAGGACTGCCCCTGGTAATCCTTATGCACGATAAATGGAAGGCCCAGGGCCGACTGCCGGGTATGGTGGGTCATGGAATAGGCCACCAGGGAAATATCCAGCTCCTGGGCAATCTGCTCCATGATGGCGGTTTTGCCGATGCCCGGCGCGCCGTAGAGAAATACCGGTCTCTGCTTGGACAGCGGAATACGGTATCTTCCCCATTCATCCTTCATCAGATAGATGCTTACGGATCGTTTAATCTGTTCTTTCGCTTCCTGTATGTTCACGTTTTATCTCCTCTTCTCCAGATCCTCCAGGGTGGTATCCAGACGGATTGCCCAGGCAGGAACCTTCGCTTTTTCCTTTTCGTCTTCGATAATAATAAAGGCCACGGGATAGTCCGGCTTCATCTTCGGGTAGGTGCCCAGGCCGTCGGTCAGATAGATAACACCCCGGAAATCCGTGAATTCCTTCCGGCGGATCAGCTCGTCCACCCGCTCGAACACGGGCCGGAAATCCGTTCCGCCGAAGCCCTCCGCCTTCAGGTCCATCATGTACTCGTCAAATTCCCGCTGGGAGGTGATCTTCACGTCGGAATGCACCTCGCTGTCGCATTGCATGATGTGCACGTTCATGTGCTGGAAGAAGCTCTGCTCGTCCTTCAGGATGGTGTAGGTTTTGTTCAGAAAGCTCCGCACCACCCGGCCCTGGCAGGAGCCGGAGGTATCGATGGCAATCACCATGTCATGGATTTTGGATATGTCCGTGTACTCCAGGGGCTCAATGAGGGGCATGTTGCCGTAAAGCTTCATCCCGTAGGTATAGTAAATGTAATCAAATTCGTCCTGATTTACCTTGATCTCTTCCTTCAGGGATACAAATTTGCGCAGGAAATCCGTATAGCTCCTCTTCTCCCGGTACACCGCCCTGATATTGTCGATGGCCGAACCGGGCAGCTTCTCCTGACGGCGGGCAACGGCCTCCATGTCCAGCTGGATATGGTTGGAGACGTCCTGCCAGACAAGCTCGTTCTCTCCCATGCTGTAATCAAAGGCGGCGTCTTTGGAAAACTTGTCCTTGCCGGCCATCTTGTCGTGGGAAAGCCACAGCTCGTGGCTGTCCATGCTGAAAATGCCGGCCAGGGTCTCGTCCTTTTTACGTTCCTCGGGATGCATGTAATAGTAATGGTACAGCTTTTCCGCCGTAAAGGGATTCACCCTTTCCCGCATCCCCAGGAGAAATTTCTTCTTTTCCCCGTCCTCCGGCAGGGCCAGCGCCGTATTGTCCAGCTCCAGCACCGTATTTTCCACCGCCAGGTTGCTGCAGAAATCCCAGAGCTCATTGTCCAGCATCTCATACTGGAAGGGGTGGCAGAACATGCAGTGGAACATCAGGTGGATGTATATCCGCTCCAGCCGGTTCCTTTCCCTGCGGTACAGCCGGATCACCTCGTCCGGCTCCGCCGCCACCCGTTTCCCGTCGGAGGAAGGCGCGGAAAGCTCCACCTCCTTATTGTCCTCGGGATACCAGGGCAGGTAGGGCATCCTAAGGATCGCCCTGTTCAGGTAGGGGAACTGGATCACCAGCTCATCCTGCACCAGGCGCATAACCTTTTCCGCGGTTTTTTCCTTCAGTTTGCGTATTTCCTGTTCTCTGTCCATCGTATTTGTCCGTACTGTATTCTTTCTCAGCCGTTGTTTTCCGGCGTCCCTTCTCCGGGTGTTTCCGGGTCCGGGGTGGGCTCCGGTGTCGGTTCGGGCGTGGGCTCCGGTGTCGGCTCCGAGGTGGGTTCAGGCGTCACCGTGGGTGTGGGATCCGGCTTACCCTGCCGCGTAAAGCCGCAGACGGTACAGGTTTCCACGCCGGTGGCGGGATCCCGTGTAAAGCTGTGGGCCGCAGCTTCCGTATGTCCGCAGACGGAGCAGGTGCCCGTATGGCCTTCCTCTCCTGCTTCCCAGTGCATGCTGTGGCCGGTGGCGGGATACTCCACCCTGTAGCTGTAGCCGCAGCGGATGCAGGTCACCAGGGCATAGCCCGGTGTCCCGCAGGTCGCCGCCCGGTAGCCGTTCTGGGTAAATTCATGGGCCGTGATGGGCGTTACCTCCCGCACATCCTCATAACAGTTGCGGCAGTGCATGACATTTACGCCCTCATGGTCACAGGAGGCGGCCGTCGAGGCTGCCGCATCCCGCTCCAGGGCATGCTCATAGGCAAAATTCACCCATACATCCAGGGTTTTGGCGTCTATCCTGTCCACGCGGAAGACCGTTCCTTCCTCAGAAGAAACCTGCAGCTCCTCCGCCGGCACCAGCCGGCCCACGCCGGTTATCTCCACCCTGTACCAGGCGGAATAGCCCGCGCAGGAGAAATGCTGCCAGTCTTCCCGGGGCATTTCCTCCCCGGCACAGTCGGGGCCGTAATACCAGCGTACCGCGGAAACCTGTCCGCCAAGCACGTCGGCCCGGGCTTCATAGGGGCCCTTTTCCCGGTCGATCCGGGTATTTTCCAGGGCAACCATGGTAATGGGCATGGAATCCTCTATCCCGGCCATGACCGAAGCGGGAAGGGTCTTTTCCTTCGCGGTCATCTCCGACAGATCGTATTCCACGGTAATCCGCCACTGGTTTTCATGGCGGCTGTCGGTTTTCACCACATAACCCGCGGAGGTAAATACATAGACCTGAGACAGATCCATGCCTTCGGCCGCGGAAATACTGTATTCCGTCCGGTACAGGCCGCCGGCTTCAAAGGTCTCGCCCTTTTCCATCACCACGGGACTTTCATAATCCCTGTCCCGGATGCTGACCCAGGTGACGGCCCGGGGTATCAGCTGGCTGTCCTGAAACCAGGCATAAAAGCTTTCCTGTGCAGTATTTTCCATACCCGCCACGGCGGCAGGCGCCGCAAGCAGCAGGGCCGGCGGCAGATCCGCATCGGCGCCGAAATGCCAGTGCACACACCATTCTCCCTCATCGGTGGAGGTAAGCTCCGTAAAATACATTTCCGTCAGGGGCGTCAGGCTGTCCAGCCTGTGGGGCGTTACGCCGGGACCTGCAAAATATACCCGGACGTCATAGACCAGGCCTTTTTTAAACAGCTCGTCCTCCTGCATCGGCTTCGCGGGACCGCTGCCGTCACTGACAGTCCACACCGCTTTACGGAAAACGAGGGGTGTATTGTTCAGTTTTGCGTAATAGGCGTCCGTATCCAGCCAGGAAAGGGGAAGTCCGTCGGCAGGGGGCACAATATCCACCCAGGCATGGTATTCTCCCTCCGGAATCTGCGCTTCGGAAGAAGGGGAAAGGGAGGAGGTCTCCGGCTTATCCGCCTCTTTCTTCCCGCAGGAGGCGGCAAGGGGCAGAAGGATAAGGACAAAAAGCAGAAGAATCAGCTTTTTCTTCATCATTACCTCATACGGCCCAAAAGGCGGGCCGGCTGCTGTTTTT
>CADBNF010000010.1 GCA_902796005.1 uncultured Lachnospiraceae bacterium | reverse complement strand
CTGGGCGGCATCATGCGCTGCGAGGAAAATGTGCCCTTCAAGAAGCACATTAAGGAATATCTGGAGCAGCAGGCCATGTATGTGAACAGGGCGGAAAATATCGAAGTGCGGCTGAATACACCGGTAACGCCCGAACTGGCAGCGGAGCTTGAACCGGACGTCATCATCTGCTCCATCGGTGCGAAGTCTGCAAAACCCGCCATCCCGGGCATCGAAAAAACCGTGGATGTGACGGAGGTCTTTGCAGACCCGGCCAAAGCGGGAAAGAAGACGGTTATCCTGGGCGGCGGCCTGGCCGGCGCAGAGCTTGCCGTATACTTAAGAGATCTGGGCATTCCCTCCACCCTGGTGGAAATGGGCCCGCGGCCCAATGTGGGCGACAACATGCTCCACGGCATGGCCTTAGGCCTTGAGCTTGCCAGCCCGCTTGTCACAAAGCTTTTCAATACGAAGGTTGTGGAAGTGGGAGACGGCTGCGTTAAGGTGGAAGGACCGGAAGGCGAACAGGTTCTGGAGGCGGATACAGTAGTGTGCGCCCTTGGACAGGAATCCCTGACGGAGGAAACGGAAAGCTTACGGTTTGCCGCGCCGGAATTCTTCCAGATCGGCAGCTGCCTGACCCCGGGAACCATTTACGAAGCCACAAGACTGGCCTACAATATTGCGCTGGATATTGGGGAAAGATAAGTAAAACAGAAAAGACAGCAGTAATAAAGACCTCCCGGATTGTTCCGGGAGGTCTTGGTTTATGCCTGCCATTCAAGATTTCTTTCGGTGGTGCGGCTGAACATGTGTACCGCAGTTCCTTCAAAATTCATGCGGATTTCCGTGCCGGGCCGGTAATGCTCCGTATTGCCCAGCGTCGGTACGATGAGGATAACCTCCCGGCCGCCGACGGTGATGTGCAGATGAATGGAAGACCCCATAAGCTCCGCCACCTCCACGGTACCGGCGATGCCGCCGGATTCCGAAAGGGTGATGTGCTCCGGACGGATGCCTAAGGTAATGTCCTGGGAGGGCGTATCGAAGGAGGCAAGCCGCGCCTGCTTTTCTTCGGGAAGGGGTATCTTAAGGCCTTCCGTTTCCACACAGTACTTCCCGTTTTCCCGGATAAGCCGTGCATCGAAATAATTCATCTGCGGGAAGCCGATGAAGCCGGAAACAAATACATTGACCGGGTGGTCAAACACCTGCTGGGGCGTGCCGATCTGCTGGATGTAGCCGTCCTTCATGACCACGATGCGGTCGCCCAGGGTCATGGCCTCGGTCTGGTCGTGGGTGACGTAGATGAAGGTGGTGTTGAGCTTCTGGTGCAGCTTGATAATCTCCGCGCGCATCTGGTTGCGCAGCTTGGCGTCCAGGTTGGACAGGGGTTCGTCCATCAGGAAAACGTCCGGATTGCGGACAATGGCCCGGCCGATGGCCACACGCTGCCGCTGGCCGCCGGAAAGCGCCTTCGGCTTACGATCCAGGTAATCGGTGATATCCAGGATGGCTGCCGCTTCCCGTACCTTCCGGTCGATTTCGTCTGCGGGCAGCTTGTGTATCCTGAGGGAAAATGCCAGGTTTTCGTAGACGGTCATATGGGGATACAGGGCATAGCTCTGGAAAACCATGGCGATGTTCCTGTCCCGGGGCTCCACGTCGTTCATCAGCCTGTCGCCGATGTACAGCTCGCCCTCCGTAATCTCCTCCATGCCGGCGATCATCCGCAGGGTGGTGGACTTTCCGCAGCCGGAAGGCCCTACGAGGACGATGAATTCCCGGTCGGCGATGTCCAGGGAGAATTTCTGGACCGCCACGACACCCTTTTCGGTTATCTGCAGGTTGGAAACCTTCTCCGGTTCATTTTTCTTTTTTCTTTTCTTTTTCTCCGTATTCGGATAAATCTTGGTGATGTTCTTCAGAACAACCTTTGCCATAGCTTAAGCCTCTCAATATGAAATAAATGACATTTCCTTTGCAAATCAGAATCGGGATATTTCTTCCTTTCGGAAGATATATTGTATTACAATGTAATATAACAGTTTTTTCGTCAAATAGCAAGATTGATCCCGGAATCAGTTAAGGTTTTATTGACAAACTGCACGAAAGAGACTAACATAAAGGTGATAAGACAATATAGTACAATATAGATACTGGAGGAAATTGCCAAATGTTTAATTTTGATGTACCGCGTTATGAGAAGGTGGTAAGCGACGCTATCGCGCTGCGGCCGGGTATTGAAGCGGCTGTGGACGCTGTGTGCGCGGAAGGATATAAAAATATATTCTTCATCGGCTGCGGCGGAACGTATTCCCATACCTGGCCCATGGCTTACTGGGTGGATTCCGTTACGGACAAAATCGAGATGCACACCGTGATCGCAAAGGAATTTGTTTTAATGGGCCACAAGCGCTTTTCCAAGGATTCCGTGTGCGTATTTTCCACCAGAAGCGGCAATACCAAGGAAATCGTCGAAGCGGCGAAATTCTGCAAGGAAGCCGGCGCGCGGACCATTGTCTATGTTTCCAATGACAACACCCCCATCTGTGAATACGCGGACTACAAGGTAAGCAGCTTTGCCGAAGACGACTGCCTGGCGGAGGCTATCTACACCTTCCAGATCTTCCTGGTAGCCAGATTCCTGAAGAATGCCGGCGTGTTTGACAAATACGACCAGCTGGTGAAGGAGTACGAAGGCATCGTTCCCTATCTGCTGAAGGCCAAGGAGCTTTACGAGGATCGCTGCTGCGAGATGGCGGCAAAGCATAAGGATATGGATTATGTCATGGTTGTCGGCTCCGGCATGCTCTGGGGCGAGGCCTATGATTACGCCATGTGTATCCTTGAGGAGATGCAGTGGATCAAGACCAAATCCATTCACGCGGCGGAATTCTTCCACGGCACCCTGGAGCTTCTGGAAAAAGACATGCCCATGATCCTGCTGTACGGCGAGGACGAAACCGAGCCCCTGATGGAGAGAGTGGAGAGATTTGCCCGCAACATTACGGACGACATCAATATTTTCCGCACCTCCGACGTGGAGCTGCCCTTCACCGATCCGGAATTCAGAAAGATTGTCTCCCCGATGATCTGCTACGTCATCACCGAACGGCTGAGCTGCCATCTGGAAAAGGAGAGAAATCATCCCCTGACCACCAGAAGATATTACCGTCAGTTTGATTATTGATAT
>CADBNF010000009.1 GCA_902796005.1 uncultured Lachnospiraceae bacterium | reverse complement strand
GGCGGCTTCGGCGGCCTCCAGAGAATCATAACCGGCGGTCTTTACGGCTTCGGCGGTAACGATCTCGGCAACAGCCTTCTTGTCCTCATTGATAACGGTGGCGTCGCTGCCCACTTCACCCAGAAGAGGCTCGGCGATGCTGATGGTATCAAAGCTGTCTTTGTATTCTTCCACAACGCCCATAAGCTCGTCGTATTCAGCGCCGTGCATCAGATGGGTGGGCTGGATAACCAGGTTCTTTACGTTGTTGGCAACTGCACGCTCCATGGCCTGCATTACGTTGTCGATGTGCTCGTCGTCACGGGCCTGTACGTGGTTGATGATGATCTGAGCGGTGAAGGCTCTGCGTACGGACCAGTCCGGATAAGCAGCGGCAAGTGCATCCTCGATACCCTTGATGTCAGCCGCACGGCTGTCATTGAAGGAAGTACCGAAGCTGACTACCAGGATCTCGTTCTCGCCGATTTCGTCGGCATTTAAGGGATCGTCAGCGGAAGCATCGCCGGTATCTCTTCCGAAGTAATCGGGATCGGCTTCTTCACCTTCCACCAGTTCCTTCTGGGCGTCGGTCAGGGCATCCCAGCCGGCTTTTGCTGCTGCGCACTGGGCATCGGTCTCCTCTGTCCACTCCTGGACATAGATGGCGTCGATGAGAGCGGCAACTTCATCCGCCGCTTCCTGATCGGTTTTCTCAGCCGCTGAAGATGCGGAAGAAGCGGATGCCGCGCTGCTGCTTGTTGCTGCCGGCTCGGAATTGCCGCAGCCCGCGAACAGGGATGCAGTCATGACCGCTGCCGTCAGCAGTGCAAGTCCTTTTTTCATTTTTCATTCCTCCTTTTTTCGGGATACTACTCCCTCCGGTATATGTAATTATTTTTACCGGCAAAATCCTTGTGGCACGGAAAAAAGAAAGCTGAACCGGGATTATCCTGTCCCGTAAAACATATCGGCAGGCCCTGCGTATTTTTCCAAATAAAAAACCTTTCGTCCGGCAGACGAAAGGATTGAAAAACATGGCAAAGCAAAAGATGTCGGTACAATCAATCCCTCGTGATTTCGGAAATCTCTTTCCCGTACCAACAGACGGCAGGTTTCCTGGCTTGCGGATGTTGTTCCCTGCCTCTTCCTTCCCAAAGCTTACGCTTCAGTGGCGGCCTTTCAGCCTTCCGGCAGCATCCGCATACAGTGACGAGATCGCGCAGGCATTTCACCTGCTTCCCTTTAACGATGTCCCCTTTTTATACGGCGGACACCGTCACCGTCTGCTTAAATATACAACCTTGGGGATTATGCCATATCTGCTCTTTTTTGTCAAGTATCAGAAGAAAGAGAAGCCGCATCATCCGGCACAGTTTCTTCTGGTTCTCAGGCTGTTTTCTTCGGGGAATTTCCATTGGATGCACAGGCGTGGCAGCCGCCGCAGGCCCCGCAGGCTGCACAGTTGCCGCCGCAGGAGGATTTCCCCTGTTTTTTATCCTGCCGCAGCTTGCGGACAATCAGGATCACCACACAGACCAGAACGGCCAGGATAATCAGCGTAGGAAGATTGAAATTTTCCGCGAACCAGTTTGCCATAAAAACCTCTTTTCTTTCAGCACGTAAGGAAGATGCCCAGCGGCACCTTCCCTACGCTTAAAATGTTGCGGCTTCTCAGGCTTTCAGCCTGTCGGCCTCTTTGTATTTCTTGAACACAAGATTGTAAATAAGGAGAATCAGTACAATAATTGCCACAATCAGGCCGATTACGTTTCCGCGGCCTTCGGCAAAGGCGCCGAACTGGTTAATCATCAGGGAAATGATGTAGGCAAAGCCGCACTGCCAGCCGATGGCAAACCAGGTCCACTTCGCGTTGTTCATCTCTCTGCGGATGGCGCCGATGGCTGCGAAGCAGGGTGCGCACAGCAGGTTGAACACCAGGAAGGAGAAGCCGGTAACGTTGGTGAAGGACGCTGCAAGGTTGGCATAGACCATGCTGCCGCCGCCGTAGATAACGCCCATCGTACCCACGATGTTTTCCTTGGCGACAAGGCCGGTGATGGATGCCACGGCTGCCTGCCAGTTGCCCCAGCCCAGAGGCTTGAAGATCCAGGCAAAGCCATTGCCGATGACGGCCAGGATGGAATGTCCGATCTCTTCCTCGGCCAGCATGCGGAAGGTGCCGTCCACGCTGCCGAAGTAGGTCAGGAACCAGACAACAATCGTGGAAAGAAGGATGATGGTTCCCGCTTTCTTGATGAAGGACCAGCCTCTCTCCCACATGGAACGCAGTACGTTCTTCACGGTGGGCAGATGGTAGGCCGGCAGCTCCATAACGAAGGGTGCCGGATCGCCGGAGAACATCTTCGTCTTCTTCAGGATGATACCGGAAATAACGATGGCTGCCACGCCGATGAAATAGGAGCTTACGGCAACCATGGGGCTTCCGCCGAAAATCGCGCCGGATACCATGGCGATGAAGGGCAGCTTCGCGCCGCAGGGAATGAAGGTGGTGGTCATAATGGTCATCCTTCTGTCCCGCTCACTCTCAATGGTACGGCTGGCCATGATGCCGGGCACGCCGCAGCCGGTACCCACCAGCATGGGAATGAAGGATTTGCCGGAAAGACCGAAGCGGCGGAAGATTCTGTCCAGAACGAAAGCAATTCTGGCCATGTATCCGCAGGCCTCCAGGATAGCCAGCAGCAGGAAAAGCACCAGCATCTGGGGCACGAAACCGATAACCGCGCCGACACCGGCGACGATACCGTCAAGGATCAGGCCCTTAAGCCACTCTGCGCAGCCGGCCTTGTCCAGGCCCGCTTCCACAGCCGCGGGGATACTGTTCACCCAGGGACCGTAGCTGGCCGGATCCGGTTCTTCGCCGTTATAGGAGGTATAAACCTGTACGGCATCCTGCAGTTCTTCATAGGTATAGGTAACATCTTCCGGCGCCATGGTTTCTTCATCCACCAGGACGTAATCCGCCGTGGTTCCGGGTGCAACGGCTGCTGCTGCAGCGGTTACGCCTTCCACATCCGGTTCCTCCGGAAGGCCGACGAAGGCATCGATAACATTGGTGGCGTTGGTGTATTCTTCCATGGCAGCGTCATATTCTTCCCTGCCCTGGCCAAGCACAAACCAGCCGTCGCCAAACAGTCCGTCATTGGCCCAGTCGGTAAACTTCGTGCCGGGGGCATCCGGCGCCATGGCGATGAAATACACCAGGAACATAATTGCGGCGAAGATGGGCAGACCCAGGATTCTGTGGGTAACCACCTTGTCGATTTTGTCGGACAGGGTCAGCTGGCCGGCCGCTTTCTTCCTGTAGCAGGATTTGATAACCTCTGCGATATAGAGGTAACGCTCATTGGTGATGATGCTTTCCGCATCGTCGTCCAGCTCGGTTTCCGCGTTCTTGATGTCCCTCTCGATATGGCTCATCGTATCTGCCGGAATCTTAAGCTGCTCCAGGACCTTTTCGTCCCGTTCGAAGATTTTGACGGCATACCATCTCTGCTGCTCCTCCGGCATATCGTGCACAACGGCCTCTTCGATGTGGGCCAGCGCATGCTCCACCGGACCGGAGAACTTGTGCATCGGAATGGTCTTTCCGTTCTGAGCCGCTTCGATGGCGGCGTTGGCAGCTTCCATCACGCCGGTTTCCTTCAGGGCGGAAATCTCCACAACCTTGCAGCCCAGCTGTCTTCCGAGCTCTTCGGAATTGATGGTGTCGCCGTTCTTCTTTACAATATCCATCATGTTGACGGCCAGTACCACGGGGATACCCAGCTCTGTCAGCTGTGTGGTAAGGTACAGGTTTCTCTCCAGGTTCGTACCGTCGATGATATTCAGGATGGCGTCCGGACGCTCATTGATCAGATAGTTTCTGGCCACTACCTCCTCCAGGGTGTAGGGCGACAGGGAGTAGATGCCCGGAAGGTCCGTAATAATTACGCCGTCGTGTTTCTTCAGTTTGCCTTCCTTTTTCTCTACCGTAACGCCGGGCCAGTTGCCAACGAACTGGTTGGAACCGGTCAGGGCATTGAACAGGGTGGTTTTACCGCTGTTGGGGTTGCCCGCAAGTGCGATTCTGATGTTCATATATGCTTTCCCTTCCTTTAAGATGTCAGCTTAAGTCAACTCGCGTTAGTTTAAGCTAACCTTTGACTTTTAATAAAAGCGGCTGCCTTAAGCATACCGCCGGCTTGTTTTCTTTCCGGTCACGCCTTACGCGTTCTTTTCAGTGTTTTCCGGCTCATCTTCTACGAGGATCATTTCACAATCCGCTTTTCTGAGGCTGAGCTCATACCCTCTGACCGTTATCTCCACAGGATCGCCTAAGGGGGCTACTTTGCGGACATAGATTTCCACGCCTCTGGTGATGCCCATGTCCATAATCCGACGTTTTACCGCACCGGCCCCGGTAAGTTTGGCCACTTTTACGGTATCACCGATTTTCACATCTCTGAGTGTTCTCAACTTTTTCCTTCCTTTCCTTATTTATAAAGAACTGCTTCCCTCTTTTTGCCGAAGAAAGTCAGACCATGATTTTAGCCGCCATTTCTTTGCTGATGGCTACCCGGGCTTCCTTTACGCTTACGATAAGATTGCCGTTGGTTTCGGAGATAATTTTTACCGTTCCGCCTACCACAAAGCCCAGATTTTCCAGATGTTTTTTCACCTCGGGTTTACCGCCGACTTTGCGGATGATGTTTTCTTCCCCGATACCTGCAAGCATTAGAGGCATCATTTTCCGTCCTTCCTTCTTCCCGGCCGTAAGAAGAACCGGCCGTTTTTATGAAAAATAAAATGGCTGTGCCCGGTTACCCAAGCACAACCACAGTATAGTTAGCACAGTCTAACTTGTCAAGTATTCTTTTTTGCTGAAACCCTCATTTTCCGGGAAAATGTCGGGATTACGGCTGCCGCACCGCTTCTTTCAGGGCTTCCACCCGATCCAGGAACAGCTGCACCGCCGTCTGCCGTACCGCCGCAATCGCGTCCGCAGAGGAAGCGGTCATGCTGTCGCCGTAGGCCGCCAGCCTGTCGCCGGCGTTTGTCAGGGCCTCGTCCACCGGGCCTTTGGAGATGCCGGGAATCTTTCCGAGGGCTTCTCCCGCCTTTTTGCTGACTGCTGCCATGCCGGCAATAATCCGGGACCCCGCCGTGGTGCCGGCTTCCTGCTTGATGGCCAGATAGGCCCGGGTGTAGGTGCTGCGGTAGCGCTTGTCCTGCTCCCGCATGTTCTCCGCTGTCCGGTCCAGGCTTTCTTCGGCGAAATCCTCCTTAAGCACCACCTCCAGGTACTCGGCAAAGGCATAGACATACACCGCCAGCTGATAGTTTTCCAGCATGGACTGCAGCCCGCTCACCTTTTCATCCAGACCGGCCTGGCTCTTCAGCAGGGAGGCCTTTTCCGTTGCTGCACCGATCTGTTCCCGAAGGGCAATGATCTTTCCCCCGGTTTCCTCCCTGATGCCGGTCACCAGCTTCAGGTTGTTCTCCCGGAATTCCGCATCCTCTGCATTTTCCTGGTAAACCAGCAGGATGTTGTACAGGGTGCGCATCCTTCCCCCCAGCTCGGAGGAGGCCGCCGCCTTCATGTTTTCCGTCATGTCAAACTGGAAATCCCGGATACTGTCCAGATTCGCCGCAATATCCGCCAGAACGTTTTTTCTGTAGGTCTCGTTCATCTGTTTACTCCTTACTGCTTACGCATGCGCCGTCAACTGTCTTCTGTAATAAAGAATCTGCTCGATAACCTCCGCCGCGCCGTCCTCCTCGTTGCTTTTCGCCACCAGGTCCGCTTCCTTTTTCACCTTCTCCAGGCCGTTGCCCATGGCCACCGCAATGCCGGCTGCCCGGAGCATTCCCAGATCATTGTCGTTGTCCCCGAAGGAAACCGTCTGCTCCCTGGCGATCCCGAAGCTTTCCGCAAGCTCGGTAAGGGCCAGGCCCTTGTCCGCGGCGGGATTGCCCGTCTCCACGTCCCGATCGGCGGTAAGCACCGTGCGCACGTCCCGGTTTTCCCTTATCCAGGCATTCAGCTCGTCCCTCTCCTGCCGGCTGCGGGCGATGAACCAGAGATTTTCCACGCCGCTTTCACATTCTTCAATCAGCCGGAAGATGTTTTCCGCCGGCCGTCTGCTGGCCCGGACATAAGCCTTAAGGGGCGTGGGGTCGAAGCGCTCGGTCTGCCGGCGGTAAAACGCTTCCTCGCACCAGCCGATATCGTCGATGAATACGCTGTGAAGAAGCCCCCTTCGCATCACCTCTTCCGTGATCCGAAGGGCCGCGTCTTTGGAGAGGTATTCTCCCCGCAGTCTTTTGTGCGCCGCCAGGTCCGTGGTTACCGCGCCGTTTGAGGAAATCACATACCGTATGCCGGGAAGCCCCAGGATATCCTCTGGAATCCCGGAAAGGGGCCTTCCGGTTATGGGCACGACCAGGATGCCGGCTTTTGCCGCTTCCGTCAGCGTCTCCGCTGTTCTTTGTGTCAGTCTTTTGTCGTCCGTCAACACCGTTCCGTCCAGATCCAGACCCAGGAAACGGATGTCTTTATCCTTGAACAGGGAATACTTCATAGGCTTTATTTCATATATTTCCTGGCAAAGTCTCTGGCTTCGGCCAGCTGCGCCTCAGTCGGTTTGCTCTTGGCATAATAGTATTCGTCCTCCGCCCAGATGCCCCGGTGTCTCAGGCCGAAGAAAATCAGGTCCGTCGCATGCCGGGAAATGGCCGAAGTGGAGAAAATAACCCCCTTCTTTACCATTTTGGGTGACAGGTTTTCAATAAAAGCTTTCAGGTGCTTGTCCAGCCGGTAGGCATACAGCGCGCCGCCGATAAACAGCACATCCACCGGCTCGGTAATCGCCGCCTCCGGCGCATCCACGGAAATGGCCGGAACCCCGGCTTCCTCTGCGATGGCTTCCGCCACGGCACGGGTATTGCCCGAACGGGAATAGTATCTAACCGCAACCTTCATTTTACTTCTCCTCCTTTACTGAAGCTGCAATCTCTCTTGCCACAAATACGCCGCTGGCCGACGCGTGGGACAGGGAATGGGTTACCCCGCTGCCGTCCCCGATGATATAAAGTCCCGGATATCTGGACTGCAGATGCTCGTCCACCTGCACCTCCATGTTGTAGAATTTCACTTCTACCCCGTAAAGCAGGGTATCGTCATTGGCGGTGCCGGGGGCAATTTTGTCCAGGGCGTAAATCATCTCAATGATGCCGTCCAGGATTCTCTTGGGCAGAACCAGGCTTAAATCTCCGGGCTCGGCCGTAAGGGTGGGCGTCACAAAGCCCTCCTCGATTCTCTTCTTCGTGCTTCTGCGGCCCCGCACCAGATCGCCGAAGCGCTGTACGATAACGCCGCCGCCCAGCATGTTGGACAGCCGGGCAATGCTTTCGCCGTAGCCGTTGGAATCCTTGAAGGGCTCGGAGAAATGCTTGGCCACCAGCAGGGCGAAGTTGGTATTTTCGGTCTGTCTTGCCGGATCCTCGTAGCTGTGGCCGTTGACGGTAACGATGCCGTTGGTGTTTTCATTGACCACGCTGCCTCTGGGATTCATGCAGAAGGTCCGGACCTGGTCCTCGAATTTCTCCGTCCGGTAGAGGATCTTGCTCTCGTAGAGCTCATCCGTCAGATGGGCAAAGAGGGCTGCGGGCAGCTCCACCCGCACGCCGATATCCACCCGGTTGGAATTGGTGGGGATATCCAGCTCCTTACAGACCCTTTCCATCCATTTGCTTCCGCTTCTGCCCACGGAAAAGATGCATTTGTCACAGGTGTAGGTCTCCCCCTCCTCGGTAATGACCGCGTAGCCCTTTTCGGGGATTTCCACATGGTCCACCGGTGTCCGGAAGAAAAAGTCCACCTTTTCCTTCAGTTCCGCGTACAGATTTTTCAGGACGATATAGTTGATGTCGGTGCCCAGGTGACGCACGGAGGCATCCAGAAGCTTCAGCTTGTTCTGCATGCAGGTTTTCTTGATGTCCGTATTGGCGGTGGAGTACAGCTTCGTTCCTTCTCCGCCGTGGGAAAGGTTGATGCCGTCCACGTACCGCATCAGCTCCAGGGCCTTTTCCTTGCCGATGTACTCGTAGAGGGTTCCCCCGAAATCATTGGTAATGTTGTATTTTCCGTCGGAGAAAGCGCCGGCGCCGCCGAAGCCGCTCATAATGGAGCAGCTTTTGCAGTTGATGCACTTCTTGATTTTGTCCCCGTCAATGGGGCATTTTCTCTTCTCCAGCTCATTGCCGCCTTCAAAAACGGCTACCTTCAGCATCGGACTTGTTTTCACCAGCTCATAGGCGGCAAAGATGCCTCCCGGGCCGGCGCCGATGATAATCACGTCATAATGCATACTTCATCTTCTCCTGTTCTAAATGGTTTTGCACACGTCCACCCAGGCCGGATGATTGCAGCATTCCTCCAGCTCTTCGATGGTGAGCCGCACCGCGCTGTGGTCGGTTCCCGCTGCCGGGTACACCGTATCGTGAAGCTTCAGGCTTTCATCCAGATATACGGTTACCCCGTCCTTTACGCCGAAGGGGCAGACCCCTCCGATGTCGTGGCCGATCAGCTCCTCCACCATTTCCGGGGGAATCATTTTCGCCTTGCAGCCGAACTGTGCCTTGTATTTCTTATTGTCCACCCTGGCCATGCCTTCCGCCAGGATGAGCACCGGTTTCTCCTCCTGCAGAAAGGAGAGGGTTTTGGCGATCATTCCCGGCTCACAGCCCAGGGCCTGCGCCGCCTCCGCCACCGTTGCGCTTGAATGTTCCGGAACAATCATTCTGTCGCCGAAACCTTTTTCTTCCAGGTATTTTTTTGCTCTGTCCCAGGACATTTTTTCTGTCTCCTTAACTATATGTAAAAAACGCCACGGATTACATTATAGCGTATTCTTCAGGAAGCACAAGCCTGTCCTTTTCGAATCCCGGGTTATTCCGCCGCTCCCAGCAGCTCGACCCGGATATAATTCCGGTAAAGAACCGCCGGCTCTTCAGCGGAACCGTCCTCAATCTCCATCGTTCCCACATCCAGGACGCGGTAACGGGCATTGGCATTCATGAGGATTTCCTTTTCGAAGGACTGCTGGACACTGTCGATGGATACCGCGCCGAGATCCTCCATGGCTTCCTTCGACGCATAGATGATAAAGAGGGTATCGCCGAAATTCGCGGCAACCCGCGGATCCGTCGTGGTGCTTATCATAATCGGGTCCGTAAAGGTACTGCCGATCGCATTCACCAGCTCCTTTGTCGTCGGCAGGGTTTCGGTGCCTGCTGCCGCACAGATCTGGGAATCGTAAAGGCCGCTGTAGAGCACCAGGTTATCGCACATTTTCCCCCTGGACAGCTCGGTGAACAGGCCGTGGTCCATCATCAGGTAAAGCCGCTCGAAATCATCGCCGAAATTCATCGCCGCCTGGCTCCACATCTCCGGGTCCCGGTTCTGCACGGCGGTCATCGCCAGGTAATGCGGCACCACCTCGCCCTTATACATCATGATATAGGGCATGTACCTGGTCTCCAGGATTCCCTCCGCACGGTTGTATGCCACATATTTTTCACTCCAGGCATCATATTCCTCATTGGTGATGACCAGGTAATCCCTGAAATCCTCTTCCCGGAAAAGGCTCTTCTCCGGCGCCGCCGACCCGGCCTTTCTCTCCTCCGCCGGTGCTGCCGCCTCTTCGCCTGCCGGTTCTTCCTGTTCCGGCGCCGCCAGAACGGTATCCTGCAGGGCCGTCGGGTCCGTCTCGGTACCAGCCGGGATGTCCAGTTCTTCTATCCTGCTGTAGGAAAAGGCCCGGGCGTGTATCTCCTTCAGGGACCGGGGCAGGGTAATCTTTTCCAGCGGGCTGCCGTAAAAGGCTTCGGCCGCAATGATTTCCACGCCCTCTGGCACCGTAAATTCCACCTGCTCCTCTTCCCCGTAGGGGTCTGCGGGAAAATA
The DNA here is from genome assembly GCA_902796005.1 of uncultured Lachnospiraceae bacterium. Lineage (GTDB taxonomy): Bacteria > Bacillota > Clostridia > Lachnospirales > Lachnospiraceae > Alectryocaccobium. The sequence continues at coordinate 4,135 of CADBNF010000009.1, read as the reverse complement.
GGCCAGCAGGGTTTTTCCCCCGTCGGTGTAAAGCGAGCCGTCGATGATGCGGTACAGACTGCTGTCCTCCGGCATCGACACCGCCCTGACGGCGGACCCGGCAAAGGCCCCCTCCTCAATGCGGGAAACGCTCTCCGGGATATCCAGCCGCGTAATTCCCGTTCCGGCAAAGGCCCTTTCTGCGATACTTTCCGTATTCTCAGCCAACGTCAGGCTTTGCAGTGTGTGACAGCCGGAAAAGGTTCCCTTTTCAATGGCCTTTACCGGAAAGTTGATATTCTGCAGGGCTGCGCAGCCTTCAAAGGCATATTCGGAAACCCTCTCCAGAGGATTGGAAAACCAGAGTCTCTGCAGGGCTTCACAACCGGAAAACGCCCGTTTGCCTACCGAAACAATGCTTTCGGGCACCGAACACCAGGTCAGTGCGGGACAGGCATAAAACAGCCGGTCCGGCAGCACCGCAACCGCATCCCCGCGGAATTTCACCCGGGCAAGCTGCCCGCACAGGGCGAAGGCAAAATCCCCGAGGTTTTGAAGGTCTGCCGGCAGCTCCAGGTACACCAGGGCATCACAGCCCAGGAATGCGCCGGTACCGATGGAGGTAATTCCGTCCTGCATGTCCGCCAGGGTCAGATGATTGCAGCCCGAGAAGGCACCGTTTCCGATTTCCTTAAGGGAAGAGGGAAAATAAACCTTTTCCAGGGCACTGCAGCATTCGAAGGCATAGTCTCCGATGGCGGTTATCCCCTCCGGGATGTGGATTTTCCTTACGCCCAGCAGGCCCTGAAAACAGCCGTCCCCGATGGCCGTAACGGCCTTTCCGTTGATTTCCGCCGGAATCACCGGCTCCGCATCCGAGCCGGTATAGGCGGTCAGGATGATCTGACCGTCCTGCGTTTCTTCATATATAAAATCCGCTTCCGCCGCTTCGGAAACAACCGCCGCGGCAGACTGCGTGCCTGTCTCTTCCGTTTCCGGTGCGGCGCAGGCGCTTAAGCCCACAGCCAGAAGGCAGACCACAAGAATCATATGTTTATGCAGAAATTTTTTCATCACGCTCTCCGAAAAACCTTTTTAAGTGTACAGCCGGCGGGCAGCATATCTTCCCATCTGCCCCCTCAGTTGATTATACTTCAGTGCCTTTTTCCTGTCAAAAAAAGCCTTCCCGCGGCCGCAGGAAGGCATGTCGTTAGATTTAAATTTTATTTTTGCAATATGTCATAATATTTATATCATATCAATGACACGCAAATTCCCCGCCAGCTTATCTTTCCCCCAGGGAAAATACCACCGTCGCCGTTCCCTCGCCAAGGGCATTTCGAAGCGCTTCGGCAGATAAATTCTGTACCCTTCCGAGGCGGGTAAAGCTCCAGGTATTGGTATCGTAGTAAATCGTTATCTGGTTCCCCTGGTAAAGGATCACATCGCCAGCCTGCGTGGTGATGCGTTTGTCGTTTGTCGGAAGGTCCGTGCCCAGGGAACCGACCTTTTCGAATCCGCCGTAATCCTGCATTTCGATGGTAAGGTCGCCGTTCTGCAGCAGCCTGACAAAGGCTTCCGCCGATGAGTTGTTCTCCAGTTTAATCGTAAGTGTATTTTCCCCTATGTGCGCGTAAATCAAGGTCTCTCCCTCCGCTGTATCTTCCTGCACGGCTTCCTCCGGCACCGCCGGTGCAGAAGCTTCCTCTTCCGCTTCCGAAACGATGGACAGTTCCGGACTTTCTTCTTCCTTTACCACGTCCGACCCCTGCTGCGCCTGTCCGCCTGTCCCGCAGCCGGAAACGCAGCCCAGAACCAGGGCCAGCGCCAGCATCACGGATATGATTTTTCTTCCGTTCACCGTCTTCCTCCGGTTTTTATTTTAAATATTCCGTATAGAAGCGCTCCAGCCGGTCAAAGGGAATCGCATCCTTTCCGCCGCCGTCATAGAGGTCCGTGTGGGAAGCGCCGGGAATAATCAGCAGCTCCTTGTTTTCGGTATATTTGCTGTCCTTTACCATGTCGGCATAGGCATCCTTCCCGAAATACAGGGAATGGGCCTTTTCCCCGTGCATGACCAGGACTGCGGAGCGGATTTCATTGGTGTACTTTAAGATGGGCTGGTTCATGAAGGATTCGCAGCCGATCACATTCCAGCCGCCGTTGGAATTTAAAGACCTGGGATGATAGCCGCGGTCCGTTTTGTAATAATCATAATAATCCTTCACGAAATAGGGTGCATCCTCGGGCAGGGGGTCCACGACACCGCCGCCTAAGGCATATTCGCCGGCCTTCAGGTCCGCAAGTCTTTGGGCACACATGGCTGCCCGCTTTTCGTACCGCTGCTCTTCGCTGTCCTCGCTGTCAAAATAGCCCTTCGCGTTGACCCGGGTCATATCATACATGGTGGATGCAACGGTTGCCTTGATGCGGGTATCCAGGGCCGCCGTATTTAAGGCCATGCCGCCCCAGCCGCAGATGCCGAGGATACCGATGCGTTCCGGATCAACCCTGTCGCACAGGGACAGGAAATCGACTGCTGCCATGAAATCCTCCGTATTGATATCCGGAGAGGCCATATAACGGACGTTGCCGCCGCTTTCTCCCGTAAAGGAGGGGTCGAAGGCGATGGTCAGAAAGCCTCTCTCCGCCAGGGTCTGTGCATAAAGTCCCGAGCACTGCTCCTTGACCGCGCCGAAGGGGCCGGAAACCGCAATCGCCGGAAGCCTGCCTTCGCCGTTCTTCGGCACATACATATCCGCCGCCAGCGTGATGCCGTAGCGGTTCACAAAAGTTACCTTGCAGTGATCAACCTTTTCGCTTTTCGCAAAGGTCTTGTCCCAGTCCTGTGTCAGTGTAAGCTCTTCCTTTTTTATCATCTTCCCTGTCCTCTCTTTCTGCATGTATTGCTGCCGCAGCGGCCGTGTTATATTGAAATGGTTTCTTTTTTCCACTTTTATCCTAACCGCTTGCAGCCTTCCCTGCAAATGGTTATAATTCATATCACGATATGCATATATGGAATATCATGACAAATAATGCTTCAGGGAGGTTCCCATGGAAATTCGTACCCTTCGTTATTTTCTGGCGGTGGCCAGGGAGGAAAATATGACCCGGGCAGCGGAAATCCTGCACGTCACCCAGCCCACCCTTTCCAAGGCCCTCAAAGCCCTGGAGGAGGAGCTGGGAAAGAAGCTTTTTCACCGTCACAGCTTCAGTATCCGGCTGACCGACGAAGGCCTGCTGCTCAGGAACCGGGCGGAGGACCTCATCCATCTGGCGGATAAGATTGAGCAGGAATTTATTTCCCTGGATGATATCAGCGGCGGCGAACTGTATTTCGGCCTGGCGGAATCCTATCAGATCCGGTACCTGGCCCGCACCATCCGGGATTTTAAAAGCCGGTATCCGAACCTGCACTATCACATCACCAGCGGCGATACGGAGCAGATCGCGGACCGGCTCGATAAGGGAATTCTGGATTTCTGCGTACTGGCGGAGCTGCCGGACAGCCGGAAATATGACTATCTGGCGATTCCGGAAAAGGATGTGTGGGGCCTGGTCATGCCCCAGGGGTCGCCGCTTGCGGAAAAGGAGGTCATCCGGGTGCAGGACCTGGAGGGCCTGCCGCTTTTCTGCTCCGAGCAGGCCTGGAACGAAGAGATAAGGAACTGGGCCGGCAGTCATTTTTCACGGCTTAAGCTGGAAGGGTCCTTCCGGCTTTCCTACAACGGCTCCCTGTTTGTGCGGGAGGGGCTGGGTTTTCTGCTCACCTTCCGGCATCTTATCGACGTATCCAAAGAAAGCGGGCTAGTTTTCCGCCCGCTTGAGCCGCCCCTTGAGACAGCGCTTTATATTGTGTGGAACCGCAGCCAGGCCTTCACGCCCATCGCGGAACGCTTCCTGCAGCAGCTAAAGGCGTCCTTCTTTACTGCTGACGGACAGCAGCCTTATTTAACTTAGACGAAATACAGTATTCTGTCCGCTGGGCATTGATTCTGCGGTCATCATCCAGAATACCACGAGGAGACTGCCGATGAGGAAGCAAAAGCCCTGATGGCGGAGATCCAATAGAAACGATCATGATCTCGTACTTCCCGAAAACCAAGAGGCCTGCAGCCACAAGCTTGCAGACCTCCTGGTTTTCTATGCAGAT
>CADBNF010000008.1 GCA_902796005.1 uncultured Lachnospiraceae bacterium | reverse complement strand
TAGCTGGTTTTCTTTCCTTTAAAGAAGAGCAGCACCCAGAAGCAGGAGGCTGCCTGGGAAATGACCGTGGCAAGGGCAGCGCCCTTGACGCCGGCGTGGAAGACGAAGATGAACAGCGGATCCAGGGCGATATTTAAGATTGCGCCGATGGTCACGGTGGCCATGCCGATTTTCGGAAAGCCGGAGGCATTGATAAAGGTGTTCATGCCCGTGGAGATCATGGCGAAAAACGTGCCCAACAGATAGATTCTCAGGTAATCGTTGGCGTAGACAAAGGACGCATCACTGGCGCCGAAGGCGTACAGGATGGGCTTTTTGAACACATAACACAGGGTAAAAAGGATCACGGACAGAACAATGAGCCAGAAAAAAACCTGGCCGATGATCTTCTCCGCACGCTTTTCGTTGCGCTGCCCCCTGGAAATGGAGAAAAGCGGGGCGCCGCCGGTGGAAAAAAGATTCGTAAAGGCAGCGATCAGGGTGGTTAGGGGAAAAGCCAGGCCGATGCCGGTTAAGGCCATGGAGCCGATGCCCGGCAGATGGCCGATGTAGATGCGGTCTACCACGTTGTATAACAGATGCACCAGGTTCGCCACGATAAGGGGAACGGCCTGGGAGATGATATTTGCGGACATTTTGCCCTGGGAAAAATCTTTTGCCATGGGAAATAACCTCTTTTCTGTGGAAAGTTACTATATCACCCGCGGAAAAATTATGCAACCTGCGGCAGCCTGTTTTCGATGGAATACCAGGATTTTCAGTGAAAAGTAAGTTTCCCCCGGAAAACGGATATGTTAAAATGAGAAAAAAGAGACTGTTTTGCACAGAAGGAGAAGAACCATGGGAGAAAAATATACAATCAAATCATGGCGCTGTCCGACAGAGAAAAAACCGGATTTCAGCGCCAGATTCGACTTCGAGCCCACCACGAAATTCTTTGACCAGCTAAGCTTCATCGGCGACCCGGCCGTGTGCTGCTTCCTGCTGGAAACCACGGAAGGCCTGGTCCTTATCGACGCCATGAATCCCGAGCAGCGGTACATGGACGCCATCGTGAAGGGCATCCGGGATACCGGCTATGAACTGACGGACCTGAAGCATGTCGTCATTTCCCACGGACACGGGGATCATTACGGCCTGGCGGATGAACTCCGGAAGGCTTCCGGCGCGAAAATCTACCTGTTCGAGGGGGATCACGAGCTGGCGAAAAAGCCCATGGGACCCTTTGCGCCGATGGATTATCCCGTGGACGTGTATCTGACCGACGGCATGGATCTCTGCTTCGGAGACACCGTCATTCACTGTGTGGAAACCCCGGGGCACACGGATCACTGCATGTCCTTCATTTTCCCGGTTACCGACGAAGGGCGTCCGCACATGGCTTCCCTGTGGGGCGGCACCGGACTGAATTACGGTGTGAATATGTTCACCTATCTGAAATCCGTGGACAAATTCGAACTGGCCTGCGCGGATTACCGGGTGGATGTGGAAATCTCCAATCACCCGCCGGTGGACAACGGCATCGAACGGCTGAACGTTGTGCGCAATATCACAAACGGCGTGCCGAATCCCTTTGTCATCGGACAGGAGAATATGCATTATTACTTCAATAAATTCCGGACCATGTGTTCGGAAGCACTGAAAATCTGGCCCGACGGCATCGCCAGACCGCAGATGCCGGGTGCGCCGGAGAAAGAAAAAGACTGCGTTTAAAAAGTCCGCAGGCAGGGTTTCCTGAAACGGCAGGGCAGTTCCGGGAAAAACAGCAAATTTCCTGTTGCATTTCCCGGCGGATGTGCTACAATTTACTCAATTAAAGGATAATCTTCAGGGCGGGGTGAAAGTCCCCACTGGCGGTAAAGTCCGCGACCCGAATTTTTCGGCTGAACCGGTGCAACTCCGGTACCAACAGTTAAAGTCTGGATGGAAGAAGAGTTTTTTGCTTTGCATGGCATTCTTTCGCGCCCCGGATTTTCCGGGGCGTTTCCTTTTTCAAGATTATCCCGCGCCGCAAAACCGCGGTAAAAAATATGAAAGCGAGGATACGCAAATGTCAACAAATTCAGCAGCAGTAACCATGACCAACAGGGCCCAGGCCTCCAAGACCAGGAGACTGGTGCAGATCGCCGTCCTTGGCGCCATCGCCGCGGTGCTCATGCTTTTCGAGTTTCCGCTTCCCGTTGCGCCGCCCTTCTACAAGCTGGACTTCTCCGAGATTCCCATCATGATCGGCGGCTTCGCCATGGGTCCGGTGGCCGGCGTGCTGATTGAGGCCATCAAGATTGTCATCAACACCCTTTTAAACGGCACCAGCACCATGTTCGTGGGCGAGCTGGGCAACTTCATCATCGGCTGCGCCATGGTGGTTCCGGCTTCCCTTATTTACAGAAAGCTGCACACCCGCAAGGGCGCCCTGGTGAGCATGATTATCGGCACCCTCGTCATGTCCGCCATCGGCGTGCTGGTCAACGCCTTCATCCTGCTGCCCACCTATGCCTCCGCCTTCCACTGGCCCCTGGAGGATATCATTGCCATGGGAACGGCGATTCATCCCTCCATCAACAGCGTGATGAGCTTCGTGCTGCTGACGGTACTGCCCTTCAATCTGATTAAAGGTGCGATTATCTGCGCCATTACCTTCGTTATTTATAAATATCTGAGAAAAATTATCAAATAAGGGCAAATGCCTGCTTGCCCAGGCAGGATGATATGTGTTATATTAGTGCGTACGACAAATCGGGGACGGTTTGCCGTGCGCCTTTTTTGATGTTCCCGCAAGGGGGAAAAACAGGAGGAAAAAATGTATCGTAAAGTAGATACCAGTCTGAACTTTGTCGGCAGGGAAAAGGATGTCGAGAAGTTCTGGAAGGAAAACCGGATTTTTGAGAAAAGCATGGAGAACCGCAAAGGCCATCCTGTATATACATTTTATGACGGACCGCCTACGGCCAACGGCAAGCCCCACATCGGCCATGTGCTGACCAGGGTTATCAAGGACATGATCCCCCGGTTCCGCTGCATGAAGGGCTATGATGTGCCCCGGAAAGCCGGCTGGGATACCCACGGCCTGCCCGTTGAGCTGGAGGTGGAGAAGAAGCTGGGCTTAAACGGCAAGGACCAGATCGAAGAATACGGCATGGAGCCCTTCATCAAGGAGTGCAAGGAAAGCGTCTGGAAATACAAGAGCATGTGGGAGGATTTCTCCGATACCGTAGGCTTCTGGGCCGACATGGAGCATCCCTATGTTACCTATGACAATAACTTTATCGAGTCCGAGTGGTGGGCCCTGCAGCAGATCTGGCAGAAGGGCCTTCTGTACAAGGGCTTTAAGATCGTGCCCTACTGCCCGCGCTGCGGCACGCCCCTTTCCGCCCAGGAAGTGGCCCAGGGCTACAAGACCTTAAAGGAAAGATCCGCCGTGGTCCGCTTTAAGGTGAAGGACGAGGACGCCTATTTCCTGGCATGGACCACCACACCCTGGACCCTGCTGTCCAACGTGGCCCTCTGTGTAAATCCCGAGGATACCTACGCGAAGGTGAAGGCAGCCGACGGCCGTACCTATTATATGGCGAAGGAGCTGCTGGACTCCGTGCTGGGCGGCCTGGCGAAAGACGATGCGCCGGCCTATGAAATCCTGGAGGAGATGCCCGGCAGGGCGCTGGAATACAGGGAGTACGAGCCCCTCTACGCCGTGACCGGAGAGGAAGCGGCCCGCCAGGGCAAGAAATCCCACTTCGTGATGTGCGACGACTACGTCACCATGACCGACGGTACCGGCATCGTACACTGTGCGGCCGCCTTCGGTGAAGACGACTACCGGGTTTGCACCCGCTACGACGTGGCCTTCGTCCAGTTCGTGGACAACAAGGGCCTGATGACGGAGCAGACCCCCTACGCCGGCCTCTTCGTAAAGGCTGCCGATCCGGTCATCTTAAAGGATCTGGATAAGGAAGGCAAGCTGTTCTCCGCGCCGAAGTTCGAGCATGAATATCCCCACTGCTGGAGATGTGACACCCCGCTCATCTACTACGCGAGAGAGTCCTGGTTCATTCGCATGACCGCGGTCAGGGATGACCTGGTGGCCAACAACAATACCATCAACTGGATCCCCGAAAGCATCGGCAAGGGCCGCTTCGGCGACTGGATTGAAAACGTCCAGGACTGGGGCATTTCCCGGAACCGTTACTGGGGTACGCCCTTAAACATCTGGGTCTGCGACGACTGCGGACACATGCATTCCGTAGGCAGCATCAAGGAGCTGAAGGAAATGTCCGACAACTGTCCGGAGGACATCGAGCTGCACCGGCCCTACATTGACGAAGTGACCATCCGCTGCCCGAAATGCGGCAAAATCATGCACCGGGTACCCGAGGTTATCGACTGCTGGTTCGATTCCGGTTCCATGCCCTTCGCCCAGCATCATTATCCCTTCGAGAACGAGGACCTGTTCAGACAGCAGTTCCCGGCCCAGTTTATCTCCGAGGCCGTGGACCAGACCAGAGGCTGGTTCTACTCTCTGCTGGCCATTTCCACCCTGCTGTTCAACAGGGCGCCTTATGAGAACGTTATCGTTCTGGGCCATGTGCAGGACAAGGACGGCCACAAGATGAGTAAGTCCAAAGGCAACGCGGTAGATCCCTTCGAGGCCCTGGAGAAATACGGCGCGGACGCCATCCGCTGGTATTTCTATGTGAATTCCGCTCCCTGGCTGCCCAACCGTTTCGACGGCAAAAACGTGGTTGAATATTCCCGCCGGTTCATGGGAACCCTGTGGAATACCTACGCATTTTACGTGCTGTATGCGGATATCGACAATTTCGATCCGACGAAATATACCCTGGACTATGCGTCCCTCGGCGTTATGGACAAGTGGATCCTGTCCCGGCTGTATTCCTGCATCAGGGAAGTGGACAGCTGCCTGTCCGGCTATAAGATTCCCGAGGCCGGCAGAGCCCTGGAAGCCTTCATTGACGACTGCAGCAACTGGTATGTAAGAAGAAGCCGTGAGCGCTTCTGGGCCAAGGGCATGGAGCAGGACAAGATCAATGCCTACATGACCCTGTATACCGTGCTGGTGGAATTTTCCAAGGCAGCGGCGCCGATGATTCCCTTCATGACCGAGCAGATTTACCAGAACCTGGTGCTCACCGTGGACAAGGATGCCCCGGAGAGCATTCACCTGTGCGACTACCCGGCGGTGAAGGAGGAATACATCCTTCCGAAGCTGGAGGCGGATATGCAGCACCTGCTGGATATTGTTGTGATGGGCCGTGCCTGCAGAAATACGGCCAACATCAAGAACCGCCAGCCCCTGTCCAAGATGTTTGTGAAGAGCGATTTCGTCCTGGAGGAATACTACCAGGAAATCATCGAGGATGAGCTGAACCTGAAGACCGTGGAATTCACCGATGACGTTTCCGCCTTCGTTTCCTACACCTTCAAGCCCCAGTTGAAGACCGTAGGTCCGAAATTCGGCAAGCTGGTGGGCGGCATCCGGAACGCGCTGGCCGGTCTTGACGGCAGCGCCGCCATGGCGGAGCTTTCCGCAACCGGCAGCCTGAAGCTGGATATCAACGGAACAGAGGTGGAGCTGGCCGAGGCCGATCTGCTGATTGAAGCCGCCAAGGTGGAGGGCTTTATCTCCGAATCCGGCAATGGCATCACTGTGGTTCTGGACACCAACCTCACCGATGAGCTGGTGGAGGAAGGCTTTGTCCGGGAAATCGTGTCCAAGATCCAGACCATGCGTAAGGAAGCCGGTTTCGAGGTTATGGACCGGATTACGGTAAGCGCGAAGGACAACGACCATATCCTGGCCGTGATCGAGGCCCATAAGGCGGAAATCTGCGGCGAGGTCCTGGCGGACGACATCGTAACCGGAGAAACCTGCGGCTACGAAAAGGCCTGGAAGATCAACAATGAAGACGTGGTCTTCGGCGTAAAGAAAAACGGATAATATTTAATAAGAGAAACTGCCGCACAGCGGATAACCTGTGCGGCAGTTTGCCTGTATAGAAGCGCCTGCGGCAAAACGGAAGCGCTTCGGGGAGAGTTATGGCGGTTTATATCAATAAGGAAGAAGTGAAGACCAAACTGAAAAGACGGGTGGAGCTTCTGTTCCGCAAGGAAATCCGGGAAGCGAACATCCACCAGGTATACCTGGCCCTGTGCAACGTGCTGAACGACTACGTGGTGGAGAACTGGATGAATACCCAGAAGCGGATGAAGGAAAGCGATCCGAAGCTTATCTACTACATGTCCATGGAATTCCTGCCGGGCAGATACTTAGGCAACAACCTTTTGAGCCTTTCCGCCCTGCCGGCGGTAAGCGGCGCCCTGAAGGACCTGGGCATCGACCTTGCCGATATTGAGGAGGAGGAGAGAGACCCGGCCCTTGGCAACGGCGGTCTTGGCCGGCTTGCGGCCTGCTTCCTGGATTCCCTGGCCACGGGCGGCTATGCGGCCTACGGCTGCGGCATCCGGTATCACTACGGCATGTTCCGGCAGAAGATAGAGGAAGGGGCCCAGAAGGAAGTCCCGGATTACTGGCTGGCGGACGGCTATTATCCCTTTGAACTGAAGCGGCCCGAATACATCAAGGAAATCCGCTTCGGCGGCACCGTGGATATCGGCTGGATCGAGGAGGAGAAGCGCAATACCTTCACCCAGCGGAATTACGAATCCGTCATGGCCGTTCCCTACGACCTGCCGGTGGTGGGCTACAAGAGCGGCGTGGTGGACACCTTACGCATCTGGGATGCGGAGGCAGTGGACGAATTCCACCTGGATTCCTTTGACAAAGGCGAGTATTTAAAGGCGGTGGAGCAGAAGAGCCTGGCCAGGAACATCACCGAGGTGCTTTACCCCAACGACAATATGCTGTCCGGCAAGGAGCTTCGCTTGAAGCAGCAGTATTTCTTTGTGTCTGCCAGCGCCCAGACGGCGGTGCAGAAGTACAAGAAGACCCACGGGGACGTCCGTTTCCTGTATGAGAAGGCTGTCTTCCAGATGAACGACACCCATCCCACGGTACTGATTCCGGAGCTGATGCGCATCCTCCTGGATGAGGAGCACCTGACCTGGGACGAGGCCTGGAATGTGGTGACGAAATGCTGCGCCTTCACCAACCACACCATCATGTCGGAAGCCTCGGAGAAGTGGCCCATCGAGCTGTTTGCCCGGCTGCTTCCGCGGGTTTACCAGATTATCGCGGAGATCGACCGCCGGTTTGTGGGCCGGATCCGCGAGCTTTACCCGGAGCGGGAGGACAAGGTGGCGAAGATGGCCATCCTCTACGGCGGGCAGATCCGCATGGCGAACATGGCCATCGTGGGCAGCTTTTCCGTAAACGGCGTGGCCGAGCTGCACACGGAGATACTGAAACGCCGGGAATTTAAGGATTTCTACGAAATCATGCCGGAGAAATTCAACAACAAGACCAACGGCGTCACCCAGAGACGGTTCCTGCTGCACGGCAATCCGCTGCTTTCCGACTGGATAAACGGGCACATCGGCGACGGGTGGACGGTGAAGCTGTCGGAGCTGGAGAAGCTGTATCCCCTGCTGCACGACGAAAAGGCACTGGCGGAATTTACCGCCATCAAACGGAAAAACAAGGAGCGTCTGGCCGCATATATCCTGGAGAAGAACGGGATAACCGTGGATCCGGACTCCATTTTCGACATCCAGGTCAAAAGGCTGCACGAGTACAAGCGGCAGCTGCTGGCGATCCTGCATGTCATGTACATCTACAACCGGCTGAAGAAGCATCCGGAGACTGATTATTATCCCCATACCTTCATCTTCGGCGGAAAGGCCTCCGCCGGCTATGAGCGGGCAAAAAGCATTATCCGGCTGATAAACGGCGTGGCGGATAAGGTCAACAATGACCCGGCGGTGTCCGGAAAGCTCAAGGTGGTGTTCATCGAGGACTACACCGTGAGCAATGCGGAGATTCTCTTCGCCGCGGCGGACGTGTCCGAGCAGATATCCACAGCCAGCCGGGAGGCCAGCGGCACGGGCAACATGAAGTTCATGATGAACGGCGCGGTGACCCTGGGCACCCGGGACGGGGCGAACGTGGAAATCTTCCGCCAGGTGGGCGAGGAGAATGCCTTCCCCTTCGGCCTTACGGCGGAGGAGGTCATGCACTACGAGGCCTGCGGCGGTTACGAGCCCGGGAAAATCCTGGAAGCCAGTCCGGAGCTGGCCCTCGTCTGCAGGCAGCTGACGGACGGAACCTTTTCGAAGGGCGATACCGGCCTGTACCGGAACCTGTACGATTCGCTGACCGGCGGAAGCCGGCCGGACGAATACTTCATCCTTGCGGATTTCGGCGCCTACTGCGCCGCCCAGGAGGAGGTGGAGAAGGCCTACCGGGACAGAAGGCGCTGGGCCGTGATGTCCATGACCAATACCGTCCGCTCCGGGCTTTTCTCCTCTGACCGGACGGTGGCGGAGTATGTGCGGGATATCTGGAAAACGGAGAAAATCTGAGACGGCCGGAACCGGCAGCCGCCGGGGAAGTGAACTGAACATTGACAGGCGGTGACAAACGGTGGTATTCTGTTTGATAACCGGGATTGTCTTTTTCAGTAAAAAACAATTCCTTTTACGCATGTTTGCGGAGATTATCCGGTATAGAGGTGAAGAACTTTGGATAAAAACGAATATCAGGTAAAACTGCAGGAACTGACGGATCTGGTTTCGCAAAAAGAATATAAACAGGCTTATGATCTGGCGGAGCAGATTGACTGGCGCCGGGTCAAGAGTGTGCGCACCTTAAGCATGGTGGCGGACATCTACGAGGTCAACAAGGATTACGACAACTGCGTCCGCATCCTGAAGATGGCCCACGACCGTTCCGCCGTCAGCAAAAATGTGCTGGACCGGCTGGTGGACGCCTGCATCAAGGTGGGCGACGTGGAAGCCGCCAAAAGGTATTACAAGGAATTCGCGGAGGCAGCGCCGAAGGACAATTCCCGCCTTGTCCTGAAATACAAGATTGCCAAGGCGGACAACCGTCCCCTTCAGGAGAAAATCGCCATCCTTGAGGAATACAAGGACAAGGAATTCACGGAGAAATGGGCCTACGAGCTGGCCACTTTGTACTCCAGAGCCGGCGACAGGAAGAAATGCGTGGAGACCTGTGACGACATCATCCTCTGGTTCTCCGAGGGCCGCTATGTCCTGAAGGCCATCAACCTGAAGCAGAGATACGAATCCCTCTCCCCGTCCCAGGCCGCTTACCTGGAAAGCGCAAAGCAGGCAGACGCGGAGCAGGTTGCGGAATCCTCTGCGGCAGCAGTTGCTTCCTATAACAGAAAGCCCGACGATTCCGTGATCGAGAAGATCCGCAAGGCCACCGAAAAGGCAGCCAAGGATGCGGGCGTGGAAGCGGAGGAAGCCGTAAAGGCACCGGTGCAGATCGACGAGGTTCCCGTAACCTCCGCCGAATTCATGGGCGGAAAGCCGGATCTCAAGTCCCAGCTGGAGCAGAGCATCCAGAATGTATTCTCCGGCGTGAAGGAAGCCCCGAAGGTGGAGTCAAAGCCCCTGAAGATGTCCGATTATGACGTGGACGCCCTGATTTCCGAGACGGCGGCAGGCTTCTCCTCCGCAGCGGAAGCGGACGGCTCCTTCGGCGTGGATCCCAATGCTCCGAAGGCAGCGGCAGAACCTGAAGAGACTGCAGCGCCTGCGGAAGAAGCGGCAGAAGCGCCTGCGGCCGAGGAGAATCCCAACCGGGCACCCAAGCCCACCTTCCCCGCCGACTGGGAGATTCCGGATCCGGAACCCACGGCGGAAGAGAAGAAGAGCCACACCATTACCCTGACCAATGTGGGCCAGAATACCGTGCCCATTTCTATAGAGGAAGTATTAAAGAACGAGACCGTTGAGGAACGGCGTATCCGTATCCTGAACAATGCGGCTCCCACCCGGATGAGCAGCGACCAGAGGGATGTCTTCACATACTTTGCCCGGATTCCCGGGATGGACACCCAGATCCTGGAGGGCATCACCGGCGTCTACGAGCACTGCGGTGAGCATACCTCCAGCAACGGCAACCTGGCGGTTGTCGGCGCGAGCGGCTCGGGCAAATCCCGCCTGACCTACGGCCTGCTGGTGACCATGTGCCGGGATATGGGCCTGACAGCGGCTAAGATCGCCCGGATTTCCGGCGAAACCATGAACCAGAGGGATCCGGCCCGGATCGTAGGCACCATGGCCGGCGGCTTCCTGTGCATTGAAAAGGCAGGCAGCATGACCGACGAAACCGTGACGAGGCTGTGCGACGCCATGGATTTCCGCACCGACTGCATGATTCTTATCATTGAAGACGGCAAGGCGGAGATCAAGGAGCTGTTCCGCAGGCATCCGGAATTTGCGAAAAAGTTTGCCCGGACCATCTCCATCCCGATTTTCACCAACGACGAGCTGGTGACCTTTGCCCGGACCTACTGCCAGGAGAACAACTGCCAGCTGGACGAGCTGGGGATTCTGGCGCTGTATTCCCTCATCAGCAGCGGCCAGTCCCAGGAGAACCCCATGACGATTTCCGACGTCAAGGAAATTCTTGACCGGGCCATCGAGCATGCCCGGGGGTCTTCCCGCAAGAGCGGACGCAAGGGGGCAAAGGGAAAAGCACCCACGGTGTTATACGAAAAGGATTTTGCGGTTTAAACTTCTTCGGGGGCTGGCAGCAGCCCTCGATTCTTATCCCGGAAAAAGGAGTCCGGCAAAGCCGGAAATGAAATGGAAAGAGCGGATTATCTGATCGTCGGCGCAGGTCTTTTCGGCTGCGTATTTGCCCAGAAGGCGGTTGCGGCAGGCAAAAAGGTCCTGGTTATCGACAGGAGAAATCATATCGGCGGCAACATCTATACCCGTGAGGTGAACGGCATCACGGTTCATGAATACGGCGCGCATATTTTCCACACCTCCGACAAAGAGGTGTGGGAGTACGTCAATGCCTATACGGAATGCAATCATTACATCAATTCCCCGGTGGCCCTGTACGAAAAAGAACTGTACAACCTTCCCTTCAATATGAATACCTTCAGCCGGATGTGGAACATCACGACCCCGGCGGAGGCTGCCGCCATCATCGAAAAGCAGCGGCAGGAGGCCGGTATCACCGAGCCGAAGAACCTGGAGGAGCAGGCCCTGGCCCTTGCCGGGCGGGATATCTACGAAAAGCTGATTAAGGGCTACACGGAAAAGCAGTGGGGAAGGCCCTGTTCGGAGCTGCCCGCCTTTATCATCCGGCGGATCCCCTTACGGTTCACCTTTGACAACAATTACTTCAACGACCCCTACCAGGGTATCCCGAAGGAGGGATACACCGCTTTGGCGCAGCGGCTGCTTTCCGGCTGCACGGTTCTGACGAATACGGATTACCGGCAGTTCATAGCGGAAAATCCCGATGCGGCCGCATGTACGGTGTATACCGGCATGATCGACGAGTATTTCGGCTGCCGCTTCGGCCGCCTGCAGTACAGAAGCCTGCGGTTTGAGACGGAGGAACTGCCGGACTGCGACAATTTCCAGGGCAATGCTGTGGTGAACTATACCTCCGCCTCCGTTCCCTGGACCCGGATCATCGAACACAAGCATTTTGCCTTCGGTACGGGAAAAGGAACCATCATCACCCGGGAGTATCCCCGGGAATGGGAGGAGGGCGCGGAGCCCTTCTATCCCGTGAACGATGAGAAAAACACAGCGCTTTACGAAAAATATGCGGAACTGGCCGGACAGGAGAAGAACGTCATCTTCGGCGGACGGCTGGGCTGCTACAGATATTACGATATGGACAAGGTTATCCGGGCCGCCTTTGATGCAGCCGAACAGGCGGGGCTTGCATGAAGACTGACTTACTGGCTAAACTGCGCAACGGCGATCCTTTAAATTTCTGGCAGCAGTTCGGGCTCATCATGAAGCTGGCCGTTCCGGCCATGCTGACCAGGATTGTATTTATTATCATGAGCTATATTGACACCTCGATGATCGGCCGTCTGGGTCCGGAGGATTCCGCGGCCATCGGTCTGGTGTCCTCCAGTATCTGGCTTATCGAAGGGGTCAGCATGGCCTTTGCCAGCGGCTTTACGGTACAGGTAGCCCACAAAATCGGCGCGAAGGATGAGGCCGGCGCCAGAAATATTGTACGGCAGGGCGTGGTTATCTGCCTTTTCATCAGCCTGGGCGTTGCGGCCTTTGCCCTGGCCATCCATACCCGCCTGCCCGTGTGGCTGGGCGGCGGACCGGACATCTGCGCCAGGGCCTCCCGGTATTTCCTGGTGCGGACCCTGGGACTTCCCGTGGCCATGATGCAGATCCTGGCTTCCGGCGCGCTGCAGTGCAGCGGCAACATCAAGGTGCCCAGCATCACGGCCATGTGCATGGGTATCCTGGACGTAATCTTCAACGCCTTCCTGATTTTCCCCACCGGCACCTACACGGTGCTGGGCCACAGCTTTGCCATAAAAGGCGCAGGGCTGGGCATCGTCGGGGCGGCTCTTGGCACTTTATTTTCGGAAATCGTCGGCGCGGGCTTCATGCTGGTATATCTGCTGGCCGTGTGCCCGCCGCTTAAGCTCCGTAAGGGGGAAAAGCTGGTCTTTTTAAAGCCGGACATCACGAAGGCATTGAAAATCACCCTGCCCCTGGCGGTGGAAGAGGTGGTCATGTGCGGCGCGCAGATTACCTCCACGGCCATTACCGCGCCCCTGGGCAATGTTGCCCTGTCCGCCCATTCCTTCTCCATTACCTCGGAGAGCATCTGCTATATGCCGGGCTACGGCATCGGCACGGCGGCCACGACCCTCATCGGCCAGAGCATCGGCGCGGGAAGGATGGACCTTTCCCGGCAGCTGGCCTGGTTTACCACAGCCCTCGGCGTGGGCATCATGTCCATCATGGGCGTGGCCATGTTCCACGCGGCCCCCTTTATGATGGGCATTCTGACCACCAACGAGGCCATTGCGGCCCTGGGCGTGCAGGTGCTGCGGATTGAGGCCTTTGCGGAGCCCATGTACGGCGCGTCCATTGTAATTTCCGGCGCCTTCCGCGGGGAAGGCGACACCCTGACCTCCTGCATCCTGAACTTTATCAGCATGTGGGCGGTGCGTATCCCCCTGGCGGCCCGTCTGGCGCCTGTCTACGGTCTGCAGGGCGTATGGATTGCCATGGCCGTGGAGCTGTCGGTCCGGGGTGTACTGTTCATCATCTTCCTTGTGCGGAAGACCATCAAAACGAGAAAAAAGGAGGCGGCGCGTGAGTAACCTGTTACTGTTTGCCGCGGGGAACAAGATTATATCCCTGCTGATAAGCTCCTTCCCGAAGATTCTTCTGCGGGGCCTTATCGTGACCATTCCCCTGACAGCGATATCCTTCGGCTGCGCGATGGTGATTGCCACCTTTGTGGCCATGATCCAGTACGCGAAGGTACCCATTGCCAGGAAGATCTGCCAGATCTACATCTGGATTTTCCGGGGAACGCCGCTGCTTATCCAGCTGTATGTGGTTTTCTTCGGCCTGCCGAACCTGGGGATCATGATTGACCCCTTCCCCTGCGCGGTGCTGGTATTTGCCCTGAATGAGGGCGCCTACTGCGCGGAAACCATGCGGGCGGGCCTGGAGTCCGTTCCCGTGGGACAGATAGAAGCCGGCTACTGTGTCGGGATGAGTTATTTCCAGGTTATGCGCCGGATCGTCATCCCCCAGGCCCTGAAAGCCGCCTTCCCGTCCCTGTCCAACTCCCTCATCAGCATGCTCAAGGACACCTCCCTGGTGGCCAACATTACGGTGGCGGAGATGTTCATGACCACCCAGCGTATCGTGGCCAGAACCTACGAGGCCCTGGCTCTGTACCTGGAGCTGGCGGCCATCTACCTCATCTTCTCCACGGTGCTTACGGTGCTGCAGCATAAGGGCGAAAATTACCTGGATGTAGTGGGCAGGAGGAAGAAGAAAAAGAATGCTGAAAGTTGAACACCTGAAAAAATCCTTCCAGGACACCACGGTGCTGGAGGATATCAACCTGAATGTGGAAAAAGGAGAAGTGGTGGCAGTGCTCGGGCCCTCCGGTTCGGGCAAAACAACCCTGCTTCGCTGCATGAATTTCCTGGAAAGGGCCGACAGCGGCCTGCTTACCTTTGACGGCGTCCAGCACCGTCTGGAACGGATTTCAAAGGAGGAAATCGCGTCTATCCGCAGGAAAACCGCCTTTGTTTTCCAGAGCTTCAACCTCTTTGCCAACCGCACGGCCCTCGGCAACGTCATCGAGGGACCGGTGGTCACCGGGAAAATGACGGTGCATGAGGCAAAGGTGCGGGGCATGCAGCTTCTGGAAAAGGTAGGCCTGGCGGACCGGGCGGATCACTACCCGGCGGAGCTTTCCGGCGGCCAGCAGCAGAGGGTGGCCATCGCCAGGGCCCTGGCCACGGACCCGGAAATTATCTATTTTGACGAACCCACCTCAGCCCTCGATCCGAAGCTTAAGGGAGAGGTGCTGAAGGTCATGTCCGACCTGGCGACGGAGGGCGTCACCATGATGGTTGTAACCCATGAGCTGTCATTTGCAAGAAATGCGGCCCATCGGATTATATACCTGGAAAACGGGGAAATCCTGGAGGAAGCCTCCGCGAAGGATTTCTTCGAGCATCCGACGAACCCGAAGGTTATTGATTTCCTGGCCGGCGGGGATGAGCCGAAGGAACTGGAGACAAAAGAAACGAACAGCTTAAACTAAGGAGGAAGAGAAAGTGAAAAAGTTTAAGATGATTATGGCTGCCGCGGTAAGTGCGGTAATGGTTTGCGCTCTTGCAGGCTGCGGCGGCGGAAACGGCGGAAATACTTCATCCGCATCTGCCACGTCTGCGGCATCTGAAGCGGCCGGCGGCAATGACAAGCTGGCGCAGGTAAAGGCTGCAGGCAAAATCGTAATCGGTACCGAAGGCACCTGGGCACCCTGGACCTTCCATGACGAGAGCGACAAGCTGGTGGGCTTTGACGTGGAAGTCGGCACCCTCATCGCCAGAGAGCTGGGCGTAACCGCCGAGTTCGTGGAAGGTGAGTGGGACGGCCTTCTGGCTGGCGTGTCCGGCGGCAGATACGATATGGTTATCAACGGTGTGGAATGGTCCGAGGACAGGGCCGCAACCTACACCTTTACCGAGCCCTATGCCTACATCCGTACCGCGCTCATCGTTCCCGCGGACAATACGGACATCACTTCCTTTGAGGATCTGAAGGGCAAGACCACCGCCAACTCCATCGGCAGCACCTACATGACCCTGGCCGAGGACCTGGGCGCCACCGTACAGGGCGTGGATTCCCTGGAGGAGACCCTGGAGCTGGTTATGCAGGGCAGAGTTGACGCCACGCTGAACGCGGAGGTTTCCTTCCTGGACTACATGGCCGTGCATCCGGATGCACCCCTCAAGGTGGTTGACCTGACCGAGGAAGCTTCCTCTGTTGTCATCCCCGTGAAGATGTCCGATGACAATGCGTCCTTTGTGGCCGCTATCAACGAAGCCATCGAAAATATTGCCGCCTCCGGCGAGCTTTCCGAGCTTTCCGTGAAGTATTTCGGCAGCGACATCACGAAATAAGACTGCTGCAGGGGAAAATTACAAAATTATTAATTTTCCCTTGCATAAAGAAAATACTTGTGGTAATATCATTCATGCTGTTGATTGAACAGTAGGGTTCCACCGGATTTCCGGTGCGACATTGACATAAAAGAGACAAATCGGAAGAGGTGAAAAGAATGAAGGAAGCAATCCATCCCAAGTATTACCAGGCAACCGTAACCTGCAACTGCGGCAATACCTTTAAGACCGGTTCCACCAAGGAAGATATCCACGTGGAAATCTGCTCCAAGTGCCATCCGTTCTACACCGGCCAGCAGAAGGCTGTCCAGGCTCGTGGACGTATCGAGAAGTTCAATAAGAAATACGGCTTATAATTTCTTGAACCGGCATAAGAAAGAATCTAAAAGGGTTGGGATGAATCATCTCAGCCCTGTTTTTGCTATAAAGCGGTAATACACGCAAGCCATATTGTAAGGAAGAAACATGAAAAAACAGATCAATTCCGGCATCGGCGGACAGGCTGTCATGGAAGGCATCATGATGCGGAACCGTACGGTATATTCCATCGCGGTGCGCAAGCCCGACGGGGACATCGAGGTATCGAAGCAGCCCTGCTCCGACACCCTGTCGAAGTCCCTGTGGATGAAGATACCCATCGTCCGCGGCGTTATCAGCTTTGTGAGTTCCCTGGTCATCGGCATGAAGACACTGATGTACTCCGCCTCCTTCTTCGAAGATGAGGAGGAAGAGGAGCAGAAGAGGAACATGTCTCCCGAGGAACGGAAGGCCTACGAGGAAAAGGAGAAAAAAGAGGAAAAGGCGGCCATGACCGGCGGCCTTCTTCTGGGTATTGTCCTGGCGGTGGCCATTTTCATGATGCTGCCCTACGGCATCCGTACCCTCCTGGGACGGTTTATCGACAACCGTTTCCTGCTTTCCCTGCTGGAATCCCTGATTCGTATCGTTATTTTCATCGTTTACCTGATCATGATCTCCCGGCAGAAGGACATTCAGCGGACCTTCATGTACCACGGGGCGGAGCACAAATGCATCAACTGCGTGGAGCACGGCCTGCCCCTGACGGTGGAAAATGTCCTGAAAAGCTCCCGCTTCCACAAGCGCTGCGGCACCAGTTTTCTCTTCCTGGTGGTCATCGTCTCCGCCGTTGTGCTCATGCTGGTGCAGGCGCTGGTTAACTCCGATTCCCACCTCACCAGGATACTGATCCGCCTGCTGCTGATTCCGGTGATTGCCGGCATCAGCTATGAGCTGATCATGGTGGCGGGAAAATACGACAATCCGGTGATGAACCTGCTGACAAAGCCGGGCCTGGCCATGCAGCGGCTGACCACAAGGGAGCCGGACGCCTCCATGGCGGAGGTGGCCATTGCGGCGGTGGAAGAGGTGTTTGACTGGCCGGATTTCCTTAAAAACAATTTCGGTTACCGGCCGACCCTGGCCGAGGCGGCGCACCTTGCCCGCAAAAAGCTGGAAAAGGCCGGCTTTGCAGAGGCGAAGACCGAAGCGGAAATCCTCGTCTGCCATGCCGCGGGGCTGGACAGGAAGGCCTATCCCGTGAACAGGGAGCGCATCCTTTCCGAGGAAGAGGAAAAGCGGCTTGCAGCCTGCCTGAAGCGGCGGCTTACATCCGAACCGGTGCAGTATATCACCGGAAGCGCGCCTTTTTACGGCCGGGATTTTGCGGTAAACAAAGACGTGCTGATTCCCCGGTTTGATACGGAGGTCCTGGCGGAAACCGCGTTAAAAGAGCTGAAAGAAGGCGAAGCCGTACTGGATCTATGTACCGGCAGCGGCTGCGTGGGCATCACCCTGGCCCTGGAAAAGCCGGTGCAGGTTACCTGCAGCGATATTTCCGAAGGAGCCCTTGCCGTTGCGGCGGACAATGCCGCGCGCCTGGGCGCAGACTGTACATTTGTATTAAGCGACCTCTTTGAGGCGATTTCCGGCACCTTTGATGTCATTACCGCAAATCCCCCCTACATCCGGACGGTTGAGCTTGCAGGGCTTTCACGGCAGGTGCGGGATTATGAACCGAAATCTGCCCTGGACGGCGGCGCCGACGGCTGTGATTTCTACCGAAGGATAGCGGAAGCGGCCCCGGATTACCTGAAGGAGGGCGGCAGGCTTTTCCTTGAAATCGGTGACCGGGAGGCGAAGGAGGTCACCGGCATCCTGGAGGAAGCCGGTTTTGAAGCGATAACAGTTGTAAAGGATCTGGCGGGCCTTGACCGGGTGGTCACGGCGGTGAAGGCAGAGAAGGATACAGGTGAAGCCGATGTTTGACAAACTGGAGGATATTCTGCTGCGGCTGGAGGAAATCCACCTGCGGCTGTCCGATCCGGAAACCGCCAAAGACAGCCAGCTTCTGCAGAAGCTGATGCGGGATGAGGCGGAGCTTTCCCCGATTGCGGAAGCCTACCGCAGGTACAGGGACTGCCGTCAGACCATAGAGGATTCCCTGTCCATGCTGGAGGAGGAATCCGACGAGGAGATGCGCAGCCTTCTGAAGGAAGAGCTGGCAGCCGCCAGGAAGGAAGAAGAGGAGCTGACCGGAAAGCTCAAGATCCTGCTCCTGCCCAAGGACCCCAATGACGAAAAGAACGTCATCGTGGAAATCCGGGCCGGGGCCGGCGGAGATGAAGCCGCCCTTTTTGCCTATGAAATCTACCGCATGTACGTCAAGTACGCGGAGATGAAGGGCTGGAAGACGGAAATCATGAGCCTGAACGAAAGCGGACTGGGGGGCTTTAAGGAGGTGATCTTCATGATCACCGGCCGGGGCGCCTACAGCCGCCTTAAATACGAAAGCGGCGTGCACCGGGTCCAGCGGGTACCGGAGACGGAGAGCGGCGGACGGATCCACACCTCCACCGTCACCGTGGCCATCATGCCCGAGGCGGAGGAAATCGATTTTCATCTGGACCTGAACGAATGCCGGTTTGACGTTTTCCGTTCCTCCGGCAACGGCGGCCAGTCCGTCAACACCACGGATTCCGCGGTGCGCCTGACCCACATCCCCACGGGCATCGTCATTTCCTGCCAGGATGAGAAATCCCAGCTGAAGAACAAGGACAAGGCCCTGAAAATCCTCCGTTCCCGGCTGTATGACATGGAGCTGGCAAAGCAGCATGAGGAAGAGGCGAAGAAGCGGAAAAGCCAGGTGGGAACCGGGGACCGCTCCGAGAAAATCCGCACCTACAATTTCCCCCAGGGCCGGGTGACGGATCACCGGATAAAGCTGACGTTACATCGGCTTGACGACGTGCTTTCCGGTGACCTGGACGAAATCATCGACAGCCTGACGGCTGCGGACCAGGCGGAAAAGCTGGCGGGAGAAAACGAGGAATAAGGGCAGAAACCTGCCTTTATTAATAAAAAAAACCAGGAGAAGAATTATCATGAAGGAAACGGCATTGGTTATCATGGCTGCGGGTATCGGCAGCCGCTACGGAAAAGGAATCAAGCAGCTGGAGAAGGTCGGACCCTCCGAGGAGCTGATCATGGACTATTCCGTACAGGATGCGCTGGAAGCCGGCTTTAACAAGGTGGTCTTCATCATCCGTAAGGATATCGAGCAGGAGTTTCATGAATGCATCGGCTGGCGTATGGCGCAGAAAACAAAGGTGGAATACGTTTTCC
This sequence comes from uncultured Lachnospiraceae bacterium, assembly GCA_902796005.1. Taxonomy (GTDB): domain Bacteria; phylum Bacillota; class Clostridia; order Lachnospirales; family Lachnospiraceae; genus Alectryocaccobium. The sequence continues at coordinate 6,967 of CADBNF010000008.1, read as the reverse complement.
AGGAGCTGGACGCACTGCCGGTGGGCTTTACCAACGCATACGGGCGGACAAAACCCTGGGGCACCGGACAGGCGGTCCTGGCAGTGAAGGACAAGGTGGACATGCCCTTCTGCGTAATCAACGCGGACGATTTCTACGGCAGGGAGCCCTTCGTGGCCCTGCATGACTACCTGGTAAAGGATCACGAGGTCAAAGACGGCGTGCAGCCCATCTGTATGGCGGGCTACCGCATGGAGAATACCTTAAGCGACAAGGGCGGCGTAACCCGGGGCATCTGCAGCATCGATGCTGCCGGCAGACTGACGGGTATCGACGAAACCAAGAACATTATCAAAACCCCGGAAGGCGCGGCGGTACAGGAAAAGGACGGCTCTTTGCGGCCCCTGGCACCCGGCCTTACGGTTTCCATGAATATGTGGGGCTTCCAGAATTCCTTCATTTCCCTTCTGGAGGAGGGCTTTAAGGAATTCCTCGAAAAGCTGCCCGCAGGAGACACCGACAGCGAATACCTGCTCCCCATCTATGTGGATCAGCTGATTTCCGAAGGCCGGGCCTTTGTGGAGGTGATTCCCACCACGGAGAACTGGTTCGGCGTAACCTACCATGAGGACAAGGATCTGGTGGTTTCCGAGATCCGCAAGCTGGTGGCCGCGGGGGTATACAAGGACAATCTTTACGCGTAAACAGCGTTTGACGAAATCCGGCAGGTCCGGAGGCGAAAGGCAGAAGATGAAGATTTCCGGAAACAGCGGGAAAATGGCAAAAGGTCTGGCAGTATGTTTATGCTGCCTGCTTTTTGCGTTCTCCGGCTGTGCACCGGTGGATTCCGGCGCCTATGACCGGGGCATGACGGCCTTTGCGGCGGGGGATTACGATGCCGCCATGAAGGCCTTCACCGAAGCCGAGAAGAACGACGGCCGCAAGGCCGAGGGCTACCGGGGTCAGGGACTGGTGTATTACCGCAGGGGCGATTACAAATACGCGGCCCGGCTTTTCTCCTTAAGCCTTGAGGCCATGGAATTCGAAAACGAGGAATTCGCCCGGGACGTCCGGCTGTACCTGACGGAATCCCTGATGCGCAACGGCCAGTACGAAGCGGCGGAGGAAACCTGCGAAACCCTGCTGGAGACGGAGGAAAGCCCCCTGGTCCAGGCCTTGTACGGCCAGGTGAAGCTGATGGCCGGCAAGAAGGAGGAAGCCCTGGAATGGTTTGAAAAAGCCACGGCGGGCAGCGCGGATTATGACATTTACCTGATGATCTACGAGGCCTGCTGCGAAGGCGGCATTCCCCTCAAAGGGGAGGCCTGGCTTGAGAAGGCCGCGGCCCTTTCCTGCACGACGGCAGAAGATTATGTCAACCATGGCAAGGCCTGGTATTACCTGGAGGAATACCCGAAGGCGGAGGAGGCCCTGCTGCAGGCAGCGGAGCTTGGCAGCACGGAGGCGGTGCCCGTCCTGGGGAAGGTCTACCTGGAGCAGAAGGATACGGCAAAAGCCAGGGCCCTGTTCCTGCAGTACCGGAACGAAGGCGTCCGGGTGGCGGAATGCAGCAACGGCCTGGCGATGTGCGCCTGTGAGGAGGGGGATTACGAAAAGGCCCTCTTCTATATCGAAGAAGGCCTGAAATGCAATGATCCCGCAGCCCGGGAGAGCCTGCTGTTCAATGAAATCGTCATCTATGAGCGGATGAACGATTTCCTCACCGCAAAGGAAAAGATGGAGGCCTTCCTGAAGGAATATCCCCTGGACGCGGCCGCCCGCAGAGAGTATAAGTTTTTAAGCCCCAGACAGTGAGGTGCCGATGATAGAACTGGAAAAGAAAAAGGAACGGGTGATTCTGGCAGCGGTTTCCACCGGTGACGAAAAAGAAACCGTCATGTCTCTGGCGGAGCTGGCCGAGCTGGCCAAAACCGCCGGTGCGGAGGTTGCGGGAAGCCTGATGCAGAACCGGGAAAGCGTGCATCCGGGCACCTATCTTGGCAGCGGCAAGATGGAGGAGCTGAAGGAAATGATGCAGCTTCTGGAAGCGGATGCGGTCATCTGTGACGACGAGCTGTCCCCCGCCCAGCTGAACAACCTGCAGGATAAGCTTTCCTGTAAGGTGGTGGACAGAACCCTGCTGATCCTGGATATTTTCGCCGCCCGGGCCAGAACCGGCGAGGGCAAGATCCAGGTGGAGCTGGCGCAGCTTAAGTACCGGGCCAGCCGGCTGACCGGCCTGGGCAGGTCCCTTTCCCGCCAGGGCGGCGGCATCGGAACCAGAGGCCCCGGCGAGAAGAAGCTGGAGACGGACCGCCGGCTTATCGGAGAACGCATCGGCGTGCTCAAAAAAGAGCTGGAAGAGGTGAAAAAACACAGGGATACCCTGCGGGACGGCCGGAAACGGGGAAATCTTTCCACTGCCGCCATCGTAGGCTACACCAATGCAGGCAAATCCACCCTTTTAAATGCCCTGACGGACGCCCGGGTACTGGAGGAGGATGCCCTGTTCGCCACCCTGGATCCCACCACAAGGGCAGCGGAACTGCCCCTGAAGGGGAAAATCCTGCTGACGGATACGGTAGGCTTCATCCGCAAGCTCCCCCACCACCTGGTGGAGGCCTTCAAAAGCACGCTGGAGGAAGCGGTTTACGCGGATATCATTATTCATGTGGTGGATGCGTCCAATCCGGAGATGGACCGGCAGATGCAGGTGGTGTACGAAACCCTGGATATGCTGGGGGTGAAGAACAAGCCGGTGATTACCTGCTTCAACAAGACGGACAGGGATCTGGGAGATGTGATTCTCTATGACAGCCGGGCAACGGAAACCGTAAGCATTTCCGCGAAAACCGGCGCAGGCCTTCCCGAGCTTCTGGCCGTGCTGGAAAAGCAGCTGCTGGCAGGAAAGCTTTACATTGACCGCGTGTACCCCTATGACAAGGCGGGAAAGATAGCCGTCATCCGGGAAAAGGGACAGCTTCTTTCCGAGGAATACGAGGCCGGGGGCATACATGTGACGGCCTACGTGCCGATGGAGATTTACGGCGCCATCGATATCTGATCCGGCAGGCTGCAGCCCTGGGTAATGCCGCGGTCCTCCAGACGTTTCCGGATGGTATTTAAAACAAGTTTTTTATTTCCGCTCCAGGTCGGAGACAGGAGAATGCGCTTCGGGGCATCACCGGTGATTCTGTGCACGGTGATGTCCTTTTTCAATGCGCCGATGCAGTCGCAGATAAGGTCGGCGTATGCCGGCAGGGTGAAGGGAAAGCTGCCGTCGGCAGGCCCGAAGGCGCCGGCCAGGTACAGCTCGCCTAAGTCCGTGCCGGCCAGCACATGCAGAAGCTGCAGCTTTACCCCCTGGACATCGCAGCCGTTCAGGTACCGGACGGAGGCGAGCATATCCTCCTTCGTTTCCCCGGGAAGGCCCAGGATGAGGTGCACGATGACCTCGGCGCCGCAGGCCCGAAGGGCCGTGACCGCCCGGTCGAATTCCGCGAGAGGATACCCCCGGCGGATAAAGGCCGCGGTCCTGTCGTGAATGGTCTGCAGGCCAAGTTCCACCGACAGGGGCTTGATCCGGGCCAGTTCTGCTAGCAGGTCCAGCATCTCCGTCGGCAGGCAGTCCGGCCGGGTAGCGATGGAAAGCCCCGCAATCCGCTCATCCGCCGCAGCCTCCAGGTATCGCTTCCTGAAATATTCAGGGTCCCCGTAGGTGCCGGTAAAGCTCTGGAAATAGGCAATGTATTTCCTTCCGGTCTGCTTGCCCGACAGCCGTGCGATGGCCTCGTCGATGGTTTCCGCAGCGAAATCCCCGCTTCCCTCCCCGCTGCAGAAGATGCAGCCCCGGGTATCCTTTAAGCCGTCCCGGACCGGGCAGGTAGTACCGCCCTTTAAGGCCAGTTTGTAGACCTTTTCCCCGTATTTTTCCTGGTAGTGCATATTTGCCGAGCGGTAGCGCATGGGTAAGCCTCTTTCTTAAAATTTAATGATTTTTGCCTGCCGGCAGAACGTCCGCCGGCGGAAATTCATGCCTTCAACACAGCCTTTTCACCGATTATTCACAGGTGCATATGGACATTATACACGAGGTAAAGTAAAATGACAGCATATTGATGTGCAGTTAAAAATCTGCTTAAAAAGGAGAAAAACATGAAGAAAAAACTGCTTTCAGCCGCGTTCATCTGCGCGATGACCCTTTCCCTTGCCGCCTGCGGCGCAAAACAGGCAGATAAAAAAGAAGAGACGTCTGCGGCGTCCGAAGCCGTGACAGAGAGCTCTGCGGTATCGGAAAGCGCTGCGGTCTCCGAGGCCGCTTCTGAGGCAGCCGAAACGCCGGAAGCGCTTCTGGGCGGCTGGGTACTCTATGACAATGGAAGCACCCCGATGCCGGAGGAAGTCACCGAAGCCTTTGAAAAGGCGGCAGAGACGCACCTTGGCATGGATTTTGAACCGATTGCCTATGTGGGCAGCCAGGTGGTTTCCGGAACGAACTATATGATTCTGTGCAAGGGCACCACCGTTACGGAAGAGCCTGTGACCGGCCTGAAGATGGTGACGGTGTACGCCGACCTCTCCGGCGGCGCGAAGATTTTAAGCGTAGTGGATCTGGATATTGCAGCCCTTTCCGAGAAGAAAGATACGGAAGGCACGGCCACCGGTCTTGCCGGCGGCTGGACTCCTGCAGAGATGCCGGTTGCCAACCTTCCTGCGGAAGCGGCAAACGCCTTTACCAAAGCCATGGAAGACCTGACCGGGGCGGGTTATGATCCCACCGCCGTGCTGGCCACCCAGCTGGTTTCCGGAACCAATTACGCGATTCTCGCGAACCAGACCGTCATTACCTCCGATCCGGTGCACAATGTATGCATCGTCTACATCTATGAAGATCTGGAGGGCAATGCTTCCATCACCAACATTGCCGTACTGAACCTGGCGGATTACGCGGGGAACTGAAAACTGTAAATAAAACGAGGGGCCGTAAGGCTCCTCGTTTTTTGATTATTTATATACCTTTTCCAGCCTGTCCAGCCGGCAGACGGCATTTTCCATCAGCATGTCGATGAGGGTCAGGGAGACCATGGCGGCAACCACCGCGGCCGCCCGCGGCGCGATGCAGACGTCATGTCTGCCTTTGATGCGGATTTCGGTTTCCTCTCCGTTTCTGGTCACCGTTTTCTGGGGCAGGGAGATGGAGGGGGTGGGCTTGATGGCCGCCACAAGCTGCAGATGATCCCCGTCGGATATCCCGCCGAGTACGCCGCCGGCATTGTTGGTGGTTTTATAGATTTCCTTTTTTCCGTCTTCGGTTACCCGCAGGGCAAAACCATCGTTGGCTTTGGAGCCGAGCATGGAGGCCAGGGCAAAGCCGTTGCCGAATTCCACGCCTTTTACCGCGCCGATGGAGAAAAGGGCCGCGCCGAGGCGGGCATCCAGCTTGTCGAACACCGGTTCGCCCAGGCCCGCCGGCAGTCCGGTCACGGTGCAGGCGACCAGTCCGCCCACGGAATCTCCCTCCGGGATATCCAGGGCGTTGGGAACCAGGGCTTCCGTGGAGACTTCAATGCCGAAACGCCGAAGCAGCAGGTCCGCCACCGCGCCGGCTGCCACCCGGGCTGCCGTTTCCCTGCCGGAGGCACGTCCGCCGCCCCGCCAGTCCCGGAAGCCGTATTTCATATCGTAGGAGAAATCCGCGTGTCCGGGCCGGTATTTGTCCGCAATGTCCGAATAATCCGAGCTGTGGGCATCGGTATTTTCGATGAGAAGGCCGATGGAGGTTCCCGTGGTCTTTCCCTCGAACACCCCGGAGAGTATTTTCACCCGATCCGCTTCCTTTCGGGCGGTGCTTAAGCTGCCGGCGTTAGGTCTTCTTTTTTCCATATAGGGCATGATCATTTCCTCGGTAAGGGGCAGGCCCGCGGGGCAGCCGTCGATGACCGCGCCGATGGCGGGGCCGTGGGATTCTCCGAAGGTGGTTACCCGGAAGAGCTTTCCGAAGGTGGAACCGGACATTTCTATTTCTCCTTTGCGCTTGAAGATTTCCCTTATTATACGTTCGGGAAAAAGGATCGTCAAGGGGACGTGACAGGGGGACGGTTCTTTTGTCACGCCCGTCCCCCTGTCACGTAATTTTTATACTTGACAATATAAATTCCCCGTGGTAATATACCATCCGTATCACGCCGAAGACAGCAGGTGCTCCCTCATCGGAGCGTAAGCGTTATCGCCTGCCGAGGATGATTGTTCGCAAGAATTATCATGTTCCCCGTCTTTCGTGACGGGTTTTTTTATGCTTTCGCGTGTACAAATACGATAGGAGGTACACTGTTCATGGCAAAAGTAGAACTGAAACAGCCGGTTGTTCAGGAGATTGCAAACGTTGTTGCAGATGCCCAGTGCGTGCTGCTGGTTAACTACTCCGGCCTTACCGTTGCCCAGGATACTGAGCTTCGCCGGACGTTAAGACAGGCAGACATCAACTACAAGGTATACAAGAACACCATGATGAACTTTGCCTTCAAGGGTACGCCCTGTGAAGAGCTTTGCAAGCATCTGGAAGGCACCAACGCCCTTGCGGTTTCCAAGACGGACGCTACGGCCCCGGCCCGTGTTCTTGCTGAGTTTGCTAAGAAGAATCCCAAGATGGAGCTTGTTGCTGCGGTAGTAGAGGGCAAGTACTATGAACCCTCTCAGATCCAGAGCCTGGCAGACATTCCTTCCAGAGAAGTACTCCTCGGAAGACTGTTTGGCAGCATGCAGTCACCCATCGCAAATCTTGCCCGCGTACTGAAGCAGATCGCGGAAAAAGACGGAGCCCCTGCGGCAGAAGAAGCTGCTGCGGAAGCGGCAGAATAATCCCCGGCATTACAGACCGGTAATCTAAAATGGAGGAAAATTAGAATGGCAAAGTTAACCACAGCTGAATTTATTGAAGCGATTAAAGAGTTATCCGTATTAGAGCTGAACGAGCTGGTAAAGGCTTGTG
>CADBNF010000007.1 GCA_902796005.1 uncultured Lachnospiraceae bacterium | reverse complement strand
GGCATGTCCGGCTTCATCATGCAGGGCACCAATTTTGCGGTGCAGATTGTCTGCAACATGACCCTTCGGACCTTCGGCGGAGACCTTTATGTGGGCATCATGACCATTTTAAATTCCGTCCGGGAAATCGCCGGCCTTCCCGTCCAGAGCCTCACCGCGGGCAGCCAGCCGGTGCTGGGCTACAATTACGGCGCCCGGAAATACGCCCGGGTGCGGGAGGGTATCCGTTTTTCCTGCATAGCCGGGGCGATTTACATGGTTATCGCCTGGATTGTGGTCATCAGCATTCCGCATTTCCTGATTGCGATTTTCACCTCGGACGCGGCGATGATTGAAGCGGGCACCCATGTGCTGCGGATTTATTTCTTCGGCTTCCTGTTCATGGGCCTCCAGTTTTCCGCCCAGTCGAGCTTTACGGCCCTGGGCTGCGCGAAGCGGGCGGTCTTCTTCTCCCTGTTCCGCAAGGTCATCCTGGTGGTACCTTTAACGCTCCTGCTGCCGGTGCACGGCTTCGGCGTGGACGGGGTGTTCATGGCGGAGCCCATCTCCAACGTCATCGGCGGCCTTGCCAGCTTTACCGTGATGATCCTCACCCTCTACCGGACGCTGCCGAAGAAGGATGAAGGGGTATAAAATGTAAAGATTACGGGCTGAATCAGCAAAACTGAATTCAGCCCGTAAATTTTGATTTTCTTTATTTACAATGCGGAATATACGATGTTCCGGATACGGGGATGGATGTATTCCTCCCTGTTCGGCATGCCCTGGTGGCCGTAGACGATGGTGATTTTCGCCGTCGGATCCATCAGTACCCAGGTGCCGAAGCCGCCGGTCCAACCGAATTCACCCACGGAGGTATTGCTGCCGGCTGCCGGGTACATCCGGGTGCGCAGCCCCAGGCCGTAGCCGTAGCCCGCATGATAGGCATTTTCAAAGTCCGCTTTCCGGATATCCTCCGGCAGGCGGTTCATGGCCATCAGGCGGATGGTCCTGTCATTGAGCAGGCGCACGCCGTTCCATTCACCTAAAGTCATGCACCTGGCAAAACGGCTGTAATCCTCGATGGTGCCGAAAAGGCCGCCGCAGGCAGATTCAAAATCAGAGGCGTAGAAAATATCCGGCAGTCTGGTGGGCTTTCTTCCCTCTTTGGTCAGGGCGTACATCACTGCAACCCGGTCCTGCTTCTCCTCCGGCACAAAGAAATGCATGTCCTTCATGCCCAGCGGCTCAAAGATATTCTCCTGCAGGTATTCCCCGAACCGCTTCCCGGTCAGGATTTCCAGCAAGGCGGCCAGGATATCGTGCCCCTGTCCGTAATAATAGTGGGTGCCCGGGTCGAAGCTGCCCGGGGTGCGGCCCGCAAGCTTTGCATACTCCCGCAGGTTGTATTTGCCTTCCGCCAGCAGTTTGTTCGTTCCCGCAAGCAGGTCCTGGCAGGTGGGCTCCGGCCGGTCCCAGTTCACCGGAATGCCGCAGGTCATGTCAAAGAGATGTCCGATGGTCATCTGTGTCTTCGCCGGACGGACAAAGAGCTCTCCCTTGCCGTTGCGGTCATACACCTGCCTGTCCGCAAATTCCGGTATATAGTCTTCCACCGGATCCGTCAGAAGGAACAGACCCTTTTCATACAGCTGCATCACCGCGGTCACCGCGATGCATTTGGTCATGGACGCCAGCTGGCAGATGGTATCCGGCGTAAAGGGCAGGCCCTTTTCCTCGTCCCGATACCCCAGAAAACGGTCATAGACACATTCTCCGTCCTTATAAACCCGCAGCCCGGCGCCTGCCGGCCAGGGTCCTTCTTTTCCGACAATGTCTTCCAGAAGCACATCCAGATTCCGTAATGTACCCATATTGCTCTCCTTTCCCTGTAAACCCGATTCTTCTGTTGCTTAGAATACTGCTGTTTTCAGTATAGAAGAATTACCGGATTTTTTCCATCGGAAAAAGAGTTATTTTGCGGGATGCAGGCTTCTTTCCCTCTTTTCTGCCCGCGCAAGCTTCGGGCCGAATACCGCCGCCAGGGGAAGGGCGGCCAGAAGGACGGCCGCATCGGCGATAAAGGCGTTCATGTTCTTTAAAACCCTGACCGCAAAGGGCTGGGCGTACAGCAGGCTTTCCGTTATGGATTTCACCCCGAGGATACCGGCTGCCGTCAGGGCGACCACGATAACCGCCGCGCCTGCCCACAGGAAGAGGCGGAAGGCTCTGCCTTTTCCGGTTTTCTTCTCTTCGGAAAATACTTCCTCCGCAGCCCGTCCGGCTGTCATCTTTCTCACAAAGGCAAAAAGCAGGCCCAGACCGATGCCGATTACCACATTGCCCAGGGCCCAGCCCGGCATGCCTCTTAAACCTCCGGTCAGCAGGCAGTAGAGAACCACACCCAGACTGCCGGAAAGGATGCCGGCTAAAGCGCCGAAGGCAAAGGTGCAGACCTCCATGACGATGTAGCCGAGACACAGGTAGTAATTTTCAAAGACGGGCACCTGAAGACACAGGGTCACCGCCACAAACAGGGCAATCGCCGCCGCATAGATACAGATTTTTTTCGTTGTCGTCATCTCAAGAATCCTCCGTAAACTTTCTCCGGCCTGACTGCCGGCTTTTTTCTGTTTAGAAGGGGCCCCTCCTGATGTACTTTTATTATAGCCGGACGTTTCCCCGGGATCAATAATGCCGGGGGTGAATCCCGGTAGAGATTCGCCTCCGGCACAAAGCCTGCTTATTCTTTTTGCGCAGCCAGGGCCTTCTTTCCGAAGCAGCCGCAGGCGGGAATGACCATTTCCATCTCCTGGCATTCCCAGGTTCCCGGCGGGTACTCGAAGGATTCCGGCTCGCCGGCCGGCACAAAGCCCACTTTCTCGTAGCAATGCAGGGCGGAGGGATTGTTCAGGAATACGCCAAGGGAGGCTTTTTCTGCCTGCAGCACGTTGCGGGCATACAAAAGAGCCTGGATGAGCAGCCTCTCTCCGTTACCCTGCCCCCGCACCTCCGGAGCCAGGATTACAAAGCCGACCCGGACGATACGCTCCGGTTCCTTCTGCTTAATCCGAAGGAAAAGATGGCCGACCGGTCTTCCTTCCCCGTCCACCGCCGTCACCGGAACGAATTCCGTATCCTTCGGCACTGTCGCATATATTTTGTTCAGGGCATCCTCCGGCACCGGAAAGGCCCCGATCCGGTCCGCCGACCAGAGATAAACTTCTTCCTCGCTGCGCAGCCATCGGGCGATAACCGCCGCATCTTCAGGCGCATATTTTCTCAGCTTCATCCTTGAACGCTTCCCTCCCGTCTCCTCAATATATGTTTCCGCAGTCGTAGATAATACCGGCATGGTCCGGATGTCCGTGGGAGACAAGGCACAGAATCGGTCTGTACTCGTAGATATCCATTCTTTTCACACTTTCTGCGGTTCTGTTTTTTAATACAGGGTTATCATATTATTTTCATTATAACATATTTTTTTTCACAGGGAGGAATTGACTTTTTTTTCACAATAGGGGATACTGTATTTGCCGCTTACGACCGGCTGAAAAAAAAGATAATACAGGCTGTCCCGCTCTTCTTCGGACGGGTTTCGCCTGAAGGTAAAAGGAAAACAGTTAAGGAGAAAAACATGGATTATCAGAAAATGTATGCGGAAAAGCTGACCTCCGCGGAAAAGGCAGCTGCACTGGTTGACAGCAACATGTGGATTGATTACGGCTGGACCACCGGCACCACCGTAGCCTGTGACAGGGAAATCGCAAAACGTCTGCCGAACCTGACCAATGTACATTTCTACGGCGGCATTCTCTGCTGGGAGCCCGAAATCTTCAAAATCGAAAATCCTGCCGATCATTTCGTCTGGAACAGCTGGCACATGAGCGGCATCGAAAGAAAGGCCATCGCCAAGGGCTTCGCTTTCTATAATCCCATGCGGTATTCCGAGCTTCCCCGCTTCTACCGGGACGGCAATGCCCATGTGGACGTAGCCTATTTCCAGGTTGCCCCGATGGATGCCCACGGCTACTTCAACTTCGGCCCCAACGGCAGCCACATGAACGCAGTCTGCGAGGTGGCAGACAAGATCGTTGTCGAAGTCAACAAAAACATGCCCCGGTGTCTCGGCGGCTTCGAGGAAGGCGTGCACATCAGCAACGTTGACTTTATCGTAGAGGGCGACAATCCGCCCATGGGCATCATTCCCGCCCCCGGCGATCCTTCAGAGGTGGACATCGCCGTTGCGAAGCAGATCGTTCCCATGATCAAGAACGGCTCCACCCTGCAGCTGGGCATTGGCGGCATGCCCAATGCCGTCGGCAAGATGATCGCGGAAAGCGACTTAAAGGATCTGGGCGTGCATACCGAGATGTACGTGGATGCCTTCGTGGACATCACCATGGCCGGCAAGATCAACGGCCGGTTCAAGAACATCGACAAGGGCCGTCAGGTTTACGCCTTCGGCGCCGGCACCCAGAAGCTGTATGATTTCGTAAATGACAACCCGGCCTGCATGTCCGCGCCGGTTGACTACACCAATGATGTCCGCGTGATTGCCCAGCTGGACAACTTCGTGTCCATCAACAATGCCGTGGATATCGACCTCTTCGGCCAGGCCAATGCGGAAAGCGCAGGCACCAAGCAGATCTCCGGTGCCGGCGGACAGCTTGACTTCGTCCTTGGCGCCTACCTGTCCAAGGGCGGCCAGAGCTTCCTGTGCATGAGCTCCACCTTCTTCAACAAGGGCGCCGGCAGGCTGGAAAGCCGTATCCGTCCCACCCTGGCAGACGGCTCCATCGTTACCGATACCCGGGCCAACCTCCAGTACCTCGTTACCGAGTACGGCTGCGTGAACCTTAAGGGTCTGCCCACCTGGCAGAAGGCCGAGGCCATCATCTCCGTTGCCCATCCGGATTTCCGTGACGAGCTCATCGCCTCCGCGGAAAAGATGAACATCTGGAAGAGATCCAACAAAATCTGAATAAAGCTTTAAGGCAGCGGCCCGCCTGCTGCCCCGCTTTCTCACAAAAAAGGAACCGGTGTGACAGCCGGTTCCTTTTGTATTTACTCCACGGTTACGGATTTGGCCAGATTTTTGGGCTTGTCGATGTCACAGCCGTTCGCCTTCGCCACATAATAGGCCAGCAGCTGCAGGGGCACGATTTCCACGATGGCGGAGAAAAGGTCCTCCACTTCGGGTATGAAGATGAAATCATCCGCCACGGAGAGGATTTTCGGATTGTCCCGGTAGGATACCGCCAGCACCTCGGCACCTCTTGCCTTTACCTCCACGATATTGCTTAAGGTTTTCTCCATAATCCTGCGGTTGCAGCAGAGAGCAATCACCGGGGTATGCTCTTCGATAAGGGCGATGGTACCGTGCTTCAGCTCTCCCGCCGCATAGGCCTCCGCATGCAGATAGGAGATTTCCTTCATCTTCAGCGCACCCTCCAGCGCGGCGGCATAGTCCGTATTCCTGCCGATGAAGAACAGGGATTTGGCCCTGTGATATTTCTCCGCCAGCTTCGGCAGGCTGTGGTTCATATCAATGGCCTGCTGGATCAGCCTGGGCAGGGATTTTAAAATCCGGATATGCGCCGCGTAATCTTCCCCCGCAATGCCCAGCAGCTTTGAAAAATACAACGACAGCAGGTACAGTACTGCCAGCTGGGTGGTAAAGCCCTTGGTGGTGGCCACGGCGATTTCCGGGCCGGCCCAGGTATAGACCGTATCCTCCGCCAGCTTGGCAATGGTGCTGCCCACCACGTTGACGATGGCCAGGGTGCGGGCGCCTTTCGCCCTGCATTCCTTCATGGCCGCAATGGTATCGGCGGTTTCCCCGGACTGGGAAATAACGATGAGCAGCGTCGAAGCGTCAATCAGCGGATTGCTGTACCGCAGCTCACTGGCCAGCACCACCTCCACGGGGATATGTGTCAGGGCTTCCAGCACGTATTTGCCGGAACAGCCGGCATAGTAGGCGGATCCGCAGGCGGTGATAACGATTTTACGGATACCGGCAAGGTCCTCTTTTGTAAGCTTCAGCTCCTCGAAAACCACTGCATTGTTTTTCAGCCGCGGGGAAATGGCCGCTTTGACCGCGCCGGGCTGTTCCATGATTTCCTTCAGCATGAAATGGTCGTAGCCGCCCTTTTCCGCCGCCTGGACGTCCCAGGTAATCCGGCTTACCTGTTTTGCAAGGGGCTGTCCCAGACAGTCGAAGAAGCTTACGCCTTCCTTTGTCAGCTCCGCAAATTCCCCGTCCTCCAGATAGACGGCATTTCTTGTATAAGCCACCAGAGCGGTCACATCCGAGGCGAAGTAATTCTCCCCAAGGCCAAGGCCGATGATCAGCGGAGAGGCCTCTCTGGCCGCATACAGCTTATCCGGCTCATCTTTGCATAAAACTCCCAGCGCGTAAGAGCCCTGCAGCCTGTTGACCGTCTGGATAAGGGCCTTCTTCACATCGCCTTTGTAATACATCTCCATCAGGTGCACGATGACTTCCGTATCCGTCTCACTGTCAAAATGATACCCCTTCCCTTTGAGCTCTTCCCGCAGGGTCTGGTAATTCTCGATAATCCCGTTGTGCACCACCGCAAAACGGCCGTCATTGCTTAAATGGGGGTGGGCATTTCCCTCCGTCGGGGCACCGTGGGTGGCCCAGCGGGTGTGGCCGATGCCGGTGCAGCCCTCCAGCGCTTTGCCGTTGTCCGTTTTTTCGCAGAGGCCAGCGATTCTGCCCGTCACCTTCACGACGGAGATATCCTCTTTTCCCCTTACGGCAATGCCTGCCGAGTCATAGCCTCTGTATTCCAGCTTGCCAAGTCCCTCCAGCAGTATCGGTGCAGCCTGGGCGCTGCCGGTATATCCTACTATTCCGCACATGATTATTCCTCTTTCTTCCCACCTCCATGGGTAATAAAAAAGGCGTCAGTAAACCACAAAGTTCACCGACGCCTTTGCCTTTCCGTTTTGTTATACAACGGAAAAGCAGTTCCTGTCAATCTTATCTTCGTTATGCCGCAAAAAAAGTTCAGCCCAGCAGCCTTTTGATCCTTTCCGCTGCTTCCAGCGTATCCGCCCGGCTTCCGAAGGTGGAAAAGCGGAAATAGCCCTCTCCGCAGGAGCCGAAGCCCTCTCCCGGCGTGCCCACGACCTGGATTTCCTCCAGAAGAAAGTCGAAAAATGTCCAGCTGTCCATTCCGCCCGGACATTCCAGCCAGATATAAGGCGCGTTTTTGCCGCCGCAATACCACAGGCCGGCTTCCTCCAGGGCCCTCGTAATAATCTTTGCGTTTTCCTTGTAAAAACGGATGTTTTCCGCCGTCTGCCGCTGCCCCTCCTCCGTAAAGACCGCTGCCGCGCCTTTCTGGATAATGTAGGAAATGCCGTTCGTCTTCGTGGTCCGGTTGCGCACCCACATTTCATTCAGGTTCATCCCCTTCCTGACCAGGTCCTTCGGAATAACGGTGTAACCAAAACGGGTACCGGTAAAGCCGGCGGTTTTCGAAAGGGAGCAGATCTCTATCGCGCAGGTGCGGGCGCCCTGCAGTTCGAAAATACTGCGGGGCAGCGCCTCATCTTCAATAAAAGCCTCATAGGCTGCATCAAACAGGATGACCGACCCGTTCTCATTGGCAAAATCAATCCATTTCTGCAGCTTTTCCCGGGTAAATACCGCGCCGGTGGGGTTGTTGGGGGAACAGATATAGATAATGCCCACCCTGGCTTCTTCTGACGGTTCCGGCAGAAAGGCATTTTCTTTGCCGGAGGGCAGATGGATGATTTTCCTTCCCGCCATGACGTTGGCGTCCACATAGGCCGGATAAGCCGGCTCGATAACCAGCGCGCTGCTTTTGCAGTCAAACAGATCCAGGATATCCCCCAGCTCATCGGATGCGCCGCTGGATACGAAAACCTCCTCATCCTCCAGCATGACGCCCCGGCTTCTGTAATGCGCCGCGATCCGTGTTCTTAAGGCAGGATCCCCGCATTCCGGCATATAGCCATGGAAGCGGGCCGGGTCCGCCTGATCCTCCACCGCCTCATGCAGCGCCTTTATCACCGCATCGCACAGCGGCAGGGAAACGTCGCCGATGCCCAGCCGGTAAAGCCGCCTGTCCGGATGCTCCGTAAGGTAGGCCTTTGTCTTCTGAGCAATATTGTAGAAGAGGTAGGAGTTCTGCAGGTCCGCATAATGCATGTTCGGTGTAATCATTCCTCTGTGTCTCCTTCATAAACGGTTTCCGCCGGTCCGGTCATCTGCACCTGCATGGTTTCACTGACACAGACTGCCAGCATCCCGCCGTCAAGGATGACCTCTATCGGGCTGTCTGTCCGGCAGAAGCCTTTGCTGACGGCTGCCGCCGCGCTGGCGCAGGCACCGGTGCCGCAGGCCAGAGTGACGCCGCTTCCCCGTTCCCAGACCCGCATACGCAGACGGTTCTCCTTCAGAACCTGAACAAATTCCACATTGACGCCCCCGGGGAAGGCTTCATGCTTTTCCAGAACCGGACCCAGGGTGTAAAGCGGCACCTTTTCCATGTCCTCCGTAAAAATAACAAAATGTGGATTGCCCACGGAGACCGGAACGCCGGTGACCGCCTGTTCAGCCGCGAAAACCGTCCTCTCCTCCTCCGCCTGGGCATAGCCCATATCTACGGCAACGGCGCTTACCCGGCCGTTCTCCGTCTGCATATGCAGGCTTTTGATGCCGGAAAGCGTCTCTATTTTCAGGAGGGTTTTGTCCGTGAGCCCCTTGTCGTACACATATTTTCCGACACAGCGTATCCCGTTGCCGCACATCTTCGCTTCGCTTCCGTCGGCGTTGAAAATCCGCATTTTAAAATCCGCCGTCCCGGAAGGCGAAATATAGATCATTCCGTCGGAGCCCGCGCCGAAGTGGCGGTCCGAAAGCCGCCGGGACAGTTCCGCTATATTTTCCGGAACCTCTCCGTAAACATACAGGTAGTCGTTTCCCAGTCCGTGCATTTTCGTAAAGTGCATATCTTACCTCTTATTTACCGTGCTTCCCCTGCCGGAAGCTTATACCCCGCTTTCACCGTAGTTGGAAAGCACCCTGGCTGAAGGATCGTCCACGTTGCAGCCTTCCCACTCTTTATTGGGCATCCAGAAATCAACGATCATTTCCGCCTGGCCGGGATAATATTTCTCAAATATCTCCCGGTACAGGAGGGATTCCTTCGTAAAGGGCCGGGCATGTTCATATGCCAGTCTTTTCTCTTCGTACTCTTCATCCGTATACCGGGTTTCGGCGTATTCCTTCAGGTAATCCACCATGGAATGCCCCACCGCATCGGAGAAGGCAGCCTTTTCCCTCCAGAGGATACTTTCCGGCAGGAGGCTGTCCCTTTCGAAAGCATGCCGCAGGAGGTATTTGCCCTTTCCGTACCGGTTCAGCTTCATCTCCGGGTCAAGGCTCATGACGTAATGCACGAAATCCAGATCGCCAAAAGGTACCCTGGCTTCCAGGGAATTGACGGAGATGCACCGGTCTGCCCGAAGCACATCGTACATGTGAAGCTCGCGGATCCTCTTTTCCGCCTCTCTCTGAAAAGCTTCGGCCGAAGGCGCGAAATCCGTGTATTTATAGCCGAACAGCTCGTCGGAAATCTCTCCGGTAAGCAGCACCCGGATGTCGGTCCGTTCATGGATAGCTTTACATACCAGATACATGCCCATGCTGGCCCGGATGGTGGTGATGTCAAAGGTGCCCAGGAGGTGAATCACCGTCTCCAGAGAGGAAATCACCTCTTCCGGCGTCATATAGACCTCCGTATGCCGGCTGCCGATAAATTCCGCAACCTGTCTGGCATACTTAAGATCAATGGCGTCTTCGCTCATACCGATGGCAAAGGTTTCAATGGGTTCACTGCTTTCCTTCGCCGCAATGGCGCAAACCAGGGAGGAATCCAGCCCACCGGAAAGGAGAAAACCCACCTTCGCGTCACTTACCAGTCTCTTTTTCACTCCGGCGATGAGCTTGTCGTGAATCTTCCTGCAGGCCGTTTCCAGGTCGTCGCCGCAGCTTTCCTCCGCGGCGGCAATATCGCAGTAAGGGACAAAGCTCCCGTCCGCATAATAGTGTCCGGGCGGAAAAGGCATGATTCTTTCGCAAAGGCCCACCAGGTTTTTCGCCTCACTGGCAAAAAGGATAACGCCTTTTTTATCATAGCCGTAGTACAGCGGCCGGATGCCGATGGGATCCCGGGCGGCAAGGAATTTCCCGCAGCGTCCGTCATAGATGACGCAGGCAAATTCCGCGTCCAGCATGGCGAACATGTCCGTACCGTATTCAAAATACATCGGAAGAATGATCTCGCAGTCGCTGTCCGAGGAAAAGACATAGCCCTTTCCTTTAAGGCTTTCCCGCTCCTTTTCGAAGCCGTACAGCTCCCCGTTGCAGATACAGTAACAGCCGTTTAAGGAAAAGGGCTGCATACCGGAAGGCGTCAGGCCCATGATGGACAGCCGGTGAAAGCCCAGAAGACCTTCACCGGTATCAATGATCCTGCTGTCATCCGGACCTCTGGATTTCGTCCGGACAAACCCCGAAAGGAACAGGTCCATATCCGCGCCGCTGCCGCAGTAACTCATAATTGAACACATTTTCTACTCCACATCCTGCAAAGCGGCATAGCCTTCTTCGCCGGTTCGTATTTTTATGACGTTCTCCACGTCGTAGACAAAGATCTTGCCATCGCCGATATGCCCCGTATACAGCACCCGCTTCGCGGTTTCGATAACGTCCCGCACCGGAATGGAGGTAACCACGATATCCATCTGCACCTTCGGCCGCAGGTCCGTCTCCACCGCAACACCGCGGTAGAATTCGGTGTGGCCTTTTTGCATACCGTAGCCCATCACGTGGGACACGGTCATGCCGGTGATGCCCAGTTTGCTCATGGCGTCCTTCAGGGCGTACAGCTTTTCCTCCTTGAAGATGATCTCCACCTTGGTGAATTTGTGTCCCTCATCGGAGAACACCGGCTCCTTCTTCACGGGAATGGCCTCCGCCACCGGCGTGGTTCCGGTCACCGCCACAATCTGCTCACCCGTGCCGAACTCCGCATATTTGTCCACGGCGGGCATGAAATCCGCATAGGCGCTGGGAAGGCCGTGCTCGCTTACATCCAGGCCAGCCAGCTCATCCTGCCTGTCCGCCCGAAGGAAGTTGATCTTCTTCAGAATCAGGAAGAAAACACCCATGGTCACCACGGCCCAGCCTGCCACGGAAACAAAGCCTAAAAGCTGCAGTCCGAGCTGCCGGGCATTTCCCGTATAGAAAAGGCCGGACAGGCCCGCCGGCGCATCCGGATTGGCCAGCAGTCCTACGGCGATGGTTCCCCAGATGCCGTTGGCGCAGTGCACGCCCACGGCGCCCACCGGGTCATCTATATGCAGCTTCAGATCCAGCAGCTCGATGACCAGGGACACCAGAAAACCGGAGACAACGCCCACGACGGCTGCACCGATGGCATCATAGGCATCGCAGCCCGCCGTTACGGCCACAAGGCCGGCCAGAGAGGCGTTCAGGCACATGGATACATCCGGTTTGCCGTTCCTGACCCAGGTGTAAATCAGGGTTGTAACGGTGGCCACGGAGGGTGCAATCGTTGTGGTCAGGAAGATGGAAGCCAGTTCTGTGGTGGTGGTAGCCGCAGCGCCGTTGAAGCCGTACCAGCCAAGCCAGAGAATGAAGACACCCAAAGCCCCCAGGGGAATGGAATGGCCGGGAATGGCGTTGACCTTGGTCACCTTCCCCTTGCTGTCCCGCACATATTTGCCGATGCGGGGTCCCAGCATCGCCGCGCCTATGAGGGCCGCGATGCCGCCCACCATATGGATGGCGCAGGAGCCGGCATAATCATGGAAGCCCAGCTGAGAAAGCCAGCCGCCGCCCCAGATCCAGTGGGCTTCTACCGGGTACACGATCAGGCTGATGACTGCGGAATACACGCAGTAGGCGGAAAATTTCGTCCGCTCCGCCATGGCGCCGGAGACAATCGTTGCCGTTGTGGCACAGAAAACCAGGTTGAAGACAAAATAGCTGGCATCCGTAAAACCATTCGCCGGAGCGGCGATGAATTCCTTGAAATGCGTGAACAGATCCAGGTTCGGCATGCCGATGAAGCCCATGAGGGCGTCTTCACCCATCATGATGGTATAACCCAGCAGGGAAAACACGATAGTGCCGATACAGAAATCCATCAGGTTCTTCATGATGATATTGCCGGCGTTTTTCGCCCGGGTAAAACCTGTTTCCACCATCGCAAACCCGGCCTGCATCCAGAAAACCAAAGCAGCACCTATCAAAAACCAGAATTCTATTGTCATAGCTTACTCCATTCCGCAGCCGGCATGAAGCCGGCCGCCTTCTGTTTACAAAATCCGTCTGTTTATTATTTCACACTGAAGAGGATGTCGCCGTAGGTCGGGAAGGGCCAGTAGCTCTTCGCGGTCAGAAGCTCCGCCTCATCGCAGGGTTTACGCAGCTCACTCATCTTCGGCACCACGGTATCCCGTATCAGCTCTGATTCCGCGATAATGTCTTTCGCTTCGGAGAGCCCTCTGACCGCCGTCTCCAGCTGATTGGACTTCTCAATGATACTGTCAGTCAGAGCGGAAAGCCTTACCACAAGCTCCGATTCATACTTAAGGGCCAGGTCCGGGAACAGGGCTTTCTTCTTTGCCGCCTCTTCCGCCAGGTCCGATGTGAAACGGGTAATGGCCGGTGCTATCCGTTTATGCACCATGTTAATCATGGTATTCGCCTCGATAACCACCGTCCTGCAGTAGTTCTCCAGCAGGATATCCCGGCGGGATTTCAGCTCTTCCTCGGTAAATACCCCGAGCCCGGTCAGCATCTTAACGTTTTTCTCATCCAGAAGATGGGGGATGCAGTCCGCCGTGGTGCGGTAGTTCAGAAGGCCCCTCCCTTCCGTGGCTTCCTTCACCCAGGATTCGTCATAGCCGTTGCCGTTGAAGATAATCCGCCGGTGATCCCGGATGGTTTTTCGGATCATCTCATGCAGCTCGGTTTCAAAATCCGCCGCCTGCTCCAGTCTGTCGGCGTAAATCCGCAGGGATTCCGCCACCGCGCTGTTGAGCATGATGTTGGTACAGGCAATGCTGTTGGAGGAGCCGAGACTTCTGAATTCGAATTTATTGCCGGTAAAGGCAAAGGGTGAGGTCCGGTTCCGGTCGGTGGTATCCCGGTTGAATTTGGGCAGCACGTCCACCCCGAGCTTCATCTGGGTTTTCTGTGCCCCCTGGTAGGGGGTGTCGCTTTCGATGGAGGCCAGCACCGCGTTCAGCTCATCGCCCAGGAACATGGAAATGATGGCCGGTGGGGCTTCGTTTGCCCCCAGTCTGTGGTCGTTGCCCGCAGTGGCCACGGCAATCCGTAAAAGATCCTGGTAGTCGTCCACGGCCTTGATGACCGCACAGAGGAACAGCAGGAACTGGGCATTTTCATAAGGGGTTTCCCCGGGTGAAAGCAGGTTTACGCCGCTGTCCGTGGAAATGGACCAGTTGTTGTGCTTGCCCGAACCGTTGACCCCCTCAAAGGGCTTTTCGTGAAGCAGGCAGACAAAGCCGTGCCGGGCAGCCACCTTCTGCATGATTTCCATGGTCAGCTGGTTCTGGTCGGTGGCCAGGTTGGTCGTCGTATAAATCGGCGCCAGCTCGTGCTGGGCGGGGGCTACTTCATTGTGCTCGGTCTTGGCCAGGATGCCCAGCTTCCACAGCTCCTCGTTCAGCTCTTCCATAAACGCGGCCACGCCAGGTTTTATCGCCCCGAAATAATGATCGTCCAGCTCCTGGCCCTTGGGGGGCTTCGCCCCGAAAAGGGTCCGGCCGGTAAACCGCAGATCCGGCCTTTGGTCGTACATTTCCCGGGTAATCAGAAAATATTCCTGCTCCGGTCCCACGGAGGAAACCACACGTTTTACCGTATCGTTGCCGAAGAGCCTTAAGATACGCACTGCCTGCCGGCTCAGGACCTCCATGGACCGTAAAAGCGGGGTTTTCTTGTCCAGGGCCTGGCCGCCGTAGGCGCAGAAGGCGGTGGGAATGCACAGGGTCTTTCCCTTGATGAAGGCATAGGAAGTGGGGTCCCAGGCGGTGTAGCCCCTGGCTTCAAAGGTGGCGCGCAGGCCCCCCGAGGGGAAGGAGGAGGCGTCCGGCTCTCCCTTTATCAGCTCCTTGCCGGAAAACTCCATGATGACGCTGCCGTCGGGAGAGGGGGAAATGAAGCTGTCGTGCTTTTCCGCCGTGATACCGGTAAGCGGCTGGAACCAGTGGGTGAAATGGGTGGCTCCCTTTGACACCGCCCAGTTCTTCATGGCTTCCGCCACCGCATTGGCCACGCTGATGTCCAGCGTACTGCCCTCGTCAATCGTCTTCCGCAGGGAGGCATAGACTTCCGCAGAGAGGCTTGCCCGCATGGCGCGGTCATCAAAAACCAGACTTCCGAAATAATCCGATACCGTTTTCATTTTTCCTTCTCCTTTTCAAAAAAATTAAAGACATCCCCGGTGAATACCGGAAGACGTCTTTGCCTTTCCTGTAAATAATAAAAGCGCCTTTGAGCCTTGAAGCTCAAAGACGCCCTTGCCTTTATGCAGTGGATTATATTCCCGAAAAGAGATAATGTCAATCGTTTATTTTCCACCAAAACAGGAAATATATGAAAGTGTTTTTTATAAATCCTGCAGAAATCAGTTGTTTCTCCCGCAATCTGTTGACATTATGAAAGTTTTAAACTATAATCCTTTCAAATAGGCAAAGGAGTCTGTTTCCCTTCGGTCGGCCGGAGGGAAACGGGCTCTTTTTATTTTCTGAAAGGAAGAGCGAGATGAAAAGGGAAGGTCAGGTGCGTATTCCCTCCGGATGCGCCATTGCCGCGGTCATTTCCCGGGAGGGACACCGGATGAGCGGCGAAGGAATCATGCGGGCAATGAAGCCCATGCACGACCGGTCCAACGGCCTGGGCGGCGGCTTTGCCGGCTACGGAATCTATCCGGAATATAAGGATTTTTACGCGCTGCATCTGTTTTTCGACAGCCGCGCGACGCGGAAAAGCTGCGAGGCATATTTAAAAGAATACTTTGAAATCATTCACTCCGAGGTCATCCCCACCCGGAAAATTCCTGAAATCACGGACGAGCCCATCATCTGGCGGTACTTCGTCGACCCGCTGAAATCCATGCTGGCCAGTCTCCAGCTGGATGAAAAGGAGTTTGTCGTCCGCGCAGTCATGAAGATCAATACGGAAATGCCCGGCGCCTACGTCTTCTCCAGCGGCAAAAACATGGGCACCTTCAAGGCCGTAGGTTTCCCGGAGGATGTGGGACGGTTCTACCGGCTGGAAGAATACGAAGGCTATGCATGGACGGCCCACGGACGGTATCCCACCAATACGCCCGGCTGGTGG
>CADBNF010000006.1 GCA_902796005.1 uncultured Lachnospiraceae bacterium | reverse complement strand
GAGATCGCCGAAGCCATGGCCGTGAACGTGGCGGACGACAGCCTTGTTCCCGTGGAGATGGGTTCCCCCATCAATACCATGGGCGTGGCCTGCCTCCTGAACGACATCATCAGCCTGTTCCCCTCACCCGACAAGCGTGAGGTGACCGGTCTGCTGAACGGTGAGGGTTTCGCGGCAAACTATGACGACAGCAAGGAAAAGAGCGCCTATGTCTTCAAGACCATCGTAGACCCCTTCCTGGGCAAATACTCCATGATCAAGGTCTGCTCCGGCGTGATTAAGAATGACGATATCCTGTACAACGTGACCCAGGAAAGAGAAGAAAAGCTGAACAAGCTTTACGTGCTCTGCGGCTCCAAGCCCATCGAGGTTCCCGAGCTGCATGCCGGCGACATCGGCGCCATCGCCAAGACGGATGCCAGAACCGGTGATTCCTTCGCCACCAAGGCGGCGCAGGTTTCCTTCGCCCCCGTACAGCTGTCCAAGCCCTACACCTACAAGGCCTACAAGGCGGTGAACAAGGGCGACGTGGACAAGATTGCCCAGGGCTTTGCCCGTCTGATGCAGGAAGACCAGACCATCAAGATTGTGAACGATTCCGCCAACCGCCAGACCCTGATTTACGGTATCGGCGACCAGCATATCGACGTTATCGTCTCCATGCTGCAGGAGCGGTATAAGGTTAAGGTTGAGCTGGAGAAGCCCAGAGTGGCCTTCCGTGAGACCATCCGCAAGAAATCCGACGTGGATTCCAAGTATAAGAAGCAGTCCGGCGGCCATGGCCAGTACGGACATGTAAAGATGCGTTTCGAGCCCTCCGGCGATATGGAGACCCCCTACATCTTCGAAGAAGAGGTTGTGGGCGGCGCCGTGCCGAAGAACTACTTCCCGGCCGTTGAGAAGGGCCTTGCGGAAGCGGTTGTGGCCGGTCCTCTGGCTTCCTACCCGGTTGTAGGCGTCAAGGCCGTGCTTTACGATGGCTCCTACCATCCGGTAGACTCCTCTGAAATGGCCTTCAAGACCGCCACGTCCATGGCCTTCAAGAAGGGCTTCATGGAAGCCGGCCCCGTTCTTCTGGAGCCCATCGTGACCATGAAGGTTACCGTCAGCGACAAGTACACCGGCGACGTCATGGGCGACCTGAACAAGCGCCGCGGCCGTGTACTGGGCATGAATCCCATCGGCGCCGGCAAGACCTGCATCGAGGCTGAGGTTCCCGAGCTGGAGATCTACGGCTACTCCACCCAGCTTCGTTCCATGACCGGCGGTTCTGGTGACTTCGAGTTCCAGTTCGCCCGTTACGAGCAGGCTCCCTCCGATGTACAGGAGAGGGAGATTGCCGAAAGGGCTGCTCTGAAGGAAGAGGAATAAACAGTTCTCAAGAAGGATTAAGGAGGCACCGGATGTGGAAGCATCCGGTGCTTTTTACAGGAAAAGGGAATGAAGAAAGCACTGATCGCCATGAGCGGCGGGGTGGATTCCTCCGTCGCGGCCAAACTTACCGCCGAAAGGGGCTATTCCTGCATCGGCTGTACCATGAAGCTTTTCGAGGGGGAAGAGGACGACGGCAACGGCCGGACGAAAACCTGCTGCTCCCTGAACGATACCCTGGATGCGGAAAGCGTGGCCAGGTCACTGGGCATGCCCTACTATGTCTTCAATTTCAAGGATTCCTTTAAGGAAAACGTCATCTGCCGGTTCATCCGGGCCTATGAGGAGGGAAAAACCCCGAACCCCTGCATCGAGTGCAACCGCTATGAGAAATTCGGCAAGCTCTATGAACGGGCAAAGCTGCTGGACTGCGACGTCATCGTCACCGGACATTATGCCAGGATTGATTACGCGGAAGGGAAATACCGGCTTAAGAAGGGCCTCGACGAAAGCAAGGACCAGAGCTACGTCCTCTATTTCCTGACCCAGGAAATGCTGGCCCATACGCTGTTTCCTTTAGGAGAAATGAGAAAAAGCGAGGTTCGGCTCCTGGCGAAGGCCGGCGGCTTTTTAAATGCGGACAAGCCCGACAGCCAGGACATCTGCTTCGTCCCTGACGGAGATTATGCCGCGGTCATCGCCGCCTATTCGGACAAGGTTCCCGTGCCGGGGAATTTTGTGGATGAAGAGGGAAATGTCTTGGGAAAGCACAAGGGCATCATTCATTACACGGTGGGCCAGCGCCGGGGTCTGGGGATTTCCTCCACGGAACCCTGGTATGTGAAGAGAATCCTGCCGGAAACCAATGAAGTGGTCCTGGCTAGAAACAGGGACCTCTTTTCCCGGGAAGTCCGGGTGGGGGAATTCAACTGGATAAGCGGGGAAGCGCCGGCCGGCCCGGTGCGCTGCACGGCGAAAATCCGCTACCGCCACCAGGCCCAGCCGGCAACAGCCGAAGCCGACGGAAAGGGAGGCGTAACCCTTCTTTTCGACGAGCCCCAGCGGGCCGTCACCGCGGGCCAGGCCGCCGTACTCTACGACGGGGACGTGGTCCTGGGCGGCGGGGTTATCCTGTAACGGCCCGGGCCTTAAGGGATATGCACGAATAAAAATATATTATTGTGTATTGAATACACGTATTTATATTTGACAAGCTTAGAATTCAAGTGTATTATTTGAAAAAGTTTATTCAGACGGAGGAAGAGATGAAAACAAGAACGTTATCATTGCTGGTAGACAATTCCACCGGTGTCTTAAGCCGTATTGCCGGGCTGTTCAGCCGCCGGGCTTACAATATTGACAGCCTGACCGTCGGAGAAACCGCGGACCCGAAGTATTCCCGTATGACAGTGGTCACCAGCGGCGATGACGCTGTGCTGGAGCAGATCACCAAGCAGCTTAAAAAGCTGGTGGACGTCCGGGACATCAAGGTGCTCACCCCCGAGAACTCCGTACAGCGGGAGCTGATGCTCGTGAAGGTAAGAGCCGGCGCGGCGGAGCGCCAGGGCGTGATTTCCATCGTAAATATTTTCCGTGGTAGCATCATCGACATCAGTGCGGGCTCCCTGACCGTGGAAGCCATTGGCGCCCGGTCCAAGCTGGAGGCATTTCTGGAAATGCTGAAGGACTATGAGATTCTTGAACTGGCCAGAACCGGCGTGACCGGACTGACCAGGGGCACGGATAATGTAACCTATCTGGATTAAAGACAAACCAGACGCAATTTTCAAATTATTCAGGAGGATGACAAATGTCAGCAAAGATTTATTACCAGGAAGACTGCAACCTTTCCCTGCTGGAGGGCAAGACCATCGCAATTATCGGCTACGGCAGCCAGGGACATGCCCATGCGCTGAACCTGAAGGATTCCGGATGCCATGTTATTATCGGCCTGTACAAGGGCAGCAAATCCTGGGCAAAGGCGGAAGCACAGGGCTTTGAGGTCTTTACCGCAGACGAAGCGGCCAAGAAGGCGGACATCATCATGATCCTCATCAATGATGAGAAGCAGGCTGCCATGTACAAGAGAGACATCGAGCCCAATCTGGAAGAGGGCAATATGCTGATGTTTGCCCATGGCTTCAATATCCATTTCGGCCTGATCACCCCGCCCGCCTTCGTGGACGTGACTATGATCGCCCCCAAGGGACCCGGCCACACCGTAAGAAGCGAATATGAAGCCGGCAAGGGCGTTCCCTGCCTGGTTGCCGTTCAGCAGGATGCCACCGGCAAGGCACTGGATATGGCTCTGGCCTATGCCCTCGGCATCGGCGGCGCGAGAGCCGGCGTGCTGGAGACCACCTTCCGTACCGAGACCGAGACCGACCTCTTCGGCGAGCAGGCCGTACTCTGCGGCGGTGTCTGCGCACTGATGCAGGCAGGCTTCGAGACCCTGGTGGAAGCCGGCTACGATCCCAGAAACGCCTACTTTGAGTGTATCCACGAGATGAAGCTCATCGTGGACCTGATCTACCAGAGCGGCTTCGCGGGCATGAGATACTCCATCTCCAATACCGCTGAATACGGCGACTATGTCACCGGACCGAAGCTCATCACCGAGGAAACCAAGAAGACCATGAAGAAGATCCTCTCCGACATTCAGGACGGCACCTTTGCCAAGGAATTCCTTCTGGATATGTCCGATGCAGGCGGCCAGGTACACTTCAAGGCCATGAGAAGAAAAGCGGCCGAGCATCCGGCAGAAATCGTCGGCGAGCAGATCCGCAAGCTGTACAGCTGGAGCGACGAGGACAAGCTCATCAACAACTGATCCTTAAAAGGAACAGAAAGCCAGACCATCAGAATGTATAAACCACCGGGAGGGCAGATATGCCCTCCCGTGCAGTAATTAAGGAGAAATACCATGGGAATGACTATGACGCAGAAGATTCTCGCTGCGGCAGCCGGTCTGGACAGCGTGGTACCCGGGCAGCTGATTGAAGCAAAGCTGGACCTGGTGCTGGGCAATGACATCACGACGCCGGTGGCCATCAACGAGATGGAGCGTTTCGACAACAAGAGCGTATATGACCGGGATAAAATCGCCCTGGTTATGGACCACTTCATTCCGAACAAGGACATCAAGTCGGCGGAAAACTGCAAATGCGTGCGGGAATTTGCCGCAAAGCATGACATTACCAATTATTTTGACGTGGGCGAGATGGGCATCGAGCATGCCCTGGTTCCGGAAAAAGGCCTGGCCGTGGCCGGCGACGTCATCATCGGCGCGGATTCCCACACCTGTACCTACGGAGCCTTAGGCGCCTTTTCCACCGGCGTAGGCAGCACGGATATGGCGGCAGGCATGTCCACCGGACAGTCCTGGTTCAAGGTGCCTTCTGCCATTAAGTTCAACCTGGTCGGGAAGCCCTCCAAATGGGTTTCCGGCAAGGACGTCATCCTGCACATCATCGGAAAAATCGGCGTGGACGGCGCCCTGTACAAATCCATGGAATTTGCGGGAGAGGGTGTGAAATACCTCTCCATGGATGATCGCTTCACCATTGCGAACATGGCCATCGAAGCCGGCGGCAAGAACGGTATCTTCCCGGTGGATGACCAGACCATTGCCTACATGAAGGAGCATTCCGCCCGGGAATACAAAATCTTCGAAGCGGATGCGGACGCGGAATATGACGAGGAGTATACCATCGATCTTTCCGCCCTGGAAAGCACGGTAGCCTTCCCCCATCTGCCGGAAAATACGAAGACCGTGAAGGAGATCACCGAGCCCGTGGCCGTGGATCAGGCGGTTATCGGTTCCTGCACCAACGGCCGGATTTCCGACCTGCGGATTGCCGCCGAGATCTTAAAGGGCAGAAAGGTGAAGAAAAATCTCCGCTGCATCGTCATCCCGGCGACCCAGGCGGTGTACCTGCAGGCCCTGGAGGAGGGTCTCCTGAAAATCTTTATCGAAGCCGGCGCCGTGGTTTCCACGCCGACCTGCGGCCCCTGCCTGGGCGGCTATATGGGCGTCCTTGCCGAGGGCGAGCGGTGTATTTCCACCACCAACCGGAACTTTGTAGGCCGTATGGGCCATGTGAAATCAGAGGTTTATCTTGCCAGTCCCGCTGTTGCGGCAGCCAGTGCTGTTCTGGGAAGAATTGCTTCACCTGAAGATCTATAAAGGAGGTAAGGTATGAAAGCAAAAGGACGAGTATTCAAATTCGGCGACAATGTTGACACGGACGTCATTATACCCGCCCGGTATTTAAATTCCACCGACCCGAAGGAACTGGCCAGCCACTGCATGGAAGATATTGATACCGGCTTCATCAAGCAGGTGAAGAAGGGCGACATCATGGTGGCGAATAAGAACTTCGGCTGCGGCTCCTCCAGAGAGCATGCCCCGCTGGCCATCAAGGCGGCGGGCATTGACTGCGTTATCGCGGAAACCTTTGCCCGGATCTTCTACCGCAACGCCATCAACATCGGCCTGGCCATCATCGAATGCCCCGAGGCTGCGAAGGAAATCGCAGCGGACGACGAGGTGGAGGTGGATTTTGATACCGGCATCATCACCGATGTGACCACCGGCAAATGCTGGCAGGGACAGCCCTTCCCGGAATTCATGCAGAATATCATCCGTCAGGGCGGCCTGGTTCCCTACATCAATTCCAAAAACAAAGAATAACAGTCTGCTTTGAAAAGAGGCGCCTTTCGGGCGCTTCTTTTTTTTGCTTTTTACCAAAACAGGGGGAAGATTTATATAATTCTTCTTGCAATGTGCATGAATTTCACGGTAAAATAATTATGACGGAGGCTGTACACATTTGGGGGAGATGTGCATCATGAAGAAACTTCTGTATCTGCTTGTTCCGGGGCTGCTTTTGACGGCAGTTCTGGCCGGCTGCGGATCCGATCCGTCGAATAATCGTGGGGCGGAAGGCGCTTCGGCCGGGGAGGAAGACGACGCACAGGCGGTGTCAGCGGACGCCAGGCTGAAGGAATTTTCTGCGGATTTTTATCTGTACGATGAATACGAAACCTTTACCGGCGATACCTACCGCTACGAGCTGGTGGAGGAGGACGGCAGGTACCTGCTTTCCGAATCCTTCTGCTACGAAATCGAGACGGAGGTGGATCCGTCGGTGGAGGAAAAGGTCCGGGAGATTATCGCCGGACATAATCTGCTGCGGTTCGACGGCACGGATGACGTGACCGCTTCCCTGCCGGTGGAATACCAGCCCTGCAGCGTATCCGCCGTCTATACCACCGGGGAAACCCTTTCCTTCCGTATGGACGGGGACCCGGAGTCGAAATGGGCGATGGCTCTGAACCGGCTGTTCAGGAGTGAATTCGTGAAGGCGGGCTATCACCAGTGCGCGCCGGATGCGGAGAATCTGGAAATCGCCTACTTTACCCTGGAGTTCAACGTGGGCACCCTGGGTTATGAATACGGTACCATAGACGTGGACGGCAGGAATATGCTTTTCTGCCAGATATGGGATATGGCGGAGGACAACCTGGCCAGCGTGCAGTTTGCCGGCATGGAGGCAGGCTTCCTGAAGCAGTTCTCCGACAAAATCGAAGAGCTGAACCTCCAGTCCCTGGCCGGAACGGACAGCGGCGCGATCAGCCATACCCCGGAGGGCTACCTGGACATTCATATCACCTATGTGGGCAGCAGGCGGCTGTATGCGGAATATTCGGGCAGGAATATCCCGGCAGCCTGGGCGGAAGTGCTGGATGAACTGAAGCCCTTCCTGGACGATTATATCGCGGAGCATGTGGAGGCCGAAAGCTATGAGGAGCTTTCCGGCATCGCGGAAGGAAGCTCCACGGCGGTCATGTACGAATTCCTGGAAAATTTCTTCACGCCCAACCGGGAGAACCGGTATTATAACTTCCTGGCTCAGGCCGGGACGGATCTGGAGGAGCCGGAGGGTGCCATGGCCGTGACGGATTATCACAGCGGCATTGCCGGCTGTGTGACCGACGAGGTCCTGAAGGAAATCGAACTGGGCAGGATGCTTTACCGCTTTGACCAGCTCTACGGCCAGGAAACCGACAGCTGGTCCCCGGTCTATATTGAGGTGTTTATTCCGGAGGACAGTGCCAGAAAGGAGGACGGGTACCGGGAATTCTATATCGAGCTGAATGACGGAACCCGGACCAAGCCCATCTACGGCAGCCTGAAAGCCGCGGAGGAGGAAGGAAAACAGAAAATCGGTTATTTCTGGAGCGACTTCCTGCAGGAATAGGAAATAACCCGGAAAAAGAAAACGGACGGTGCTGCGGCGCCGTCCGTTTTGCTTGCAGGCGCTCCCGTTTTTTTGTATAATCATAAGATACGAAATTTATCAGCAGCCGGCGCAGGCGCGCCGCTTTAACACCAACGGAGGAATGCACTTGTCCGAGATAAAAAAAGACCACATCAGAAATTTCTGTATTATCGCCCATATCGACCACGGCAAATCCACCCTGGCGGACCGGATCATTGAGATGACCGGCCTTCTGACCACCAGGGAGATGCAGGACCAGGTCCTGGACAATATGGACCTGGAGCGGGAGCGGGGCATCACCATCAAGGCCCAGGCCGTACGCAGCATCTACCGGGCGAAGAACGGGGAGGAGTACATCCTCAATATGATCGACACCCCCGGCCACGTGGACTTCAACTACGAGGTGTCCAGAAGCCTTGCGGCCTGTGACGGCGCGGTGCTGGTGGTGGATGCCGCCCAGGGCATCGAGGCCCAGACGCTGGCGAACGTCTACCTGGCGCTGGACCATGACCTGGAGGTGTTCCCCGTCATCAACAAAATCGACCTGCCCAGCGCGGAGCCGGAGCGGGTTATCGCGGAAATCGAGGATGTTATCGGCATCGAAGCGATGGACGCGCCTCAGATCTCGGCCAAGCAGGGCATCAATATCGACCAGGTGCTGGAAGCCATCGTGGAGAAGGTGCCCGCGCCAACAGGCGACGAGGAGGCGCCGCTGCAGGCCCTGATTTTTGACTCCGTCTATGATTCCTACAAGGGCGTCATTGTCTCCTGCCGGGTGATGAACGGCCGCATCCGCAAGGGCTCGAAGGCCCTGTTCATGGCCACCGGTGCGGTGGAGGAAGTGGTGGAGGTGGGCTATTTCGGCCCCGGCCAGATGATTCCCTGCGAGGAGCTTTCCGCCGGCATGGTAGGCTATATCACGGCCAGCATCAAGAACGTGGCCAATACCCGGGTGGGCGACACCATTACCCTGGCGGACCGGCCGGCTTCAGAGCCCCTGCCCGGCTACAAGAAGGTCAACCCCATGGTATACTGCGGCATTTTCCCGGCGGACGGCTCCAAATACGGAGACCTGCGGGACGCCCTGGAGAAGCTGCAGCTGAACGACGCCTCCCTGTTTTACGAGCCGGAAACCTCCGTGGCCTTAGGCTTCGGCTTCCGCTGCGGTTTTCTGGGCCTGCTGCACCTGGAGATTATCCAGGAGCGGCTGGAGCGGGAATATGACCTGGACCTGGTGACCACGGCGCCATCCGTGGTGTACAAGATTTACAAAACCGACGGTACCTGCATGGAGCTGACCAATCCCACCAACATGCCGGATCCCTCCGAGATAGAGTATATGGAGGAGCCGGTGGTGAAGGCTGAAATCATGGTCACCCGGGAATTTGTGGGCTCCATCATGCAGCTGTGCGAGGAGCGGCGCGGCCAGTACCTGGGCATGGAATACATGGAACAGACCCGGGCCATGCTGAAGTACATCCTGCCCTTGAATGAAATCATCTATGATTTCTTTGATGCCCTGAAATCCAGATCCCGGGGCTACGCCTCCTTTGACTACGAGCTGGAGGGCTACCAGAGAAGCCCGCTGGTGAAGCTGGACATCCTGGTGAACCGGGAGGAAGTGGACGCCCTTTCCTTCATTGTATTTGAAGGCTCTGCCTACGAGCGGGGCAGGAAAATGTGCGAAAAGCTGAAGGAGGAAATCCCCCGCCAGCTCTTCGAGATTCCCATCCAGGCCGCCATCGGCTCCCGGATCATTGCCCGGGAAACCGTCAAGGCCCTCCGTAAGGACGTGCTGGCCAAGTGCTACGGCGGCGACATCACCCGGAAGAAGAAGCTTCTGGAAAAGCAGAAGGAGGGCAAGAAGCGGATGCGCCAGGTCGGCAATGTGGAAATCCCCCAGAAGGCCTTCATGAGCGTGCTGAAGCTGGACAGCCAGTGATGAACGTAAAAGACAGCCTCGAGCTGTATATTCATATCCCCTTCTGTGTAAAAAAATGCGCCTACTGCGATTTCCTCTCCTTTCCGGCGGAAGAGGCGGACAGGCTCCGGTATACCGAAGCCCTGAAAAGGGAAATCACCGCAAGGGCAGAAGAGGCAGGAGATCGGCGGGTGACCAGCATTTTCTTCGGCGGAGGCACCCCTACGGTGCTGCCGGCAGAGGAACTGGTCCGGATTTTAACCCTGGTGAAGGAATATTATCAGGTTGAGGAAGATGCGGAGATTACCCTGGAGGCCAATCCCGGCACCGTATCGGAAGCGGGCTTTGTGAAGCTTCGGCGCGGCGGCTTCAACCGGCTGTCCTTCGGCCTGCAGAGCACCCGGGCGGCGGAGCTTGCCCTTCTCGGCCGGATACACAGCTACGGGGATTTCCTGGAAGCCCTTGACGGGGCGAAAAAGGCGGGCTTTGTCAATATCAGCGCGGACCTGATGTTTGCCCTTCCGGGCCAGGACCGCCGCTCCTTTGCCGAAAGCCTGCAAAGGGTGGGGGCGCTGGAACTTACCCATATTTCCGCCTACAGCCTGATCCTTGAGGAGGGCACGCCCCTGTATGCCCGAAGGGACAGCCTTTCCTTCCCTTCCGAGGAGGAATATGCGGGCATGTACGAGGACTGCGCGGCCATCCTTTCGGCCTACGGCTTTTCCCGGTATGAAATCTCCAACTACGAGAAGGAGGGCTTTGCCTGCCGGCACAATACCGGCTACTGGACCGGCATTCCCTACCTGGGCCTGGGCCTCGGCGCCTCCTCCTATACGGGAGACTGCCGGTTCCGGAACACCCGCAGCATGGCTGCTTACCTGGAGCGGGCAGCGAAGCCGGCGCTTCTTAAGGAGGACGTCCAGCTCCTGACGGAAGAGGACGCCATGAGCGAATACATGATCCTGGGCCTCCGGCTTGCGGAAGGGGTATCAATAACGGAATTTGCCCGGCGGTTCGGCCGGGAATTTGACGAAATCTTCGGTGCTGCGGCAGAGAGATACCTCCGCACCGGATTTATGGAAAGAACGAAAGACCGGATAAGGCTGACAGACAAAGGCTTTCCGGTTTCCAATTATATACTGGCAGATTTTATGCCCTGACAGGAGAAAACATGACAGAAATCAATCCCTATATCCGCATCCGCGGTGCTTCGGAGAACAACCTGAAGAAGCTGGATGTGGATATTCCCAGAAATAAGCTGGTGGTGCTGACCGGGCTTTCCGGCTCGGGAAAAAGCTCCCTGGCCTTTGATACGATTTTCGCGGAGGGACAGCGGCGGTACATGGAGAGCCTTTCCTCCTATGCCCGCCAGTTCCTGGGCCAGATGGACAAGCCCGATGTGGAGAGCATCGAGGGCCTGCCTCCGGCCATTTCCATTGACCAGAAGACCACCAACCGCAACCCCCGGTCCACCGTGGGCACCGTGACGGAGATCTATGACTATTTCCGGCTGCTGTATGCCCGCATCGGCATCCCCCACTGCCCGAAATGCGGCAGGGTGATCAGCCGGCAGACCGTGGACCAGATGGTGGATACCGTGATGAAGCTGCCGGAAAAGACCAGGTTCCAGGTCCTCGCCCCCATCGTGCGGGGCAAGAAGGGCCGCCATGAAAAGGTGCTGGAGCAGGCGAAACGGGCCGGCTTCGTCCGGGTCATCGTGGACGGCAGCCAGTACGAGCTCAGCGAGGACATCCTTCTGGACAAGAACATCAAGCACAACATCCAGGTGGTGGTGGACCGCCTGACGGTGCGGGAGGGCATGGAGAAAAGACTGGCGGATTCCCTGGAAACCGGCCTGAACCTGGCGGAGGGCATCGTGGACATCGACACCCTGGACGGGAACGTGCAGCGGTTTTCCCAGAGCTTTTCCTGCCCGGACTGCGAGATCAGCATGGAGGAGATCGAGCCCCGGAGCTTTTCCTTCAACAACCCCTTCGGCGCCTGTCCCACCTGCTTCGGCCTGGGCTACAAGATGGAGTTTTCAGAAGACCTGATCATCCCGGACAAATCCCTGTCCATCATGCAGGGGGCCATTACCGTGCCGGGCTGGCAGTCCTGCGCCGACGAGGGAAGCTTTACCAACGCCACCCTGAAGGCTCTGTGCAAGCACTACGGCTTTTCTTTGGATACGCCCTTTAAGGACTATCCGAAGAAAATCCACGACATCCTGATGTACGGCACAGGCGGCGAGTCGGTGAAGGTGCATTACAAGGGACAGCGGGGTGTCGGCGTCTACGATATTGCCTTTGAGGGCCTGCTGAAAAATGTGGAGCGGCGGTACCGGGAGACCTCCTCGGACTGGAGCAAGCAGGAGTATGAAACCTTTATGGAGATCACCCCCTGCCCGGACTGCAAAGGGCAGCGGCTCAAACCCACCTCCCTGGCAGTGACCGTCAGCGGCAAAAACATTCATGAAGTCACCAGCATGCCGGTGGATGAGCTGGAGGAGTACTTAAAGGACCTGGATATTACAGAGCAGCAGCACCTGATCGGCGACGGCATCCTGAAGGAAATCCGCGCCAGGGTCCATTTCCTCGGCTCCGTGGGCCTGAATTACCTGACCCTTTCCCGGGCAACGGCCACCCTTTCCGGCGGCGAAGCCCAGCGGATCCGGTTGGCCACCCAGATCGGCTCCGGCCTCATCGGCGTGGCCTACATCATGGACGAACCCAGCATCGGCCTGCACCAGAGGGACAACAGCAAGCTGCTGGCTTCCTTAAAAAGCCTGCGGGACATGGGCAACAGCCTGATCGTCGTGGAGCACGACGAGGAAACCATGCGGGAAGCGGATTTCCTGGTGGACATCGGTCCCGGAGCGGGCGAGCACGGCGGAAAGCTGGTGGCCCAGGGCACGGTGGAGGATATCTGCGCCTGCCCGGAATCCGTGACGGGAGACTATTTAAGCGGCAGGAAATATATTCCCGTGCCGGCATCCCGCAGAAAGCCGCAGGACTGGCTGGTTATCCGGGGCGCTTCGGCAAACAACCTGAAAAATATCGACGTGAGGATTCCGCTGGGCGTGTTTACCTGCGTGACCGGCGTGTCCGGCTCGGGGAAAAGCTCCCTCATCAACGAAATCCTCTACAAGAGGCTGGCCAGGGATCTGAACCGGGCCAGGACCGTTCCCGCGAAGCATAAGGATATTGAGGGTATCCGCAGGCTGGACAAGGTCATCAACATTGACCAGTCCCCCATCGGACGTACGCCCCGGTCCAATCCGGCAACCTATACCGGGGTCTTTGACCTGATAAGGGATCTCTTTGCCCAGACTGCAGACGCAAAGGCCCGGGGCTACAAAAAGGGCAGATTCAGCTTCAACATCCGGGGCGGCCGGTGCGAAGCCTGCCAGGGCGACGGCATCCTGAAGATAGAGATGCATTTCCTGCCGGACGTTTACGTGAAATGTGACGTGTGCAAGGGCAGGAGATACAACCGGGAAACCCTGGACGTCCGCTACAAAGGGAAAAATATCTACGAGGTGCTGGACATGACCGTGGAGGAGGCCCGGGAATTCTTCGACGCCATCCCCTCGATCAAGCGGAAGATGGACACCCTCTACGATGTGGGACTTTCCTACATCCGTCTGGGGCAGCCCTCCACCACCCTTTCCGGCGGCGAGGCCCAGAGAATCAAGCTGGCCACGGAGCTGTCCAGAAGGGGAACGGGAAAGACCGTCTACATCCTGGACGAGCCCACCACGGGCCTGCATTTTGCGGACGTGCACAAGCTGGTGGACATCCTGCAGCGGCTGACGGAGAACGGAAATACCGTGATTGTCATCGAGCACAATCTTGACGTGATAAAAACTGCGGATTATATCATTGACCTGGGACCCGAGGGAGGCGACAAGGGCGGCACGGTAGTGGCGGCCGGCACCCCGGAGGAGGTGGCGGAGGTGGAGGCCTCCTACACCGGCCAGTACATGAAGAAAATGCTGCAGGAAGGTAAAAAGGAGTAAACATGGCACAGGCGGCAGATATCGGCATTGATCTGGGAACGACGAATATCGTGGTTTATGTTCGGGGAAAGGGCATCGTCATCCGGGAACCGGCGCTTATCGCCTATGACCGGGATTCGGAACGGGTCCGGGCCATCGGCGAGGATGCCCGGCAGATGCTGGGCCGGACCCCCGGCAACTTAAGCGCGGTCAGGCCTTTGAAGACCGGCAGCATCACCGATTACGTGCTCACCGAGCAGCTGCTCCGGTATTTTATCCAGAAGGCCATGGGCAGAAGGGGCTTCATCAAGCCCAGGATAGCCATCAGCGTGCCCAGCCGGCTGACGGACGTGGAACGCCGGGCCGTGGAGGAGGCCTCCTACCAGGCCGGCGCCAGGGAGGTGGTCATCGTTCCGGAGCCCATCGCGGCGGCCATCGGCGCGGGCCTTGACGTGACCCGGCCCGTGGGCAACATGATCGTGGACATCGGTGGCGGCGTGACCAATATCGCGGTGATTTCCTTAAACGGCATCGTCCAGGCCGTGACCATTCCCATCGGCGGGGATGCCTTTACCGAGCAGATTATCCGCTACGTCCGGAAACGCCACATGCTTTTTATCGGAGAGCAGACCGCCGAGGCGGTGAAGCTGCGTATCGGCAATGCCTCCACCAGCGGGGCGGAGCAGACCGCCGTCATCCGGGGCAGAAACGTGGTCACGGGCCTGCCCAATGAGGTGACCCTCACCAGCACGGAGCTGGTGGAGCCCATGATGGACCTGGGAGAAAAGATTGCGGAAAGCGTCTGTACCGTTATCCGCCAGACCCTGCCGGAGCTGGCCGGGGATATTTCCCGCAGGGGCATCGTCCTGTGCGGCGGCGGCGCAGGCTTAAGGGGCGTGGACGAAATCATAACGAAACGAAGCGGCATCGTCACCCTGACCGCGGACAATCCCGCATCGGTGGTGGCCGTGGGCACCGGAAGATATCCCGAGGTAATGGCGCAGCTATGAGTGAACACACCAGCGGATATGTGGAAAGAATCGTATACCGCAACGAGGACAACGGCTATACGGTGCTGGAGCTGGAGACGGATAAGGGAGACCTCATCTGTGTGGGCATGATGCCCCGGGTGGGGGAGGGCGAGTACCTGGAGCTCACCGGCAGGACGGTGGTGCATGCCGCCTACGGGGAGCAGTTTAAGGTGGAAAGCTTCACCAGCGCGGTTCCGGAGGATTCCAAAGCCCTGCTGCGGTACTTAAGCAGCGGCGCCATCAAGGGCATCGGCCAGGCCCTGGCCGGCCGGATCATCAAAAAGTTCGGTGACGATACCTTAAGGATCCTGAACGAGGAGCCGGAGCGGCTGGCGGAGGTCAAGGGCATTTCCGAGAACAAGGCCCGGACCATCGCCCTGCAGATAGAGGAACGTTCCCAGCTGCAGAACGCCATGATTTTCCTCTCGGGCTACGGGATTTCCCTGAACATGAGCCTGAAAATCTACCAGCATTACCAGGAAAGCGTATACATGATCCTGCAGGAAAATCCCTACCGGCTGGCGGAGGATATTTCCGGCATCGGGTTCAGGACCGCCGACGAAATCGCCGAGCGGGTGGGAATCCGGAAAAACTCCCCCCACCGGATCAGGAGCGGCATCCTCTACCTCCTTTCGGAAAACCTGTCCTCGGGCAGCGTCTACCTGCCGAAGCTGGACCTCATGCTTTCCGCGGGAGAGCTCCTTTCGGTCTCCCCGGAGGAGATTGAGAAATACCTGACGGATCTGGTCATCGAGAAAAAGGCCGTGATCCGGGACGGGGACAAGGTCTATTCCGCCCCGGCCTATTTTACGGAGCTGGACACCGCGCGGATGCTCAACAGCCTGAACATCGACTGCGAATCGGACAGCAGCCGGGTGGACCGGTATATCCGCAGGGCGGAAAAGGACGCCGATATCATCCTGGACGACCTGCAGAGAGAGGCGGTGAGGCAGGCAGCCATGAAGGGGCTGTTTATCCTCACCGGCGGACCGGGCACGGGTAAAACCACCGCCATCAATACCATGATCCGGGTCTTCCTGGCCCAGGACATGGAGATTCTCCTGGCCGCGCCTACGGGCAGGGCGGCCAAACGGATGACCGAGGCCTGCGGCTTTGAGGCCTCCACCATCCACCGGATGCTGGAACTGACCGGCGATCCGGAGGACACCGCCCAGCGGGCGCATTTCCAGCGGAACAGGGACAATCCCCTGGAGGCGGACGTGGTCATCGTGGACGAGGCCTCCATGGTGGATATTTTCCTGATGCATTCCCTTCTTACGGCCATCCTGCCCGGCACCAGGCTCATCCTGGTGGGGGACATGAACCAGCTGCCCAGTGTGGGCCCGGGCCGTGTCCTTGCAGATATCATTGCCTCCGAGGAATTCCCCGTGGTGAAGCTGGACCGGATTTTCCGGCAGGCTGCCGCCAGTGATATTATCGTGAATGCCCACCGGATCAACGCGGGGGAGGAGATTAAGCTGGACAACGACAGCCGGGATTTCTTCTTCCTGGAGCGGTCCGACGTCCGGGTGATCCAGAAGGTGGTGCTGACCCTGGTTGCGGAAAAGCTGCCGAAATACGTGCAGGCAAACGTCCGGGACATCCAGGTGCTGACCCCCATGAGAAAGGGACCCCTGGGGGTGGAAAGCCTGAACACCCTCCTCCAGAAATACCTGAACCCGGAGGAAAAGGGCAAAAACGAATACGTCTGCGACCGCTGTACCTTTCGGGAGGGGGACAAGGTCATGCAGATCAAGAACAATTACCAGCTGGAATGGGAGATCCGGGGAAAATTCGGCATAACCGTATCCTCCGGGACAGGCGTCTTCAACGGAGACCTGGGGGTTATCGACTCGGTCAATACCTTCAATGAAACCCTCACGGTCATCTATGACGAGAACCGGTTTGTGGAATATGCCTTCCGGCAGACGGACGAGCTGGAGCTGGCCTACGCCGTGACGGTGCACAAATCCCAGGGCAGCGAATACCCGGCGGTGGTTATCCCCCTGCTGGGCGGCCCCGCCATGCTGATGACCCGGAACCTTATCTATACCGCCGTGACCAGGGCGAAAAAATGCGTGGTCATCACCGGCAGCCGGAAAACCCTGCTGGATATGGTGGCGAATGTGAAGGAAGACGAGCGGTGCACCTCCCTGAAGGAGGAAATCCGGGAGCTGGCCGCCCTGCGGTAAAGACCGCGGCGGCATTTCGGTGAAAAACACCGGAACCGGACAATAAAAAAACCGGACAGGATTGTTTTCCTGTCCGGTTTTTGCTTCAGACGGAGCTGTGTTTTATTCCGCCGTGTTGAATTCTTCCGTAAGTTTGGTGAGCATTTCCTGCAGGTCGTCTTCCAGCAGGCCCTGGGCCAGCACATCCATCTTTTCGAACATGCCGTAGGGTTCTCTTTTTTCTCCGTCTTCGGTTGCACAGGCGGCGCCGCAGGTGCTGCAGTTATGGGTGCAGTTTTCGGGGACGAAGGTATTGTTCTCTTCCATAAATATACTTCCTTTCCGGGGGCGGACCCCTGGCTGTGTATGTATTTCGGGTGTTCCAGTGCATTATAACATGCCGCCCCGGAAATAGCAATTCATATCCTCGCGGGCGGAGATTTATGAATTGCGGAGGGCCCTGTTGAGATGCTATAATATAAGGGGAGCTGTCCCGCGACGGGAAGAAGAGAGCAGCCGGGGAGAAAGGATACTGCTTGAACCTTAGCCTGAAAAGCCTTCGGGAAATCCTCTATCCGAGAAGATGCGCCCTGTGCGACGCGCCCCTTTCCCGCAAAGAGCGGTATGTCTGCGGCGGCTGCAGGAGGAAGCTGCGCTTCGTCCGGGAGCCGGTCTGCATGAAATGCGGAAAGCCCATGGCGGATTCCGCGAAGGAATACTGCCGGGACTGCAGCAGGACGTCCCACTATTACGTAAGAGGCTTTGCCCCCTTTGTGTACCGGGGAGACATGCGGGCCTCCGTGGTGCGGTTCAAATATGCCGGCCGGGGCGAGTATGCCGCCTTTTATGCCCGGGCAATGGGGGTATTCGGGGAATACTTCCTTAAAGCCTGGAAGCCCGAGGCCCTGATACCGGTGCCGGTGCATCCCTCCCGGCTGATAAAGAGAGGCTACAACCAGGCCGTCCTGCTGGCGGAAGAGCTTTCGAAGCTTACGGGCATCCCCGCAGATGACCGGCTGGTCATCCGAAGGGTGAAGACCGCGGCCCAGAAGGAGCTGGACGTGGCCGAAAGACGTAAGAACCTGGCCCGGGCCTTTGCCTGTTCGGAAAGCTGTCCCTACCGGCGGGTCCTGGTGGTGGACGATATCTATACCTCCGGCAGCACGGCGGACGCCCTGGCTTTGCTGCTGCTTTCCGCCGGGGCGGAAGAGGTTTATTTTGCCTCCGTATGCATAGGCGCGGAGGACTGCTGAAAAGGAGACGGAGACAGAAAATGAACGGAAATATTATCCTTATCGGTATGCCCGGCTGCGGGAAAAGCACCTGCGGCGTGCTGGCGGCCAAGGCCCTTTGCAAGGCCTTTGTGGACACGGATCTTCTGATTCAGGAGGCGGAGGGCTGCGGCCTGCAGGAAATCATCGCGAAGAAGGGAAATGATTATTTTGCCCGCACCGAGGAGCGGATCCTTTCGGAGGCGGACTTTACCAATACCATCATCGCCACCGGCGGAAGCGCGGTGTATTACGATTCGGCCATGCAGCACCTGAAGGCCGGGGGAAAGGCCGTCTATCTGAAGATCAGCTATGAGGAAATGATGCGGCGGATCCGGAACATCAAAACCAGGGGCATCCTCCTGGCGGAGGGAGAGACCATGGAGGACCTGTACCGCAGAAGGTGCGCCCTCTATGAGAAATACGCGGACCTCACCGTGGACTGCGACGGTACGGACGTGGAGGCTGCCGTGGAGAAAATCTGTCGATCTTGCATCTGATCCGGCTTTGTGTTATCATATATTAATAGCCTGACGAGTCGGGAAAGAGGAAAAATCATGGATGAAGAACGCATCAGGTTGATGACCCGCCTTGCCATGTTCGAAGAGGACGAGGAAACAGGCAGGGACCTGGAGATAGTCAAATACCATAAAAGAGATTATATCGGCGCGGGTATTGTGGGGAATATTTTCCTCATCACCATCGCCTATGTGGTGATGCTGGCCTTATATATGATCATGCACATCACGGAATATACGGAAAACATGGCCGGGATTTCGATCAAATCCCTGCTGCTTTACGTGCTCCTGATCTACGGCGTTATCCTGGCGCTGTATTCCATCCTGGTCTTTGTGATCCGGAGCATCCGGTACGACCGCGCCCAGGAGAGAACGGAGGCCCATTACGAAGACCTCTGCGCCCTGGAGGAGATGTACAGTGAAGAGGAGAGGGCGAAAAAGAAACGTCCCCGCAGAGACAGACAGCGGAAGAATGCCGGGAAGACCGGCGGGAGGACAGACAGATGACAGGACTTAATCTTATCCGGAACAGAATCCGGCAGTTTTTCGCCGCCGGAGATATCTATATCCTGCCTGTACTTAAATTTATCCTGGCCTTTGTGCTCCTGACGGTGCTCAACAGGCGGCTGGGATACCTGGAGATACTCACCAGCACCTTCCTTGTGGTGCTGCTTTCGGTGCTCTGCGCCATTATGCCCATCAGCGGCATGGCCATCGTGGGGGCGATTTTCATCGTCCTGCACTGCTTCGGCCTGAGCATGATGACCGGCGCGGTGGCTGCCGCCATGTACCTGCTGATCCTGATCCTGGTGCTCCGCTTCGTTCCGAAGGATGCGCCGGTGCTGGTGCTGGGGCCGGTGGCCTCCCTGATAGGCGTGCCCTGCGCGGTGCCCTTAGGTCTTGGCCTTACGGGCAATGCCGCCTCCGCCTTCTCCGCGATGGTGAGCGTGGTATCCGTATCCTTCCTGAAGCAACTTCCGGCTGTCGGCGCCCTCCTGCAGGCAGGTGAGATGACCAATCTGGAGGTGCTGCAGTCCCTGCTGGAGAACATTCTCCTCAGCAGGGAGATGGTGCTGTCCATCGTAATTGCCGCAGCCACGGTGCTGGCGGTGGTGCTTTTAAAGCGGCTGCTGACGAATTACACCTGGCTGATCTCGGTGGCCGGCGGCGCGGCCGCGTACCTGATCCTCACCATGGTGGGCTCCTCGGTCCTTCTGGAAAGCGCACCGGAGGTGCCGGCCCTTCTGAAGAATGTGCTGCTGTCCCTGGTGATCGGCGTCGTCATGGCCTTCTTCATGCATTCCCTGGATTACAGCCGGGCCAAAAACGTCCAGTTTGAGGACGACGAATACTATTACTACGTGAAGGCCGTTCCCAAAAATGTCGGGAAGATCCGGGAAGAGGAGCAGGCTGCCCTCGACGAGGATGACGACCCGGACGGTTACCGGAAAGGCCTGGAAAATACCCTGCAGGATCTGTAAATCAGTCACTTAAGGAAAGGAAACAACGCATTTGGAAGCAATATGGAACTGGATTCAGGTAAATGTGCTCCCCTGGATTAAGCCGCCGAAGACCATTCAGGTCATCGACATTATTCAGATTGCGCTGATTGCCTTTTTCGTATACCGCATGATCCTGTGGCTCAAGGATACCCGGGCCTACAACCTGATGAAGGGTATCGTGGTCATCATCGTTTTCGTGATCATCGTCAATATCCTCCATATGGAAATTCTGGCCTGGCTCATCCAGAATGTCACCGTGGTGGCCATCACGGCCATCATCGTCATCTTCCAGCCGGAGCTGCGGCGGGTCCTGGAGCAGGTGGGCCACAAAAATGTCTTTTCCAACCTGTTTTTCGCCAACCGCAGCGAGCGGCAGAACACCTATTTTACCGATAAGACCATCAATGAAATCGTCCGGGCAACCTTCAATATGGCAGAGGCCAAGACCGGCGCCCTC
Organism: uncultured Lachnospiraceae bacterium; assembly: GCA_902796005.1. Classification (GTDB taxonomy): domain Bacteria; phylum Bacillota; class Clostridia; order Lachnospirales; family Lachnospiraceae; genus Alectryocaccobium. Next base: position 12,883 of record CADBNF010000006.1, on the reverse strand, counting down.
ATCGTCATGGAGATGGAGGTGCAGCTGAAGGAATTTGAAGAAACCGGCATTCCCATCGATTCCGCCATCACCAGCCAGCTGATGGAAAATATTTTCGAGCATAATACCCCGCTGCATGACGGCGCGGTGCTTGTGCGCAGGGACAGGATTGTGGCGGCCACCTGCTACCTTCCCCTGTCCGAAAACACCACCCTTTCCAAGAACCTGGGAACCCGGCACCGTGCCGGCGTGGGCGTTTCGGAGATTTCCGACTGCCTGACCATCATCGTCTCCGAGGAAACCGGAAAGGTATCCTATGCCCGGGAAGGCCGGCTGACCACGGGCGTGAACTTGAGTGACCTGCGGGAACTCCTACACCAGCTGCAGGCAGCAGGCAGGCAGCCGAAGTTTGTCAGAAAGGAAATATCCTAAGTGAAGCACAATCCGCTGTCCCGGCTGACCCACAATCTGTCCCTGAAGATCATTTCCCTGCTTATCGCCATCGTCATCTGGTATGCGGTGGTCTATGCCAGTGATCCGAAGGAAACCCAGAGCTACAACGTCCGGGTACAGGTAACCAACGAAACCTATATTGCCAACGGCAAACAGGTGTATTCCATTGACGACGAATACAAGACCGTCACGGTGTATGTGCGGGGCAACCGCTCCGAGCTGGACGATCTGACGGCGGAAAATATCAGCGTAACCGCGGATCTGACCCAGATCGTGGACCTGGAGCGCACGCCGGTAACCGTCCCCTTAAGCGTAAACTGCAGGGGCTTTGACCGCAGCGCCCTGACCCTGTCCCGGGCCACCATCCCCATCGTCATCGAAAACATCGCCAGCAAGGAATTCCCCGTCACCGTGAGCACCGGGGAGACCACGCCCGGAAAGAACTACGAAATCGGCAGCATGACCGCCTCGCCGGAAAGCGTGGTAATCAACGGACCCGAGTCCATCGTCAACAATATCGAAAGCGTGGTGGCGCGGATTGACGTCACCAACATGACCTTCGACCGGACGAAGAGCGCCAAGCTGGTGCTGATTGACCGGAACCAGAACGCCATGAGCGAAACCATCGTCAACGACGACCTGACCTTCGACGGCGGCATGCCGGAGATCCGGGTTGCGGTGGAGCTGTGGAGAAAAGTTTCCGGCATCACCTTCAACCTGAATTATTCCGGTGAACCGGCCCAGGGCTTCATGGTGGGCTCCATCTCCAGCGTGCCCGAGGAAATCACCCTGGCAGGCACCGCAGATGCCATCGCCGCCCTGGAGGCGGCGGGGAACGTCATTGAGATCCCGGGAGACCGCATCGCCTTCACCGGGACGGAGTACAGCGACACCACCTTCTCCGTGGACATCTCCGACCTGATTCCCGAGAACATGAAGCTGTCCTCCTCCGCGAAGAACGTCATCAACGTCACAGCCTCCATCATGCCCTTCGGCAGCAGGACCTACACCCTGGATATGGATGAAATCACCGTGGAAGGCCTGGCGGCCAACCGCACGGTATCCTACGACCAGGCCTCTGTGGAGCTGCGGGTGCAGGGCGCGGTGGAAGACCTGAAGGAGCTGCAGGAAACCGTTCTTTCCGCCTCCCTGGATGTGACCGGCCTCGCCATCGGCGATTACACCCTGCCTCTTAAGGTGGAGCTGGCCGAGGGCTGTTCCCTGGTCAATGAAGTGACGATTTCCGTACATATCAAAGAAAAAGCCATACGGTAGAACAATGGAGGAGCATATGAGAATCTTAGTAACCGGCGCAAAAGGCCAGCTGGGCACGGACCTGGTAAAGGAACTGAACGGAAGGGGCCATGACGTTATCGCCATCGACATCAAGGATCTGGACATCACCAGATATGCGGATGTGGAGAAATACATCAGAGCGGCAAAGCCGGAGGCAGTGATTCACTGCGCAGCCTACACCGCGGTGGATGCGGCCGAGGACAATATCGGCGCCTGCATGCGGGTGAACTGCATCGGCACGGGCAATATCGCCAAGGTCTGCGGCGACATGAATATCCGGATGCTTTACTTAAGCACCGACTACGTCTTCAACGGCGAAGGGGAGAGACCCTGGGAGCCGGAGGACGAGGCGGACCCCATCAATACCTACGGAATGAGTAAGTACGAAGGGGAAAAGGTGGTAAAGCAGGATGTGCTGAAATACTTCATCGTGCGTATTTCCTGGGTGTTCGGCGCCGGCGGCAGCAACTTTGTCAAGACCATGCTGAAGCTGGGAAAATCAAGGGGCGCGGTATCCGTGGTCAGCGACCAGATCGGTTCCCCCACCTACACGCCGGACCTTTCCGTGCTTCTGGCCGATATGATTGTTACCAACAAATACGGCATTTACCATGCCACCAACGAAGGCCTGTGCAGCTGGTATGAATTTGCCTGCGAGATTTTCCGCCAGGCCGGCATGGATGAGGTAAAGGTTACCCCCCTGACCACGGAGGAATATCCCGTGAAGGCCAAACGGCCGAAAAACAGCCGGATGTCCAAGACCAAGCTGGACCTCAAAGGCTTCAACCGTCTGCCCGCCTGGCAGGATGCCCTGGGCAGATTTCTGGAGGAAATCGGCGAAAAACGGGCATAAAAGAGGCATTTACGGGAGAAAATATCCTTGACGCGGGATTCCGCCCGTAGTATAATGCCATGGTACGTCAAGCCCTGGTTCGGGTGACGGAGACTCCGACCGCACCTTAATCAACGGCGTTTAACATGAATAGGAGGATTTGCAAAATGATCGCAAAAGAGACGAAACAGGCTATTATCAAAGAGTATGCAAGAACCGAGGGAGACACCGGTTCACCCGAGGTTCAGGTAGCTATCCTTACCTACAGAATCAAGGAGCTCACCGAGCATCTGAAGACCAACCACAAGGATCATCATTCCCGCCGCGGCCTTCTGAAGATGGTAGGTAAAAGACGTGGCCTGCTTGACTATCTGAAGAGAGAAGATATCGAAAGATACAGAGACCTCATTGCGAAATTAGGTATCAGAAAGTAAAGAAGAAATGAAAAAAGACCCGACAGTATCCTGCCGTCAGGCGGTCAATCCCGCCGGCGGGCAGAAAGGCCGGGTCTTTTGTTCGTTATTGAAGGAGAGACGTAAGATGGAAGAAAGAAAAGCTTTTTCAAAACCCGCAAACGCGGCGTACAAGACCTATACCTATGAGCTGGGCGGACGTACACTGGCCATCGATATAGGCAGAGTAGGCAAACAGGCCAACGGCTGCGCATTCATGCACTACGGAGACACCACTGTTCTGTGTACCGCCACCGCTTCTGAAAAGCCCAGGGACGGCATCGACTTTTTCCCGCTTTCCGTGGATTACGAGGAAAAGATGTATGCAGTGGGCAAGATTCCCGGCGGCTTCAACAAGAGAGAAGGCAAGGCCAGCGAGCATGCAACCCTGATTGCCAGATGTATCGACAGACCCATGCGGCCCCTGTTCCCGAAGGATTACCGCAATGACGTTACCCTGAACAATATGGTAATGTCCGTGGATCCCGCCTGCAACCCCGAGGTTGTGGCCATGCTGGGCTCCGCCCTGGCCGTGGGAATCTCCGACATTCCCTTTGACGGCCCCATCGCCGCCACCCAGATCGGCATGATCGACGGACAGTTTATCGTGAATCCTTCCCTGGCCGAGAACGCCGTATCCGATCTCAAGCTTACCGTAGCTTCCACCAGGGAGAAGGTAGTCATGATCGAGGCCGGCGCCAACGAGGTGAAGGAAGATGTGATGATCGAGGCCATTTACCTGGCCCACGAAGAGAACGTGAAGCTGATCGCCTTCTTCGATCAGATTATTGCCGAGTGCGGCAAGGAAAAGCACGGCTATGACAGCTGCGTGATTCCCGCAGAGCTCAACGAGGAGATCTACCGCCTTGTTCCCGCCGAGGAGATGGAAGAAGCGGTATTTACCGATGAGAAGCAGGTGAGAGACGCCAATATCTCCGCCATCAAGGACAGGCTTGCAGAAGCCCTGGCCGAGAAGGAGGAGTGGCTTCCCCTGATTGACGAGGCGGTTTACCAGTACCAGAAGAAGACCGTCCGCAAGATGATTTTAAGAGACCACAAGCGTCCGGACGGCAGGGATATGTATGAAATCCGTCCCCTGGCCGCCGAAGTGGATACCATACCCCGGGTACACGGCTCCGCCATGTTCACCAGAGGCCAGACCCAGATCTGCAACGTCTGCACTCTGGCTCCCTTATCCGAAGCCCAGAGACTGGACGGCCTGGATGAGAACGAGACCGGCAAGCGGTATATGCACCATTACAACTTCCCCTCCTACTCCGTAGGCGAAACCAAGCCCAACAGAGGACCGGGAAGAAGGGAAATCGGCCACGGCGCCCTGGCGGAGAAGGCTCTCCTGCCCGTGCTTCCCTCCGAAGCAGAGTTCCCCTATGCCATCCGTACCGTATCCGAGACCTTTGAGTCCAACGGCTCCACCTCCCAGGCTTCCGTATGCGCCTCCTCCATGTCCCTCATGGCAGCCGGCGTGCCGATCAAGACGGCGGTGGCAGGTATTTCCTGCGGCCTGGTAACGGGCGATACCGATGACGATTACCTGATCCTTACCGATATCCAGGGTCTGGAAGACTTCTTCGGCGACATGGACTTCAAGGTGGCCGGTACCCACGAGGGCATCACCGCCATCCAGATGGATATCAAGATCCACGGCCTGACCAGGGACGTGGTGGAAGAGGCCATCTACCGCTGCAGAGATGCCAGACTGTACATCATGGACGAGGTTATGGCGAAGGCGATTCCCGGACCCAGACCCGAAGTCAGCAAATATGCGCCGAAGATTGTCCAGATTCAGATCAATCCGGAGAAGATCGGCGATGTGGTCGGCCAGAGAGGCAAGACCATCAACGAGATCATTGCCCGTACCGGCGTGAAGATTGACATCAACGACGACGGCGCGGTAAGCGTATGCGGCACCGACGCGGAGATGATGGACAAGGCCATCGAGTACATCCGTACCATCGTTACGGATTTCGAAGAGGGCCAGATCCTCACCGGCCAGGTGGTCAGCATCAAGGAATTCGGCGCCTTCGTGGAATTTGCCCCCGGCAAGGAAGGCATGGTGCACATTTCCAAGATTGCCAAGGAGCGGATCAACCGGGTAGAGGATGTGCTCACCCTCGGCGATACCGTAACGGTTGTCTGCCTCGGCAAGGACCGGATGGGAAGAATGAGCTTCTCCATCAAGGACGTGCCGAAGAACAAAAAATAAAGTAAAAATATCAAGCTGCCGCTTTTGCGGACAGAGACAGATAGCCTGTATCCTTCCCCCGGGAAGGACTACAGGCTATTGTTGAAACGGCGATGCGCGCCGGAAAGCGCGGCTTTATTGGGGGATGCGGATGGAAAAGATTATCATTAAATACAGAGATGAAAGCATACACCGTCTGGAATACATCGGGGGCAAGTCGGACTGGATAGACCTGCGGTCCTGCGAGGATATGACCCTGAAGAAGGGCGAGTCCGCCCTGGTCCCCATCGGGGTGGCCATGAAGCTGCCCGCGGGCTATGAAGCCCATGTGGTGCCCAGAAGCTCCACCTTCCGGAATTTCGGCCTTCTGCAGACCAACCACTGCGGAATTATCGATGAGAGCTACTGCGGCCCCAACGACTGGCGGTTTGTGCCGGTGCTGGCCACCCGGGACACCGAGATTCATGCGGGCGACCGGCTTTTCCAGTTCCGGATCATGAAGCATCAGCCGGCGATTGTCTTCGAGGAAGGGGAGCTTTCCGGCACGGACAGGGGCGGTTTCGGCAGTACAGGAATTCAATAAATCCGATTATCCTGAATTTTTATCCGATTTTCTCTTGTGTTATTCGGATTTCATGGTATTATTATTAAAAATTTGTGCAAGATGAGGAAAAAAGCATGATAAAAGTAGTGAAATTCGGCGGAAGCTCGCTCGCCAACGCGGAACAGTTCAGGAAAGTAGTGGATATCATCCGTTCTGACGAGGACAGAAGATTTGTGATTCCCTCCGCGCCGGGAAAACGTTTTTCCGGTGACGAGAAAGTGACCGACATGCTTTATGATGTCTTCCGGCTGTATGAAGAGGGCAAGGACTTTACGGACAGGCTTGCCGCAATCCGGGAGAGATATGAAGAAATCCGCAGTGCCTTTGACGTGCCTGTGGATCTGGAGAGGGAATTTGAAACCATCGCGGAAAACATCCGTTCCGGCGCGGGCAGGGATTATGTGGCCTCCCGGGGCGAATACTTAAACGGCCGGCTGCTGGCAGCCATCCTGGGCTTTGAGTTCGTGGATCCGGCCGAGATTATCGTTTTCCATGAGGACGGCCAGTTCAACATGGCAGCCACGGACAAGGTGCTTCCTCCCCGGGTGAAACAGCTGAAAAACGCGGTTATTCCCGGCTTCTACGGCGCGGACACCACGGGCCGTGTGGTTACCTTCTCCCGGGGCGGCTCCGACGTTACCGGTTCGATCATTGCCCGGGAGGTCAATGCGGACCTGTACGAGAACTGGACCGACGTATCCGGCTTCCTGGTGACCGACCCCCATATCGTGGAGAATCCGGAGAAGATTTCCATCATTACCTACAGGGAGATGCGGGAGCTTTCCTACATGGGCGCCTCCGTACTGCATGAGGACGCCATTTTCCCGCTGCGTTCCGAGGGCATTCCCGTCAATATCCGCAACACCAACGAGCCGGAGGATCCCGGCACCATGATCGTGGAGACCACCTGCAGCAAGCCGAAGTACACCATCACCGGCATCGGCGGCAAGAAGGGCTTCGTCTCCGTGACGGTGGAGAAGGATATGATGAACTCCGAGATCGGCTTCGGCAGGAGACTGCTCCAGGTCTTTGAGGAGGCGGGACTTTCCTTCGAGCATACCCCCTCCGGCATCGACACCTTCTGCGTTTATGTCAACCAGGAGGACTTTGAAAAGCATGAGCAGCAGGTCATCAGCGGCATCCACAAGGCGGTCAATCCGGACCTGGTGGAGCTGGAGAGCGACCTGGCCCTTATCGCCGTGGTGGGACGGGGCATGAAGGCCAATTTCGGTACCGCCGGCAGGATATTTGCCGCCCTTTCCCATGCCCGGGTCAACGTGAAGATGATTGACCAGGGGTCCTCCGAGCTGAACATCATTATCGGTGTGCAGAACCGGGATTTCGAGACGGCCATCCGGGCCATCTATGATATTTTTGTCCTGACCCAGCTGTAAATCCTTCTTTCCTTTTGCCTGATTTCATGCTATGATACCGTTAGCAACCGGAAGAGAGGACAAACGATGAAAAGGATTATGCTTAAGCTCAGCGGAGAAGCCCTGGCCGGTGAGGCGGGAAAGGGCTTTGACGATGAGGTAATCGCCGGCGTGGCAGTTCAGGTGAAGACTCTGGTGGACGAGGGCACCCAGGTGGGCATCGTCATCGGAGGCGGAAATTTCTGGAGAGGCAGGAGCAGCCGGGGCATCGACCGGACAAAATCCGATCAGATCGGCATGCTGGCCACCGTGATGAACTGCATCTACGTTTCGGAGATTTTCCGTACGGAGGGAATGCAGACCGTGGTGATGACGCCCTTTAAGGTGGGTGAGTTTACCAAAGGCTTTTCCAAGGATCTGGCCAATGAATATTTCGCAAAGGGGACGGTGGTCTTTTTTGCGGGCGGAACGGGTCATCCCTATTTTTCCACGGACACCGGCACGGTGCTGCGGGCGATTGAGATAGAGGCGGAGACCATCCTGCTGGCCAAATCCATTGACGCGGTCTATGACAGCGACCCCGCGAAGAATCCGGACGCCGTAAGGTACGATACCGTGAGCATCTCCGAGGTGATTGCCAAAGAGCTCCAGGTGGTGGATATGACCGCATCCATCCTGGCCAAGGAGAACCGGATGCCCATGGTGGTATTCGGGCTGGACGAGAAGGACGGCATCATTCGGGCAGCCAGGGGCGAGGCCATCGGCACAACCGTTACGGTTTAAGATATACTGCCGGAAAGCATGTGAAGGCCTGTCGGCCGTTAAATAATCAGGTGAAGGAGAAGAGTTATGGACGAGAGACTGCAGATTTATGATACCAAGATGACCAAAACCATGGATAATCTGGACGGTGAACTGGCGACCATCCGGGCCGGACGGGCGAATCCGCATGTGCTGGATCGGATTACCGTGGATTACTACGGTACCCAGACGCCTCTGAACCAGGTGGCGAATATTACCGTTCCCGAAGCCAGGATCCTGCAGATCCAGCCCTGGGAACCTTCCATGATCAAGAACATCACCAAAGCCATCAACATGTCCGACCTGGGCATCAACCCCAACAACGACGGCAAGATCATCCGCCTTATTTTCCCGGAACTCACCGAGGAAAGAAGAAAAGACCTGGTGAAAGAGGTCCGGAAGAAAGGTGAAGAAGCCAAGGTCGCTATCAGGAATATCCGCCGGGACGGCAATGATACCTTCAAGAAGCTGGAGAAGAGCAAAACCGAGGATGTTTCCGAGGACGATGTAAAATGGCTTCAGGAAGAGCTGCAGAAGATGACGGATAAATATATTAAGCAGGTGGACGAAACCGTAGAAACAAAATCAAAGGAAATCCTTACTGTATAAGGACATTTCGGGCTGCCGCACCTGCGGCAGTCCTTATCTGTTTCCAAGGAGGAAGACATGTCTTTACCCAATCATATTGCCATCATCCTGGACGGCAACGGCCGGTGGGCCAGGGCGAAGGGCATGCCCAGAAGCTACGGCCACGTGGTGGGCTGTGACAATCTGGAGCATATGTGCGACTATATCTGTGACCTCGGCATAAAGTACCTGACGGTTTATGCCTTTTCCACCGAGAACTGGAAACGGTCCGAGGAGGAAGTCCGGGTACTGATGAACCTTTTCCGCAGGTACCTGCGCAGGGTTGAGAAAAAGGCCGTGAAGAACCAGATGCGTGTCCGTATCCTGGGAGACAAGAGCGGACTGGCGCCGGATATCCGGCGCATCATGGAGGAACTGGAAGAAATGTCAGCCGGGTATGACCGGATGTATTTCCAGATGGCCATCAATTACGGCGGCCGGGACGAAATCTTAAGGGCCGTACAGAGAATCGCCGCGGATGCGAAGGCGGGGCTCTTTCCGGAAGGGAAGCCTACGGAAGAAGAGTTTGCCCGGTATCTGGACACGGCGGACCTGCCCGATCCGGACCTTCTTATCCGCACCAGCGGAGAAATGAGAACTTCCAATTTCCTTCCCTGGCAGCTGGCCTACACCGAGTTTTATTTTACTCCGGTGGCCTGGCCGGATTTTCATGAGGAAGAGCTGCACAAAGCCTTAGAGGCATACGAAAACAGGGACAGACGTTTCGGAGACGCGCTGTCCAAGGAGCAAAAGTAAACATGTTTAAGACAAGACTGGCAAGCGGGATTATTCTTGTAATACTGGCGGTTCTGGTAATTGTTGCCGGAGGCACGGTGCTGTTTTTTGCCTCTCTGGTGCTTTCACTGATTGCTGCGGGGGAATTTTTCCTGGCGGTAAAGGTGAGAGATAAGGGCGCCTTCGGGCCCATGGACCTGGCGGCCTATATCGGTATCGTGATCTATTACGTGGGTATTTATTTTACGCCCATGTATTACTGGCTTATGTACATTGTGGCGGATTTCATGATCATCGCCTTTGTTTTCGTCATTACCTATCCCCGCTACTCCGCTTACCAGATGCTTGGTGCCTTTGCCGGCATTATCTATACCGGCGTGCTGTTCTCCTGCGTATACCTTACCCGGTGCCTTTCCCACGGCTGGCTTGTCGTCTGGCTGATTATCCTGGCCAGCTGGGGCAGCGATACCTTTGCCTACTGTGTCGGCATGCTTTTCGGCAAACACAAGATGGCCCCGATTCTAAGCCCGAAGAAATCCGTGGAGGGCGCAGTCGGCGGTGTGGCCGGCGCTGCGTTTCTGGGCTTTCTATACGCCCTGATTTTTAAGGGGCCCCTGCTCACCTATACGATTATCTGTGCGGGCGGCGCATTTATCGCCATGTTCGGCGACCTGACCGCCTCCGGCATCAAGCGGAGCATGGGCATCAAGGACTACGGTACCCTGATTCCCGGCCACGGCGGCATCCTGGACCGGTTTGACAGTGTGATATTTACCGCGCCGGTGATTTATTTCATGGCCAGCTTTTTTATAGGAATCTGATACAAATGGAAAAAACAATAGCGGTAATGGGGTCCACGGGCTCCATCGGCACCCAGACCCTGGATGTAGTCAGGAGAAATCCCGGCATCCGGGTAACGGGCTTAAGTGCAGGCAGAAATGCCGCCCTGCTGGAAAAGCAGGCGCGGGAGTTTCTGCCTGAAATGATTGTTATAGATAAAGAAGAGGACGCGCAGGATCTGCGGGTCAGGCTGGCGGATACGCCGGTTAAGGTGGCCAGCGGCATGGAGGGCCTCATTGAAATGGCCCGGCTTCCCTCGGCGGAAATGCTGGTGGGGGCCATTGTCGGCATGATCGGCATCCGGCCCACCCTGGCGGCCATTGAGGCGGGCAAGGATATTGCCTTTGCCAATAAGGAAACCCTGGTCTGCGCAGGGCATCTCATCATGCCCCTGGTAAAGGAGAAGAAGACGGCCCTTCTGCCGGTGGATTCCGAGCATTCGGCCATCTTCCAGTGCATGCAGGTGTTAAGGGGGAGGGATGAAGCGGATCCGCCCCTGGAGACCATCTGGCTGACCGCCTCCGGCGGACCCTTCCGCGGCATGTGCTACGAGGAACTGAAGACAAAGACGGCGGCGGATGCCCTGAAGCATCCCAACTGGTCCATGGGCAGCAAGATTACCGTGGACTCCGCCTCCATGGTGAACAAGGGGCTGGAAATTATCGAAGCCCGCTGGCTGTTCGATACGGCCCCGGAAAAAATCCGGGTTCTTATCCAGCCGGCCAGTATTATCCACTCCATGGTGGAATTTACCGACGGAACGGTGATGGCCCAGCTGGGGGCGCCGGATATGCGGCTGCCCATCCAGTACGCCCTGACCTATCCCGAAAGACTTCCCCTGCAGGCGGGCAGACTGGATTTTACGGCCATCAGAAGCATTACCTTTGAAAATCCGGATGAAGAGACCTTTAAGGGCCTTCCCCTGGCCCGGCAGGCCCTGGCGGCGGGCGGAACCATGCCCACCGTACTGAACGCGGCAAATGAAGAGGCGGTGGCCTTCTTTCTTGCCGGGAAAATCGGCTTTACCGGGATCTACGATATCATCGAAGACGCGATGGCTGCCCACCGGCCGAAGGAAAACCCCTCCCTGGAGGAAATCCTGGCGGTAGAAGCGGAGGTAAGGGGCCGCATCCAGGCTAAATACTGAGTAACCCGCTGCCTAAGCGGCGGCGGCAGGAGATTGTTTTGAGAATTATTATTGCCATTATCATACTTGGCGTCGTGATTTTCCTTCACGAGCTGGGGCATTTCCTGGCGGCGAAGGCCTCCGGTATCCGGGTTCTGGAATTTGCCCTGGGCATGGGGCCGAAGCTGGTTTCCTTTACCCGGAAGGGCACCGTCTATTCCTGGCGGCTGTTCCCCATCGGCGGCTACTGCTCCATGCAGGGCGAGGATGAGGAGGATGATTCCGAGGGAAGCTTTAACCACGCGCCGCTGTGGAAGCGGTTTATCGTGGTGGCGGCGGGTCCGGTGTCGAATTTCATCGCCGCCTTTGTATTTTCCGCCATCCTGGTGGCCGCAGCCGGCGCGGATCCGGCCCGGGTGGCAGCCGTAGCCGACGGCTCCCCGGCCCAGGAAGCCGGGCTTGCCGCAGGGGATATGGTGCTTTCCTACGAGGGCAGCGGGATTTCCTCCGGCCGGGAGCTGTATGCGGACATCCTGCTGGACGGTGTTCCGGCGGATACGGTCACCATGACGGTGCTGCGGGACGGGGAAGAGCTGAGCCTTTCCTTCGCACCCTATATTAACAGCCGTTACATGCTGGGGTACCAGTACAGTCCCGAGGACAAGACAGCGATGATTTCCGGGGTTATCGAGGGGCTGCCCATGGAGGCGGCGGGCTTTGAAGCGGGGGACGTCATTACCTCCATCAACGGTACCGCCGTGGAAACCGCAGCGGACCTGGCCGGGTACCTGGAGGAGCACCCCCTGGACGGCAGTCCGATTACCCTTACCTATATGAGGGGCAGCGCGGAAAAGGAAACCGTGGTCACACCGGTCATGTATACGGAAACCACCGTCGGCTTTGACGTCAATACCGCCAGGGAAAAGCAGGGCTTTGCCGGCGGGATAAGGGCCTGCTTCGCGGAGATGAAATACTGGCTCGGGGTTACGGTGAAATCCTTAAAGGGCCTGCTGACGGGCCGCTTCTCCATCAAGGAGCTCTCCGGACCGGTGGGCATCGTCTCCAGCATCAGTACGGTCATTAACGAATCCGCGGCTTACGGCATCGCGGCTGTGATGATGACCATCATTGAGTTCATTATTATGATTTCCGTCAACTTAGGCATCATGAACCTGCTTCCCCTGCCTGCCCTTGACGGCGGCCGGCTGCTTTTCTTCATCATCGAGGCCATCCGGAGAAAGCCCGTAAGCCGGAAGGTGGAGGGCATGGTGCACTATGTGGGCATGATGGCCCTGCTGGCGGTGGCGGTGCTCATCGCCGTAAAGGACGTCATCGGGCTGTTCTAGACCAGCCGGCAGTTTCAGGCAGATACGGTTTTCCTTCCGGAGGAGCCTTCGGGAAAGTGTCCTCTTCCGGAAGGAAAAATGTGTTGACAAATGCCGGAAGGGATGATAATATACCCATGTTCGCCAAAAGAACAAATGCGGAAGTGTCGGAACTGGCAGACGAGCTAGACTAAGGATCTAGTGACTATTGCAGTCGTGTGGGTTCAAGTCCCATCT
>CADBNF010000005.1 GCA_902796005.1 uncultured Lachnospiraceae bacterium | reverse complement strand
AGTTCCAGATGCTTTGCCTGGAAGGGGCGAGCGTCGGTCTCTCCTGGCAGATCATCATGCATAAGAGAGCAGCTTATCTGACCGCCTTTCACGGCTTTATCATCGACGAATGTGCGGCAATGACTGACGAGAAGCTGGAAGCGCTGCGGTCAAATCCGGGAATCATCCGGAATAAGAACAAGATATACAGCGTCCGGAAGAATGCGCAGATTGTAAAAAAGATTCAGAAGGAGTTTGGCTCCTTTGACGCGTATTTGTGGAGCTTTACGGATGGCAGGCAGATCGACGGTCACTGGAAGACGCTGCAGGACATTCCAACCGTATCGAAGGTCTCCCTCGCCATGAGCAAGGACATGAAGAAGCGTGGAATCGGGTTCGTAGGCCCGGTGATCACATATTCATTCCTGCAGTCGATCGGGATCGTGAATGATCATCTGGATGACTGTGAATATCGGTAGTGCTTCTATAGTAACTGTGCCGAAAATGATTTTTATTGCAGTGCTCGGCAGCGGGGAGCCTGTTTTTAACCATTCACTTGCATATCAATACCGAATCAGAAAATGGACGTTTATGAACTGCATTTCCGCAGTGAGCAGACGTCCTTTTCACATTGACAAACAGGAAATCTCTGCGTAAACCATGAATACAGGTGCGAAACTAAAAAAAATTTCAATTTCGGAAGTGGTAGTATGAAGGCATTAAGATCCATAATTTATCAGACTGGCTGCTGAAGGCCCGGCAATAATGCTGAAAACACTGTTCAACATCCGGTGGAAAAGAAGAAGGAAAGGTGGTATACTGTAAAAATCCTGTGTTCAGGGTAAAGTAAGAAAGACCGGAGACGGAGAATGAACAGACGAGGAAAATTTCTTCTGATTTTGATTATAATGGCCGCTTTGCTTCTGTCCGGCTGTGACAGCCTTGCCAGGTTCTGGGGCATCACCCCCCGTAGCGACTGGAAGACCGCCGTGGCGGAGGAACGAACGGAGATTGCACTGGAGGAGAAAACCGGTCCGGAGGAAACCGTGGAGGCCGGGCTGGACCTTGAAGCCATCGAGGCGGAAAAAAACAAGCCGGTTAAGGCGGAAACCGTCGTGGATATCCTGGAGCTGGCGCCGGGGACGCCCCTGGATCCCCAGGAGGATGCGGACCGTTTCTTTGCCGCATTTGACATTCCGGAGGAGGTTTTTGCCTTCATGAACGGCAGGTCCTTCAAGGAGGGCGGACAGATTGCAAGATCGGGACTTCGGTACCTGCGGGTCCTCTATGTGGATTACGAAGGGGTTACCCGCATCGGAGAGCTGGTGGTCAATGCAGCGGCAGCGGAGGCCTTTTTGGGCGTGATGCGGGAGCTGTATGCCTATGACTACCCGATCAATAAAATGATCCTGGTGGACAATTATTACGACGTGCCCTCAGAGATGAACTGGCTGGACCGGGACGGCAATTCGGACGAGGCCTCCATCGAGGACAACAACACCTCCGCCTTCAATTACCGGATGGCTTCCAACAGTGCCACGACCCTTTCCAATCACGCCCTGGGCACTGCCATAGACCTGAACCCCTATGAGAATCCCTATGTCAATGCGGACGGTACGGTGGACGGCCCTGCCGGCAGCTGGATATATGCGGACCGGACCGGGGCTTCCGCGGAAAATCACATGCTGAGCAATGAGGACCTCGCGGTACAGACCTTCAAGCGCTACGGCTTTTCCTGGGGCGGAGACTGGGGGCCGGAGAAGGACTACCAGCATTTTGACTGGGACGGCGCAGTTGCCTATAACTGAGGCAAAAAAACGAAAAAGCAAGAAATGGCTGCACACAGTATCAACGGCTTTCATTTCCGGACAGGAGGAAGAATGGTAAAAGAAATCGCAGTCACAGACATACATCCATTTATCATCGGCCAGACGGAAAATGCCGCAGCCGGCACCGGCTGCACGGTTGTGGCGTCGGAAGCGGGCATGCGGGCAGGCCTTGATATCCGGGGCGGCGGACCGGCTTCCCGGGAGAGCACCCTGCTGGATCCGCTGATGGCGGCCCAGTCCATCCACGCCGTGGTCATCGGGGGCGGAAGCGCCTTCGGCTTGAGCGCAGCCAGCGGCGTCATGGAATATCTGGAGCAGAGGGGCGTGGGCTATGACGTGGGGGTCACGAAGGTTCCCCTGGTGGTCCAGTCGGACCTCTTCGACCTCACAGTGGGGGATCCTTTTGTACGGCCGGATGCGGCCATGGGCTACGAAGCGGCAAAAAATGCCTTTGAAAACCCGAATTACCGGGATGGCAATTACGGCGCGGGCTGCGGCTGTACCGTGGGCAAGATCCTGGGAATGAGCTGCTGTACGAAATCCGGTATCGGCAGCTGCGCCATTGAGACGGACGGCCTGCAGGTCGGCGCGATCATGGCGGTGAATGCCCTGGGGGATATCCTGGACTGGAAGACGGGAAAGCAGGTCGCGGGACTGCTGAGCGAAGACGGGAAAGGCTTCCGGCGTACGGCAGCGGTCCTGGAGGAAAAGATTGAGGTGGTCAAAAACAGATTTGCGAACAATACCACCATCGGGGTTATCCTGACCAATGCAAAATTTTCCAAAGCCCAGCTGTGCAAGATTGCGGGCATGGGCCACGACGGGTATGCCAGGTCCATCCATCCGGTGCACACCACCATGGACGGGGACAGCATCTATGCGGTTTCCGCCGGCGAGGTGTACGCGGACCAGGATGTGGTGGGCATGATTGCGGCGGACGTCATCAGTGAAGCCATTCTCCGGGCGGTTACCGCCGCGGAGAGCGCCTACGGCTTCCCCTGTGCGGCAGAGGCTGCCGGCAGGGCGTAAAGAACGGCCAATTCCGCAAAACAACCGTTTGCGGCGCGAAATACAACGAAAAAAACGGCGGATCACAGAAAATAATACGATATATTTCGGAAAAAGGCAGGATAATACCTGCTTTTTTTCATTATCGGCGGACAGCTGTCCGGAAATGCTCAAATAAGTAGTGAAAAGACAGATATAAGTCCTATCTTCGGCAGCGGATTTCTTTGTAAAATAGCGGTATCGTTGTGTGAAAAACCATCCGAACGGAGGATTGAAGATGAAGAAAGTAACTGCGAAAATCAAATGGGTATTTGCCATCGGACAGCTGGGCTGGTCCATTCTGTCCGGCATTATCGCCAACCTGCTGGTTAATTTTTATCTGCCGGATTCCACGGACAACGGCGTCATCACCTTTGTGACCAGCGCCACCTTTCTGGGCCTTACGGTTATCGGCCTTATCACCGCCTTCGGCCGGCTCGTGGACGCGGTAACGGACCCCTGGATCGCCGGCATGTCCGACAACTGCGGAAGCAAGCTGGGAAAGAGAATTCCCTTCATGCGGTTTTCCGCTTTTCCCTTTGCCCTGGTGACCGTGCTGGTGTTCTGCTGTCCCGTACGGGGAGAATCCCCGATCAATATCGTGTGGCTGGCTGTCACCATGGTGATATTCTACATCTGCATGACCGCCTACTGTACCCCCTATAACGCCCTGATCCCCGTGCTGGGAAGAAGCCAGAAGGACAGGATGGATATTTCCACCTACATTTCCCTGACCTACATCCTGGGCACCGGCATTGCCTTTGCGGGCAAGATGATCTGGGAGGGCGTGCAGGCCGCCACAGGCTGGGATTATTATTTCTGCGCAAGACTCACCCTGGCTGTCCTTGCCGCCATTGCCTTTGTCTGCATGATCCTGCCGGCCTTTATCATTAAGGAAAAGGACTATGACAATACGCCGCCCGTGAAGGAAAATGCCTTCAAGTCCCTGGGCAAGACCTTCAAAAACAAGCATTTCCGTGTGTTCGTGTTCTCGGACATCATTTACTGGATCGGCATTACCATCTTCAACACCGGGTTCATCTACTATGTGGAGGTCCTGCTGGAGCTGGACAATTACATGGTTCTGTACATATTCATGACCCTGGTGACCTTCGTCTGCTATATTTTCGTCAACATGCTTTCCCGGAAATTCGGTAAAAAGAAGCTGCTGGTGGCGGGCTTTGCCCTCTTTGCCATCGCCTTCCTGGTTTCCTCCTTTGCGGGAAAGGTTACCTTTATCCCCAACCTGGTCTACGGCTTCATCATCTGTATCCTGGTGGGTATCCCCCTGTCCATCCTGGGCGTTATTCCCCAGGCCATTGTGGCGGATATCGCCGAGAGTGATTACATCCAGACCGGCGAAAACCGGGATGCCATGTTCTACGCCGCCAGAACCTTTGCCTTCAAGCTGGGCCAGTCCGTCGCCATGGTGATCTTCACCTCCCTGGCGGTTATCGGCCAGTATACGGACATCGGTTCGAACGGAGAGCAGATTATCCGCAATGACGGCAGCGGCTACCGCCTGAGCCTGGTGATTGCCCTGATTCTCTGCGTTGTGGCCATGATTATCATCCTCTTCTATAAGGAAAAGACGGTCATGGGCATCATCGAAAAGGGACACGAGCAGGAGGAAGCTGCGGCCCGGCAAAACAAAGAGGACTGATTCCGGAGGACTGAAAATGGAAATCACCTACAGCTGTCAGGGCAGAAATGTTACCTGTTCCGCATCGGATGAAAACCTTCAGCTGACCGAAGACCGCAGGGACGGCCGGCATACCGTAACGGTGACCGCCGCAAAGCCGGTCTGCCTTCAGAAGGCTTTCCTGGATACGGACCTTACCTATACCGCCGGGGACCTGGTCATGGCCAACGGCTACCAGTCCTGGACGGAGACGAAAGAATTTGCCCGGGGGGAATACTTAAATGACCTTTCCCGGGTACCGCGGCCCATCCAGAACCGCTTTCATTTTAAGGAATACGGTTCCCAGGCCTTCCGGCCCATGCCGAAGGGGGAGCGCACCGGCTTTGACTATGCCTACGTCAAAGGGGCGAAGCCCTTCTTTATCGGCAGCTTCAACTACCGAAACGCCTATCTCTTTATCCGGTTTACGGATAATACGGGCAGGGTGCGCCTGGAAAGTGACGTGGAAGGCCGGATGCTGGAAGCCGGGGAAAGCTTTACCGTCTTTGATTACGTTACGGAGGAGGACGGCAGCAGGTACTTTGACTCCTTTACGCCGGTGACGAACCGGAAGCTGTTCGGCTACACCTCCTGGTACAACCATTACCAGGATATCAATGCAAAGCTCATTGATTCCACCCTGGAGGGTACGGATGAGCGGTTTGACCTGTTCCAGATTGACGACGGTTTCGAAACCAAGGTCGGGGACTGGCTGAGCGTGGACCCCGTGAAATTCCCCGAAGGACTTTCCGGCATCGTGGAAAAAATCCACGGCAGAAAGCTGCTGGCCGGTATCTGGCTGGCACCCTTTGTGGCCGAAACGGAATCCGCCCTGATGAAGGAGCATCCGGACTGGATTGCGAAGGATGAAGAAGGAAAGTTCATCTACGCCGGCGGCAACTGGAGCGGGGACTATCCCCTGGACCTGAACAATCCGGAGGCGGTGGATTATATCCGGAGCGTGCTGCGGCATTATGTAAACATGGGCTTTGATTTCTTCAAGCTGGATTTCCTGTATGCGGTCAACCTGAAGCCCCTTGCCGGAAAAACCCGGGCGGAGACCTCGGAATATGCCTATGCCCTCCTTCGGGGGGAGCTGGAAGGAAAGTACATCCTGGGCTGCGGGGCAACCCTTTTCAATGCGGCGGAGAAATTTGATTTCTGCCGGATCGGCCCGGACGTATCCCTGAAATTCGACGACGTGGCCTATATGCGGCTTTTCCATCCGGAACGGATTTCCACTAAGGTGACCCTGCTCAACACCATTTTCCGAAGCCCCATGAACGGCCGGCTCTTCATGAACGACCCGGACGTCTTCCTCCTGCGGGACGACAACATCAGCATGGATGCGGACCAGAGAAGGAGCCTTGCCACCATCAATGCGCTTTTCGGCTCCCTCCTGATGACCTCGGACAACATCGCGGAATATACAGGAGAGAAGAAGAAACTGCTGGAGGATACGCTTGACCTTTTCCATAAGGCGGAGGTGCTGCATTACCGCAGAAGCGGTTCGGAGGTGGTGATTGTTTACCGGCTGGAAGACCGGATACACAGCCTCATCTACGACATGAGCAGCGGGAAAATGAGATAAGAAAAGAGGGAGTTTTTCATGACTGACAGAACTTCAGTGATTTTCGGCAACCCCATTGATGAAAAAACCATACGTCAGGCGGAAAAGGCCAGACAGAAATATATCGGAAAATACGGGGATGATACGGCAAAGCAGTATGTTTTCGGTACGGAGGATATCCCCACCCTGGATTTTATCGGCGCGAAAAAGCTTGTTTTTGCCGACGAGGCGGAGCCCTTGGCGGAAAATGCCCTGGTTGTCGGCAATATCCGTATGGGCTTCGGCCACTACCGGATCAGTATTGCCATGGCCAGCTGCGCAGCTGCCCTGGGCTATCGGCCTTACTGGCTGGACCTGGCGGGCTTTGATGCCACCGGCTCCAAAATGATCCAGGAGCAGAACAGACTGTATTCCCTGGCCTCCAGACTTTCCCAGAAATCCAGACTTTTCAACCGGCTTATCTGGGAGCCTCTGAACAGTGAGGGCTTCCGGCAGCTGACCTACAATGCGAAGGACCAGAAGAATGCGGAGCTTCTTGTACCGATTCTGGCTTCCCTGCCCAAGGATGTGCCTTATATTGCCACCCACGTCTGGCCCAGCCAGGGTGCGGTGCATGCGGGCATGACCCACGTGGTTAACGCCATCCCGGACAACTGGCCCATGGCCCTGCACCTGTCCGAGGGCGCCATCCATACGGTACAGACGAATTTCGCCTATCTGGGCTACAAGATGATGAACGGATTTGCGAAAACACCGCTTAAGGGGATGCCGGAGAAGGATCTGAAGATGGTGGGCCGCTATGTGGACCACGAGCTTCTGGTAAACCTGAAGGAGGACAACGAAAAGCGTGTTGCCCGGGCCAATGGCGCGGGTCCGGTCCGTTTCCTGCTGACCGTCGGCGGTGCCGGCGCCGGCTTTGACCAGTTCCTGGCTATGGTCAGGCATCTGGTGCCTTATGTGAAGAGCGGACGCGCTGCGGTCTTCATCAATTTCGGCGATCACGAGGATGTATTCGAAAAGATGCAGTCTGCCCTGGGCGGCCTGGCGGTGCGGAAGTTTTTCAATGACTACGACGGCCTGAAGGCCTATGCCGCCACCCTTGCCGAGGGACCGGCGGAGGGCATCACCGCGGTGTGCGACAGGGATATTTTCAAGGCGGTTTACGCCACGAACCTGCTGATGCCCCGGTGTGATATCCTCATCACGAAGCCTTCGGAGCTGGCCTATTATCCCATTCCGAAGCTTTTCATGAAGCATATCGGCGGGCATGAGGTGTACGGCGCCATCGCCTCCCAGGAGGCCGGCGACGGTACCTTTGAATGTCCCACGGAGAAATCCGCCAACGAAATGATTGACCGGCTTCTTTCCGATCCGGACCTTTACGCCCACCTCTGCCGCAGAATCGACGAGATGAAGGCGGCGGGCGATTACGACGGTGCCTACGAATGTGTACGGCTTGCCGCCGGAGGATACAAATAAAAAAATAGTTGTAAAATCATTCTTATTCCGGCGGAATCAACTCGGTTGAACCGGCCGTGCGTGTTAAAAACTGCCCCGGCAGAAGAACCGCCGACGTGACGCTTCGCCGTTGAAAACCTGCCGCATTCTCAAATCCGGACTGCGGGTCCCGCTCAACTCACCGAGTTTTGTTGATCAAAACTCGCTTCGGTTCGCGGAAAATTCTGGTATGGTAGACGCAGAATTTTCCCCTTGTCCGTCTTTTGCGGGTGCGGCGTT
>CADBNF010000004.1 GCA_902796005.1 uncultured Lachnospiraceae bacterium | reverse complement strand
TCACTTTCGACATTTCTTATCAGCTTGCTCAAATACGGCCTCGTTCAATCCGGTTGATTCTGCGCCGGAAAGCGACTGATTGGGGGCTCGGCCCGGGTCAGTTGTTATCACTAACAGGCGGGTCGTAGAAGTAGCCCGTCTTCACTACATTTTCGTAAAAGCGCACTGCATCATCGGCGATATCCTCCCAGACGGCCAGGTCGTGGGCGAAGCGGGAAAGGATAACCAGCTTGCAGTTGGGCAGGGCCTTGGCGGAACGCAGCATCAGGTCCGGGCGGGAAATACTGTCCTCCATGCCGCCGACGATGAGAACCGGCGTTTTGATGGTTTTCAGGGCTTCCACCACCTTTTCCTCGGTACCGTAGCTGCGCAGGGGCCGGCCGTAATCAATGGCCATGGTTTCGGGGGATTCGTAAACCTCCTTGTAGTCCGGCTCGCTTTTCCGCGCCTCCTCATAGGCGTCCTGCTCGGCAAACCGGGCCATAATGCGCGGATCGTCACTCGGGAAACGGAAGACGGGCGGCTTCACCTGCATGCCTGCCATGCCCATGGACCGGAAGGACATCTTGCCCTCGTCCAGGTTGTGGGGGCCGGGCACCATGGCGAAGAAACAGATGACCCGCTCCGGGTGATTTAAGACCACATGCCAGCCGGTGCCGGCACCGTGGGAATTGCCGGAGTAGACAAAACGGTCTATGCCCATCTGGTCCGCAAATTCGATGACGTCGTCTGCGAAGCGGTCATACCAGTAATCCCCGTAATCCTCCGTTACATGGGTGGAACGGCCGAAGCCCCGGTTGGTCAGCAGGAATACATGAAAGCCCCGTTTGGCCAGCTCCTTTTCCAGGGAGTATTTCCCGTGACTGACCTGGGTGCAGAGAACATATCTGTCCCCGGAACCGTATTCCTCATAATAGATTTCCACGTTGTCTTTGGTGGTGATGGTGCCCATAAGTCCTCCTTTTTCGCGCAATATCTGCCGTAAAGCGAAAACAGCTGTCCTCATTACATAAGGACAGCTGTTTTCCTGCATTAAAATATTACTGTTTCATTCTGGCAAGACCCTTGCCGTAAGCGATAAGATACTTTCTGTCTTCCGGAGAAAGCTTGGCGAAAATACCAAGGATCTCCTTCTGGCTGGTGGTCAGATGCGCGTCTCCGATATCCCCTGCGAAGAAATCAGCAAGGGTGATGCCCATGCCGTCACACATCTTCTGGATGGTGGGAACGGTGGGAATATTGTCCCGGTGGAGCATATTGTTCAGAGTGGAATAGGGAATGCCCGCTTCCTGCGCAAGCCTGTAGTAAGTCCAGCCTTTTTCTTTGCACAGAGTCTTCACATGGTTGATAACGTCGCTGTCTCTCATAAGAATTGCACCTCACAATGTAATATTAGTTTAATCCCTTTAAACAGTATACAATATTTATCTCGCCGTTGCAATCCCTTTAACAAAGATGTATAATTATCTCGGTTTATCGATTTAAAGTGAAAAACAACCGTCGTTCACCGCGGTGAACAGTGAAACAAGGAGGGGCAATGAGCAAGAGTATTCACACAGAGGCTGTGGAGCAGCTTTTCGATGCAGTATTGACACTGAAAACAAAGGAGGAATGCTACAGTTTCTTCGAGGATATCTGCACCATTAACGAGCTGCTGTCCCTTTCACAGCGGCTGGAGGTGGCAAGAATGCTCAGTGAAGGCAATACCTACATGGAGATTTCCCAGAAAACAGGGGCGTCCACAGCCACCATCAGCAGGGTGAACCGTTCCCTGGTCTACGGAAATGACGGATACAGGATTGCCCTGGACCGGATCAGAGAAAATCAGAAAAAGGCGGAGGAGTAAGCTGTCCCAGAATAAGGAAAAGGAGGACGGACAGATGATTCAACCCATTACAGGCATGAAAAATGCCTTTGATTTGAGCGGAAAGACGGCAGTGATTACCGGCGGAAACCGCGGCCTGGGCTTCGGTATCGCGCAGGCCATGGCCGAAAGCGGCGCAAATATCGCGATTCTGTGCCGGGATACCAAAAAGGCGGCGGAAGCCGTGGAGGCGCTTTCCGTCTTCGGCGGAACCTACAGAAGCTTTTCCTGCGATGTGACCAGCCTGCCCAGCGTGCGCGCGGCTGTGGAGGCAGTGTGTGAGGCCTTCGGCGGCATCGATATCCTGGTGAACAATGCGGGCGTTTCCTGCACGAAGGCGCTTCTGGACATGGATGAAGACCTGACGGATTGGTACAAGGTGGTCAATACAGACCTGAACGGCTGTGTGCATATGACCTATGAGGCGGCAAAGAGAATGCGCGACGCCGGAAAGGGCGGCTGCATCATCAACATTACCTCCAATGCCGGCTTTATGGTGAACCACGGACAGCCCATGAGCCCCTATTCCTGCGCGAAGGCGGCCATGAACCATTTTACAAAATGCATGGCGGTGGAGCTGGGCGAATACGATATCCGGGTGAACGGCATCGCGCCGGGCTTTACCAACAGCGAGCTGTCGGTCCATATTCCGAAGGAGAATCTCAGCTACATCAATAAACAGACGGTGGCCGGCCGCTTCGGCGAACCCATCGAGGTCGGCGCGCTGGCAGTCTTTCTGGCATCACCGGCCGCGGCCCAGATTACGGGAACGGTGCAGGTGATAGACGGCGGCTATATGCTGCGGTGCTGATTTAACAGTAATAGAAGAGATATTTACCGGGGACATTGCTGGGAGGCAATGTCCTCTTTTTGTTCATTGACAGCCTTCGGCTGCACCTGGGCCAGGAGCACTGCCGCGAACATCAGCGCGCAGCCGATCAGCTCCATCGGGGTCAGGGACTGGTGAAGAAGGACGAAGCCCGCCAGGACGGAGAAGCAGGATTCCAGGGACAGCAGCACGCTGGCCGTTGCCGGATCCGTGCCCTTCTGGCCGATGATCTGGAAGGTGTAGGCCAGGCCGCAGGAGCCGGCGCCGGCATAGAGAAGGGGCAGCCAGGCCGCGGCAACGTCGGACAGGGTGGGCCGCTCACCGGCGATGCCCATCGCGATAAGGCAGAGGATGCCGGCGGTCAGAAACTGCAGGCAGGAAAGCCCTACCGGGTCCGCTTCCCGGACAAAATGGTCGATGACCAGGATGTGGAAGGCGAAAAGCACCGCGCAGAGGAAGGTCAGCAGCTCGTCCATTGTCATGGAGAAGCCGCCGCCACCGCACAGCAGGTACAGGCCGAAGACCGCCAGGAGCACTGCAATCCAGACGAAACGGGAGGCTTTTTTGCGGAACAGGAGCAGGTTGAAGACGGGCACCAGCACGATATACAGGGCGGTGATGAAGCCGGTTTTGCCTGCAGGCGCCGTAATCAGGGCAATCTGCTGCAGGGAAGAGGCGGCAAAAAGGAAGATGCCGCAGCAAAGCCCGCCGAGCAGGAGGCTTTTCTTCCGCACCGGGTTTTTCAGTATGCTTCTGTCCTTCCGGCAGCGGAAGAACACCGCGGGCAGCAGCACCAGAAAGCCGAGAAGGTAGCGGATACCGCCGAAGGTGAAGGGACCGATGTAGTCCATGCCCACGGTCTGGGCGACAAAGGCGATTCCCCAGATGAAGGCAGCCAGAAGAAGAAAGAGGGAATTTTTGCTGAAAAGGCTTTTCATGATTTACACGCTCCCGCAGGCAATTTTAAAGCATATTAGCATCTGCCACGGAAAATGGCAATCCCAAAAGAAGGTGAAAACGGACAGACATACGGCCGGATTCTGTTCAATTTGTTAAAGAAAGGCTGCCGGGAATCGGTAAAATAGTCAATTGACGGAGAAAAACCAAGGCCTTACGATGAGATCAGATTGTATTGCAAAAGAAGGACAGACAACAGAAAAAGGAGAAGAGAAATGGGCGGATTTCATTGTCCGTTAGGGGCGATGGCGCCGGGAACGGAGGGCTGCATTCACTGCGGCCTCTGCACTGCGGGGACCAGGGAAGCGTATGCGAAGGCAGCGGAAAAGCTTCGGGCCTATATCCGGGAAAACGTCCCGCGTCCCCGAAGAGTGGAAAAAATAGCCGTCTGCGGTAAGGGCGGCGTTGGGAAAAGTACGGTAACCGCTGCCTTTGCCAGGGCCTTTTCCTCATTGGGCTACCGTGTACTGGTGCTGGACACCGACGAATCCAATCCGACCCTGGCCAGGGCACTGGGCCTTCCGCCCTGTGAAAGCATGCTGAAGCGTCCGGACAGCCGGTTTGAGCCGGCAGAGAGCCCTTCCTGGCTGCGGGAAGACCTGGACATATCGGATATCCCGGCGGACTATCTCTCTGCAGCAGGGAACCTGATGCTGGTGACCGCGGGAAAGCTGGAGGATCCCTTCGCCGGCTGCGCCTGCTCCATCGGTGCCCTGGCGCAGCTGCTTATGCTGAATCTGGAACTGCAGGAGGGAGAGGTGGTCATCGCGGACACGGAGGCCGGGGTGGAAAGCTTCGGCCGGGGCGTGGAAAGAGGCGCGGATACGGTGATTGCCGTGGCAGAGCCTTCCCTCGACTCCCTGGAGGTGGCGGAAAAGGTGAAATACATGGCGGAGGGCCTCGGTATTTCCCGGTTCCGGACCATCCTGAACAAGGTTCCGGATGAGGAGACAGCGGAGCTGCTTACGGAGTATCTGGAAGGGAAGGATATACGGTATCTCGGCTGGCTCGGGCAGGAGAAGGAGGTTGTCCGCCACGGGCTTGCGGGCACGCCCCTTGACAAAACAGAGGATGCATACCTGAAGCTTGAGAATATGCTGAAGCTTTTTCTGGATGAAAATGAGATGGACTATCCGCTCTGAGACAGGAGGCAGAAGATGGGAAATGTACTGACTGTAAAGGAAATGGAAGCGCTCTGGGGAGGTCCCCTTCCCGAGGTTGAGGAGGAATACAGGATACTGGCGGAGGGCTTTGCGGCAGGCAGGCCGGAGCTGGCGCCTTATGTAATGAAGAAAATCTTTTCCTATCCGGAAGCGAAGGCGGCCTGTGCCCTTCCGGGTACGGCAAAGGAGGCTGCAGCCGCCTGCGGAATAACGGAGGAGGAGGCGGAAAAGCTTCTGGAGGACATGGCGGTCCGGGGGAAAATCATGAAGCTTGCGGACGGGTATGACCGGATAACCAACATCGCCTTTATGAAGGATTACTATTTTGCGCAGGCGAAATTTGACGGGGAGAAGGACCGGGCCGCAGCCCGGCTGATGATTGCCTGGGATGCATTTCTGCCGGGCAGATCCGTGCCTGACGGAACCTTCCGTATTGTCCCAAAATGGAAGTCGGTCAAAGCCCTTCCGGGGGTTATGCCCTGCGAAAACATGCCGCAGATGCTGCTTGACATGCTGCCAGACCGAATTGCCTTTGCCCGCTGTCCCTGCCGGGCGGCGTGGTCCATTGCCGAAACCGGGGAATACCATCCGGAAATGTTCAGGGGCGAGACCGGGGAAACCGGGCAGCAGAAGGACGGCCTGTGTATTATCGTAGGCCCGCGGGCCGGGTATTTTGCTTCGGTTTACGGGGCGTATGTTCCCACAAGGGAGGAGCTGCTGGAGAAAATCGAGCATATCGAGAACAACGGAACCTACTATACCGCCAATAACGGCCGTATGCTGATGGTGATGTGCAACTGCGGCGATGACTGCGGCTGCGGGATGCGGATACTGTACGAAGCGGAGGGGCCCCAGGGCTTTTCGAAAAGCCGTTTTCAGGCGTACCTGGCAAAGCCGGAGCAGTGTGTGGGCTGCGGAACCTGTGAAAGGACCTGTATGTTCCATGCCTCCGTGCAGGTGAAGGAAGGGAAGGCCTTCGTGGATCCGGACAGGTGCCACGGCTGCGGGGTATGCACCGTAAAATGCCCCAGGCAGGCATTGAAAATGAAGCTGGTCCGGCCGGCTGACCACATCCCGAAAATGCCGGGATGATATCGTCAATTTTTACAATTTTTTCTTGTGGAACTTGTGCAATTGACGGGCTGATAAAAAAAGAATATGATATAAAAAGGATATTAGCAGGAAATTTGCAAAGAAAGGCGGAAACATATTATGTTTGACGGCAACAGCTTAATCAGGCCGGTTACCGACAGGATTCACCGGATCTGGCAGAGGTTTAAAGACGTGGAATACCATGACATGTGGTGTGACTCGGAACGTACCCGTATTCTGACGGAATCCTACAAGCGGAATGCGGCGGACTTCCCCCTTGTACGCAGGGCGAAATTCTTCCGTGACCTGTGTGAACAGATGACCGTAAGGGTGGAGGACGAAGAACTGATCGTTGGCAACCAGGGCAAAACCTACCGTGCCCTTTCTCCCTATGTGGACTGGGGAGATCCCGGACTGTTCGCCTCCGTCAAGGGCGATGACAAGGCCTTCCATGACATGTGGCAGACCGACGGCGCCCGTCAGCTGATGACGGACGAGGACAGGGAATATTTTGCTTCCGTTGCGGATTTCTGGAAGGATAAATCCACCTCGGCCCACCAGACCGCGGCCCTTCCGGAAAGCATGTGGACCCTGTACAATTCCGGCTGTCTGGAATACCTGAACCTGCCCTACTGCAATGTGGGCATGGTGGATGAGAACGGCGTTCAGGTGCACGGCGCCATCGCCGGCCGGCCCGAGGGCCACTACTGCGCGAACTATGACAAATTCGTACACCGGGGCATGAAATCCATCAAGGAAGAGGCGGAAGCGAAGATGAAGGCCCTGGAGGGTCACTGCTTCGGCAACGATGCGGAAAAATACCTCTTCTACAAATCCGTGGCCATCGTCTGCGAGGGTATGATCACCCTGGCAAAGCGTTACGGCGCGAAATGTGCCGAAATGGCGGAAGAGGACCGCTTCGATGAGAAGAGAAAGGCCGAGCTGCGCGCCATGGCCGAGTCCTTCTCCTATATCGTGGAATATCCCTGCAAGACCTTCTGGGATGCCATGCAGGCCATTAACTTCTATATGCTCTGTCAGTGCCTGGACGGCCAGAACCACGGCGTAACCTACGGCCGTATTGACCAGTATGCCGGCCATTTCCTGGATGCGGAGCTGGCAGCGGGCACCATCACCGAGGAATTTGCCCAGGAGATCACCGACTCCTTTATCCTTAAGGGCGCGGAGTACACCCGGTCCCAGACCGAGATGCCGCCCACCGTTATCCAGAACGAAGACGGTACCGAGACGGTCATCCATCACGGCAGCACCATCGAGTCCGGCCAGCACTTCTCCGTAGGCGGCGTGGACAAGGACGGCAACGATGCCTGCAACGAGCTGACCTTCAACCTGATCCAGTGCTACGCCCGTCTGTATATGTACAGCCCCTCCCTTTCCGTGCGTGTGCATGAGAACCTGCCGGAAAGAATCTGGAAGATCGGTATCGAGTCCTCCTCCATCTGCGGCGGCATGCCCACCTTCGAGAACGACGATATCATCATCCCGGCGCTCCTGAAGAAGGGCTACACCCTGGAGGATGCGAGAAACTACTGCCTGATCGGCTGCGTGGAGCCCTCCGGCTGCGGCAACGAGTGGCCCTGCTGCGGCGCCACCGGCGGCGAGAGCTTCTGGAATATCGCCAATGCGGTGGTTCTTACCGTGAACAACGGCATCAACCCCTTCAACGGCTACAGAGGCGGCCCGGAGACGGGTTACCTGTATGAGATGGAATCCATGGAGGACTTCAAGGCGGCCTTCCGGAAGACGGCGGAATTCTACCTCGGCTGGCATGTGACCTGCGCGAACCTGGCGGAAATCGCCTACCGCTACACCTTGCCCTGCCCGGTGGCCTCCGCGACCATCGACGGCTGTATGGAATCCGGCAAGGACGTTACCTACGGCGGCGCGAAGTACAATTCCACCGGCGTAACCTGTACCGGCATCGGCAACGTGGCCGACTCCTTTGCCGCCATCGAATACCTGTGCTTCGATGAAAAGATCTGCACCACGAGAGAGCTTTACGACGCCATCATGGACAACTGGGAAGGCCACGAGGAGCTCCGGCAGATCGTTGACGGCAGATGTCCGCACTACGGCAACAACGATGAGCGGGCAGACAAATGGGCTGCCTGGGCCATGGAACAGTTTTGCGACATCATCAACAATGCCACCGGCCCCAGGGGCACCTGGAGACCCGGCACCTTTACCATGACCACCAACGTATACTACGGCTCCAAGACCTGGGCCACCCCGGACGGCCGTAAAGCCAGGGATCCGCTGGCGGAAGCCATTTCCCCGAAGCAGGGCATGGACAAGCACGGTCCCACCGCTTACCTGCACAGCGCATCCAAGCTGCCGCATATCGATATCGGCAACGGCGACCAGCTGAACATCAAGTTCTCCAAGACGGTTCTGGCCAATCCCGCGGGCCAGGAGAAGATCAAGAACGTTATCGAGACCTTCTTCGACCTGGGCGGCATGCAGGTGCAGTTCAATGTGGTATCCGTGGATGAGCTTCACGATGCCCAGAAGAATCCGGACAAGTACAAGAACCTTATTGTGCGTATCGCAGGCTTCTCCGCAGCCTTTGTGGAGATGTCCAAATCCGTTCAGGACGATTTCATTTCCAGAACAGAGCACGCGCTTTGATG
Organism: uncultured Lachnospiraceae bacterium; assembly: GCA_902796005.1. Classification (GTDB taxonomy): domain Bacteria; phylum Bacillota; class Clostridia; order Lachnospirales; family Lachnospiraceae; genus Alectryocaccobium. Next base: position 30,521 of record CADBNF010000004.1, on the reverse strand, counting down.
CAGCGCTTCATACGAAAGCAGCAGGGATGGGGGAGACTCCGTCCCTGCTGTTTTCTGTGGGAAAACATGGTCGGGATAACCAAAACCGGCCATTTTTTTCTGTGCAATTTTGCTGATGGAAAGAACCGGCAGAATAGATGATAATGAGAGAGGTTCAATTTCTTTTAGTATCGTTATTTAACGGATAATTATGTTAAATACAGTTAAGGAGGTATATTTATGCATCAGTGGAGACCAGTGACACCCAGGGTTAAGGATCTGGCGGTACGGGTAAGGGACCGTGTGCTCCAGGTGGATTCGGAGCGCCCGGCGGTGATTACCGAATTTTACAAGCAGAATTATCATATGCTGCCCATCCTGCTTCGGGCGAAGGCAATTAAATATTATATGGAAAGAAAGACCTTAAGAATCGACGAGGGCGAGCTGATCGTGGGCAACAACAACCGCTATGCCTTCGGCGGCGTCATCCAGCCGGAATGGTCCGGTTCTGCGGGCTGGATTGTTCCCATGGTGGAAAGCGGCGAATATACGATGCGGGAGGACGGCCTGTATCACAGCCCGGAGGGGTCTGAGCTGGATATCGTGGTTTCCCCGGAGGATCTGCAGGTGCTTAAAGATCTGGATCCCTGGTGGCAGGAGCACAGGATTTCCACCTACGGCGATGCCTGGAGACCGGAGGGCTACGATGAGCTCTGTGACCTGAACGTGGTCATGCAGTTCAACAAGAAGGCGCCCCTGATGGTAATGAACGCGGGTCATATGACCCCCGGCTACCAGAAAATCCTGACCGTGGGCTATAAGAAAATCCGTGACGACGCGGCCAAATGGGTGGCGGAGCACAGAAATGACATCATGGGCCACGACATGAGAAAATACCTGTTCTACACCGCAGTGGTGGACACCTGCGATGCGGCCATGATCATGATTCACCGCTATGGTGACCTGGCAGCGGAAAAAGCAGCGGCGGAAACCGATGAGAAGAGAAAAGGCGAGCTGGAAACCATGTCGAAGAACCTGCACTGGATCGCGGAAAATCCGGTGGAGACCTTCTGGCAGGCCTGCCAGGCGGCAGCCCTTTACAAGCTGTTCCTGAACTCCGAGAGCATGTATTCCGCCACCTCCATGGGCCGTTTCGATCAGTACACCTGGCCTTATCTGGAGAGAGAGCTGAAGGCCGGCACCATTGATCTGGACACCGCCCAGGAAATCGTGGACTGCTTCTTCCTGAAGCTGAACTGCTACTACGGCGGCGCCCCCAGAAGACAGATGCAGACCACCGGCGTGGGCAACACCTATCAGCATACCACCATCGGCGGTTGCGACCCGATGACCGGTCTGGACGCCACCAATGAAGTCACCTATATGACCCTGGAAACCGTGGCCAGGCTGCAGCTGCATGATCCCACCGTATCCTTGCGTGTATCCACGAAGACGCCGGACAAGCTCTGGGAGGTAGCCCTGACCGCCACCACCGTTGTGGGCGGCCTGCCTCTGATCCAGAACGACGATATTATTATTCCCGGCTGCATGAAGGAGCTGGGCTTCTCCCTGGAGGATGCCAGGAACTACGCCATCATCGGCTGTCAGGAGGTTACGGGCTCCGGCAACGACTATGCCCAGCCCTGCGGCATCAATCCGCCCTATTCCTGCCATTACGGCACGATTTTCGCCTGCGCCATCAACGACGGCAGGAATCCCACCAACGGCTACCAGTCCTCCCTGCACACCGGCTTCCTCTATGACATGAAGAGCATCGAGGAAGTGGAAGAAGCCTATGAGAAGATGGCCCTGTATGTGCTGAAGGCCTATGCCTCCATCAACCACTATGTGGAATACCTGACCGAGTTCGTGGCGCCGGCCGTAGGCATGTCCATCTCCATCGAAGGCTGCATGGAGAAGGGCCTTGACTGCACCTGGGGCGGTGCGAAATACACCTCCCACGGCGGTACCGCCACCGGTCTTGCCACCATCGCCGACTCCCTGTCCACCATCGAGTACATGTGCTTCGACAAGAAGCTCATTACCACCAGAGAGCTGTATGATGCGGTTATGGCCAACTGGGAAGGCTATGAGGAGCTGCGGCAGCAGATTATCCGGGAGGTTCCCCACTTCGGCAACAACGATCCCTACGCGGACCGCTTCATGAAATGGGCGATTGACAGCTATTACTGGACCTGCACCCAGATTTCCGGCGACCATTACAAGGTATTCAAGGCCGGCCTGTACGGCGCTTCCGACCACATCGCCCAGGGCGTAACCACCTGGGCTACCCCGGACGGCCGTAAATTCGGCGATCCGCTGGCGGATGCCACCTCTCCCGCCCAGGGCAGAGACAAAAACGGTCCCACGGCTGTGCTTCTTTCCTCCTGCTGCTACGACCAGGGCAAATTCATGGACGGCCTGGCGCTGAATATCCGTATCCATCCCACGGCAGTGGCCAGGGACGACGGAATCATCAAGCTGCGCGACATGACCAAGGCCTACCTGGAAAACGGCGGCATGGAAACCCAGTACAATATCGTTTCCACGGACACCATGCGTGCCGCCCAGGAGGACCCGAACGCTTACAAGAACCTGGTGGTCCGTATCGCCGGCTACTCCGCTTACTTCGTGGAGCTGTCCAGAAACCAGCAGGAAGATCTGATCTCCAGGACGGAAAACCTGATTTAATAACGAGCGGAGCATACAGCTAATACAGCTTGCCGGGCGGACTTGTTCCGCCCGGTCGAAACAAAAGAAGAATCCCAGGGGGAGTTTACTCACCTATGGGATTCTTCTTTTATTTCGGTCAGGTGAAAAAGATTTCACCGGGAACTGTATTATCGGTATATTCAGCGACAAAAATCATCGAGCCGCCAGGCGAGATGATTTTTGCTGCAGCGCAGCCGCCAGGCGAGATGATTTTTGCTGCAGAGCAGCAGAAGCAAAATGATTGCCGCCAGGCGAGATGATTATTCTATTATTCTTATTCCCTCTTCAAAAAATCTCCCTCGGGCTCCAGGGGCAGCTGCAGGGCATCGTGCCCCCGCCGGATAAGGGAAAACAGCTTGAAGCTCATCAGCTCCGGGCTGACATACATCCGCCGGCACAGGGAAAAATAATCCTGTCCCTCCTCCGCGGCAAGCTGCAGCACCTCCTCATCCGGCAGAAGCAGGTCCGCGGCGAAAAGATTCGCCTCGTATTCCGTCCTGTCGGACATCCGGTACAGCAGGGTATCCTGCATCGGCGCAACGGAGAGCAGCTTTTTGTGCAGGACGATGTGGCCCAGCTCGTGGGCCGCCACCACCTTCTTCTCCCGGGCGTCCAGCCGGCTGCTGATGCCCACATAGAAGAAACGGTTGCTTAAAAAGCAGTAGCCCTTCAGGTGCCGGAAGGCGTCGGTCTCCGATACGGTGACCTTCATCGCCTCCAGGATCTCGAAGGGGTCCCTTGTTTTGTATTTCCGGACGAGCCTGTCTGCCGCATCAAAAAGATAGCTGCTCAAGCCTCCTTCCCCCCTTCGTCGCTCCGGAGGTATTTCCTGGGGGTGAATTTCCCGGCTTTTTTCTTGGAATCCAGGTAGAGGGCCTGGATCTCCTGGATGAAGGCGAGCTGGTCGTCCTCGGAAAGCTCACCGCCGGCAAAGAGGGCGGCGGTCTGGTTCAGGATGGCCCTGGCCTGGCTTTCGCCCCGGCTTCCGTACTGCTCGGCGGCCGTGGTGATGAAGCTTTCCGTATCGGTCATCAGATAGGATAAATCGCAGTGCAGGATCCCGCAGAGCTTCGCATACAGCGCCTGCTTCTTCGGGTAACGGCCGGCGGTTTCCCAGCCCCGGACCGTCCTGGCGGATACCCCCGCCTGCTCCGCCAGCTCCTGCTGGGACAGGCCTGCGGCCCTGCGCAGGGCCCTTATTTTCTCGGCAAATGTCATAACTTCCTCCAAAACCGGAAACAACTTTCCGCAAAAAGCGAAAAAATACTTGACACAGGGAAATCTGTTTCCTATAATGACGATTGAAAACAGGAAACAACTTTCCCATAGGATATATCAACTTTCCTGTTTTGTCAAGCCTGTTTCCGGCCGGCTGCCGGGAAACAGCGGAAGTTTTCGCCGGGAAGGGAAGCCCCGAAAGGGGCGCCTGGCGCGGAAGAGAGAGACCTGACGGAGGGGCTGTCGGGGGAGGCCCCGCCGGCAGGCAGAGGAGAGGCAGGATGAAGACGGCAAAGGTTTATGTGGACGTACTGGTAAGATTCACCAGCGAGGGCGAGATGCGTCCGGTGCAGCTGGTGTGGGAGGACGGACGTGTCTATCATATCGATCGGATTATTTCCTCCCGGGATGCCGCCTCCCGCAGATACGGCGGCGCGGGTATCATGTATACCTGCCTGGTGGAAGGCAGGGAGAGCCATTTATATTATGAAGACAGCCACCGCTGGTTCGTGGAGAGAAAAGGTGTGTGAGTTTGTTTGACAAATGCATTTCCTCACTTTATAATGTAGCCTGATTTTATATACGCCGGCGGCAGAAAGCCGGACGGCCGGGGCCTTACGGACAGGCCCGGACTGTATACAAGGAGGCTGTTCATGAGCAAAGAGTTGGAAAAAACATATAACCCCAGGGGACTGGAGGATAGACTGTACAGCAAGTGGCTTGACAGAGGATATTTTCATGCGAAGGTCAATCCCGACAAGAAGCCCTTTACCATCGTCATGCCGCCTCCCAACGTCACGGGCCAGCTGCATATGGGCCATGCCCTGGACAATACCATGCAGGATATCCTGATCCGGTTCAAGCGGATGCAGGGCTATGAAGCCCTCTGGCAGCCCGGAACGGACCATGCGGCCATCGCCACCGAGGTGAAGGTGACGAATATGCTCAAGGAAAAGGGACTGGACAAGGCCGAGATGGGCCGGGAAAAGTTCCTGGAGCATGCCTGGGCCTGGAAGGAAGAGTACGGCAGCCGCATTATCAACCAGCTGCACAAGCTCGGTGCCTCCGCCGACTGGGAGAGAGAGCGCTTTACCATGGACGAAGGCTGTTCGAAGGCTGTTGAGGAAGTTTTTGTACGCCTTTATGAAAAAGGCTATATTTATAAAGGAAACCGTATCATCAACTGGTGCCCGCAGTGCCAGACCTCCCTTTCCGACGCGGAGGTGGAGCATGTGGACCAGGAGGGCGCTTTCTGGCATATCCGCTACCCGATCGTGGGCGAAGAGGGAAAATACGTGGTGGTGGCCACAACCCGTCCCGAAACCATGCTGGGTGATACGGCGGTAGCCGTCAATCCGGAGGATGACAGGTATACGGATCTGGTGGGCAAGATGCTTGAGCTGCCGCTGACCGGCCGTCAGATTCCGGTGATCGCCGATGAATACGTGGACAGGGAGTTCGGTACCGGCTGCGTGAAGATCACGCCGGCCCATGACCCGAACGACTTTGAAGTGGGAAAAAGACACAACCTTCCCGAGATTAACATCTTAAATGACGACGCCACCCTGAACGAAAACGGCCTGAACTATGCCGGACTGGATCGCTATGCAGCCCGAAAGGCTGTTGTGGCGGACCTGGAAAAGGGCGGCTACCTGGTTAAGACAGAGCCCCACACCCATTCCGTAGGCACCCATGACCGCTGCCACACCACCGTGGAGCCCATGATTAAGCCCCAGTGGTTTGTGCGCATGAAGGAGATGGGCCAGGCAGCCATCGAGACCCTGAAGGAAGGGAACCTGACCTTTGTGCCCGAGCGGTTTGACAAGATTTACCTGCACTGGCTGGAGAACATCAAGGACTGGTGTATTTCCCGGCAGCTGTGGTGGGGACACCGGATTCCCGCCTGGTACTGTGACGACTGCGGGGAAATCGTGGTGAAAAAGGGCGGCGCTCCGGCTGTCTGCCCGAAGTGCGGCAGCACCCACCTGACCCAGGACGAGGATACCCTGGATACCTGGTTCTCCTCCGCACTGTGGCCCTTCTCCACCCTGGGCTGGCCGGAGAAGACGCCGGAGCTGGAGTATTTCTATCCGACGGACGTGCTGGTTACCGGCTATGACATTATTTTCTTCTGGGTTATCCGTATGGTTTTCTCCGGACTGGAGCAAACCGGTAAGACGCCCTTCCACCATGTGCTGATCCACGGCCTGGTAAGGGACGCTTTAGGACGGAAGATGAGCAAATCCTTAGGCAACGGCATCGATCCCCTGGAAGTGGTGGAGAAATACGGCGCGGATGCCTTAAGACTGACCCTGATGACCGGCAATGCCCCGGGCAACGACATGCGTTTCTCCTGGGAGAAGGTGGAAGCCAGCCGGAACTTTGCCAATAAGGTCTGGAATGCCTCCCGGTTTATCATGATGAACCTGGAAGCTGCGGAAATCCCGGCGGATCCGTCAAGCCTGAAGCTGACGGCGGCGGACAAGTGGATCCTGCACAAGGTAAATGAACTGGCCGCGGAAGTGACGGACAACCTGGACAAATACGAGCTGGGTATTGCGGTATCCAAGGTGTATGACTTCATCTGGGAAGAATTCTGCGACTGGTATATCGAGATGGTGAAGCCCAGACTGTATTCCGATACGGATGAAACCAAGGCAGCGGCCCTGTGGACCCTGAAGACGGTGCTGAACAACGGACTGAAGCTGCTGCATCCCTATATGCCCTTCATCACCGAAGAGATTTACTGCACCCTGAATCCGGAAGAGGAGACCATCGTCACCGCGAGCTGGCCCGTAAGGACGGAAGCCTTCTGCTTCCCGGCGGAAGCGGAGGAAGCGGAGCGGATCAAGGAAGCGGTAAGGGCTGTGCGTACCGTGAGAACCCAGCTGAACGTGCCGCCGGCAAAGAAAGCCACGGTTTATGTGGTTTCCGCCGACGAAGCGATCCGCAGAAGCTTTGAGGACGGCGCGGTCTTCTTCGCCACCCTGGCCAAGGCGGACAGAATCGTTGTCCAGGCGGACCGTGAAGGCATCGCCGACGACGCGGTATCCGCGGACCTGCCCGGCGCAGAGCTGTACATTCCCTTTGACCAGCTGGTGGACATCGAAAAGGAGATTGCCCGCCTGAACGCGGAGAAGGAAAGACTGAAAAAAGAAGTAGCCCGCTGTGAAGGCATGCTGAAGAACGAGAAGTTCCTGGCGAAGGCCCCGAAGGAGAAGGTGGAGCAGGAACAGACGAAGCTGGCCAGCTACCGGCAGATGATGAAACAGGTGGAAGAACGGCTTGCCCAGCTGTCATGAGGTAAAGATTGAGATGAATTACCAGGAAGCAGTCGATTATATCAATGAAGTCCCCAAGTTTACCCAGAAGGCCTCTGTGGAGCACACGCAGATCCTTTTAAAATATCTGGGCAATCCGGAAGAGGGGTTGAAGATTATTCACGTTGCCGGCACCAACGGCAAGGGCAGCACCTGCGCTTACCTGAATGCCATGCTCATGGAGGGCGGCTATCACGTGGGCCTGTTCACCTCACCGCATCTGGTGAGCATCAATGAGCGCATCATGCTGGACAATGTTCCCGTATCGGATGAGGTGTTCCTGAACGCCTTTCTCAAGGCCAAGGAAGCCTGGGAACGGGCAGCCAAAGAGGAGAATCTGGACCATCCCTCCTATTTTGAACTGACCTTCCTGCTGGCCATGCTGATTTACAAGGAAGCAAAGGTGGACTATGTGGTTATGGAAACAGGCCTGGGCGGCAGGCTGGATGCAACCAACGCCGTTCGCGAGCCGATTGCCTGCGCCATTGCCTCCATCAGCAGGGACCATACCGAGCAGCTGGGAGATACCATCACCCTGATTGCAAAGGAAAAAGCCGGCATCATCAAAAAGGGCATTCCCTGTGTTTACGATGCATCCAACCCGGAGGCAGCCGTTGTCATGGCAGATACCTGCAAAGAAGTCGGCGCGCCGGGATACGGCATTTCGCCGGAGATGATTGTACCGGTGAAAACCGATCTGTCCGGCAATGTTTTCGAATACACCTGGCCGGGTGAGGAAACCCGCACGCTTACGGTGCATTCCGTAGGCAGCTACCAGATGATGAACGCGGCGCTGGCCTTCCAGACCATGCAGGTGCTGCGGGAGATGACCGGCCTTGCGGACGACGTCCTGCTCAAAGGTCTTGAACATACCTTCTGGCCGGGCCGGATGGAGACCCTGGAGGAAGGCGTTATCGTGGACGGCGCCCACAATGAGGACGGCGTGGCCCGGTTCACCGAGACCGTGAATGCCTTAAGGGGCGACAGGAAGGTTACCCTGCTGTTTTCCGCCATGGCGGATAAGCATTACAAGGATATGATCCGCACCCTGGCCCTGGAGGTGAAGCCGGACCTCGTGATTACCACGAAGGTGCCCGGCTACCGGGGCGAGAAGGCAGATGCCCTGGCGCAGCGGTTTATCGACAACGGCCTGACCAATGTAATGGCCGTGGAGGATTTGCCCGAAGCTTTTGAAACCGCCAAAAAGATGAGGGACGGCGGCCTGCTCTTTATTGTGGGGTCACTGTACCTGGCAGGAGAGATCAAATGCTTAACTATGAAGAAGAATTAAAGAAATTCAAACCCTGTCTGGACGTGGATGAGGTGGAAGACGTGATCTACGGCAGAGAGATGACGGACGTCATCGACCTGCTCAAGCAGATGCAGACTTCCCAGGCCCCGGCCGACAAAGGAGATGCCTAAATGATCTGCATGTACTGCGGCGAGAACGTGGGCGCCAGAAATATCTGTCCCCGTTGCGGCGGCGACTTGAGCGTACAGCGGAAGGCGGATCAGCTGTCAAAGATCTGCTACAACGAAGGACTGGACAAAGCCCAGATAAGGGATTTGTCCGGTGCCATCGATATGCTGGAGCGAAGTCTGAAATACGACAAAAGGAATATCGATGCCCGTAATCTGCTCGGCCTGGTGTATTTCGAGGTCGGGGAGACAGTTTCTGCCTTAAGTGAGTGGATCATCAGCAAGAACCTGCAGCCAGAGGACAATATTGCCTCAGACTTTATCGATCGGGTGCAGGCTCATCCGGAGCAGCTCAAAGAGGTGCAGAGAAGCATCCGCAAGTACAACGATGCGCTGGAGGCCAGCCGTTCGGGCAATGAGGATATTGCGGAAATGATCCTGAAGAAGGTTCTGGTGGCCAATCCCAACCTGGTGAAGGCCTACCACCTTCTGGCGCTTCTGTATATGAAGAAGGGAGAATACGAACGCGCCCGCAGGGTGCTCAAGGAGGTATCTCCCATTGACCGGACCAATTCCACCACCCTTCGTTTCCTGCAGGAGGTAGAAGAGCAGACGGGCCTGTCCACGGATATGGACAGTCGGAGATTCAGGCCCTTCCTGTTCCGGCAGAAGCAGACGGCGGGAAAACGCAGGTTCAGCCTTTTCCGCCGGGGGAAGAAACCGGCCGCACCGGTGACCCGCAAGGACATTATCGACGAATTCGATGCGGAAAACATCAGCGATGATCCGGTTATCCAGCCCGGCGCTTTCCGGGAGACGACCTTTTTCGGGACCATCCTGAACATCATCATCGGGTTTGCCGTCGGTGTGCTGGTGGTATCCTTCCTTGTCATTCCCTCCCTGAAGCAGGATATTGCCAGGGAGGCCAATGAAGAGGTGGCGAAATACACCGTGACCATGGCCAGCCAGAATGCCCTGATCCAGAGCCTCGAGGAGGACATCCGCAATTCAAACCAGAACACCCGGGATGCCAATGCCCTGGTGGACGAGTCCAACCGGCGGTCCGCCGCCTACGAGACGCTGTTCCAGGCCTATAACTTTTATACGGAAGGCGCCTATGACCAGGCCCTCTCCACCATAGCCCAGGTGGACGCTTCCCTGCTGAACGTGGATGCCCGTCTGGTCTATGACAATATTATCAGTATTACCAACGATTCCGTGTTTGCGGATCTTTCCGCCAATGGTATCGCTGCCTTTGAAGAGGGGAATTACCCGAGGGCAATTACTCTGCTGGAGCAGGCGAGGGCGTTGAATCCCGGCGATTACAATACCCTGTCCTACCTGGCCCACTCTTACCGGATGAACAACCGGGTCAACGAGGCTGTTGAAGTCTTCGAAGACATTATTGAGAGATTCCCGGATTCCACCAGAGCGACGACAGCCCAGGATTACATCAATATGCTTACACATTAACCGGCAGGACAGAACGCGCGCGGTGTTTTGTCCTGTTTTTAGGGGGAAAAATGAAACTTAGAGAACTTGGTGTCGGTGAAAGTGCAGTTATTACAGAGGTCGGAGGAGAGGGCGAGCTGCGCCAGCATTTCCTGGATATGGGGGTTATCCCCGGCGCGGAACTGACGCTGGTGAAATACGCGCCCTTAGGCGACCCGATGGAAATCCAGATTCACGGGTATGAGCTGACCCTTCGTCTGGAGGATGCTGCCCGTATCGGAATCCGGCCCATCAAGGAACGTACGAACAAACACAAAAGAATAGACAGTATCGATGCTTCCGACCATCCCGGCATCGGGGAGGACGGCCGTTTTCACGAGTCCGGAAGCGAAGCGCCGATTCCGGAGGACGAGGTGCTTACCTATGCCCTGGTCGGGAACCAGAACTGCGGCAAAACCACGCTTTTCAACCAGCTGACCGGTGCCAATCAGCGGGTGGGCAATTTCCCCGGCGTAACGGTTGACCGTAAGGACGGGCCCATCAAAGGCTACCCGAAGACCCGGGTGACGGACCTTCCCGGCATTTATTCCATGTCTCCCTACAGCAGCGAGGAGATTGTTTCCCGGAATTTCGTCCTGAATGAGAAGCCCCACGCCATTATCGATATTGTGGATGCGACGAACATCGAACGGAACTTCTACCTGACCCTGCAGCTTCTGGAGATGGACACCCCGGTGGTGGTTGCCCTGAACATGATGGACGAGCTGATCGGCAACGGCGGCACGATCGACATCAACCGGATGGAAAACCTGCTGGGCGTACCCGTGGTTCCCATTTCCGCGCTTAAAAACGAGGGCGTGGATGAAGTCGTTGCCCATGCCTTGCACATTGCCAGATATCAGGAAAAGCCGGCCCGGCAGGATTTCTGCAGCAAGGATGATCACGGCGGCGCGATTCACCGGGCCATTCATACGGTGCAGGCGCTGATAGAGGATCATGCGGAACGCTGCGGGCTGCCCGTCCGTTTTGCGGCGACCAAGGCCATCGAGGGCGACCAGCTGATCCTGGATCAGCTCAGTCTGGAGGACAACGAAAAGGAGATGCTGGAGCACACGGTCCTGCAGATGGAGAGGGAAAGCGGCATGGACAGAAGCGCCGCCATTGCGGATATGCGGTTTGATTTTATCGAACGGGTCTGCGAAAGCACCGTGGTCAAGCCGGCGGAGAGCAGTGAACGCCGCCGCTCGGAGAAGATTGACCGTATCCTGACCGGAAAGTGGTCCGCGATTCCCTGCTTTATCGGGATCATGGCGGCCGTATTTATCCTGACCTTCAATGTGATCGGGCCGATTTTCCAGGACTGGATCTCCCTGGGCATCGGCAGCCTGACCGCCCTGGTTGACGGCTGGATGACCGCAGCGCACATCAACCCGGTTATTCACAGCCTGGTGGTCGGCGGCGTTTTCGAAGGTGTGGGCAGCGTATTAAGCTTTATTCCCATCGTGGTCATCCTGTTCTTCTTCCTGTCCCTTATGGAGGACAGCGGCTATACCGCCCGGGTGGCCTTTTTCATGGACAAGCTGCTCCGCAGAATCGGCCTGTCCGGCAGGAGCATCGTGCCGATGCTCATCGGCTTCGGCTGTACGGTTCCGGCGGTCATGGCGACCAGGACCCTGCCCAGCCGCAGGGACCGGATGATGACCATTCTCCTTACTCCCTATATGAGCTGCTCGGCGAAAATTCCGATTTACGGCTTCTTCGTCAGCACCTTCTTCCCGCGTAAGGGCGGCCTCATCATGACAGGCATCTATGTGCTGGGCATAGGCGTCGGCATACTGGTGGCCCTGATTTTAAAGAATACGATGTTCAGGGGCGGCGCGGTTCCCTTTGTCATGGAGCTGCCGAATTACCGCCTTCCGGCACCGAAAAACGTGGCGCACCTGCTCTGGGACAAGGCCAAGGACTTTCTTTCCCGGGCCTTCAGCGTCATCCTTATCGCCACGATAGTCGTCTGGTTCTTAAGCAGCTTTGACCCGCGGCTCAACTATGTTACGGATTCCTCCGCGAGCATCCTTGCCCGGATCGCCGGGATTATCGCGCCGGTATTTTCCCCGCTGGGACTGGGAGACTGGCGGATCGTCACGTCCCTTATCAGCGGATTCATGGCCAAGGAAAGCGTTGTTTCCATTTTGGAAATCCTGTTTCCCGCAGGCCTGGCCGGGGCCCTGTCCGCGGCAAGCGCTGCCGCCATGCTGGTCTTTTCCCTCCTTTATACCCCCTGCGTCGCAGCCATTGCGGCCATCCGCAGGGAGCTGGGCGGAAAATGGGCGTTGTTCGTGGTGGTCTGGCAGTGCGTTATCGGCTGGGCCGTTGCCTGGGTGGTGCGGATGATCTGCCTGGCCGCCGGACTGGGCTGAGGCGTGTAACCGGCATTTTCGAAAATACAGGCATCGAAAGGAAGGAAATGTCATGCACAGTGCGGATGTGCTTATCCTCATTATTATTGCCGCCGGCGTGCTGGCCGCGGTTCTGACCCTTATAAAAAGAAGGAAAAACGGCTGCGGCTGCGGCTGTGAAGGGTGTACGGCGGCAAAGAAGGACCGCTGCGGACGGTTTCGATAAAAAAAATCCCGTTCTTTCCGATAAAACATTTGCGGATCGGTGCGGGATGGTTTATAATTCACACTACATTTTTTGTTTTTTACTGCATATTCAGCAATGGAAGCGTATCAGCATGCAAGGAGGATTAGAGTATGCCGACCTTAAACAGACCGGAAAACATGGAACGTATTGCAACAGCAGAGCAGGCAAGGGCGTATATTGATGAACAGATTGCCGACATCAGGGCACAGGTAGGAGATAAGAAGGTTCTCCTGGCGCTCTCCGGAGGCGTGGATTCCTCTGTATGCGCAGCTATTCTTATCAAGGCCATCGGAGACCAGCTGGTCTGCGTTCATGTAAACCACGGCCTGCTGAGAAAGGGTGAGCCGGAACAGGTTATCAAGGTCTTCCGTGAAGAACTTGGCGCCAACCTCATCTATGTGGATGCGGTGGACCGCTTCCTGGACAAGCTGGCGGGCTTAACCGATCCGGAGAAGAAGCGTCATATCATCGGCGAGGAATTCATTGAGGTATTTGCCGAAGAAGCCAGAAAGCTGGACGGCATCGAATTCCTTGGCCAGGGCACCATCTGGCCGGATATCCTGGAGAGCGAAGCCGGCATCAAGGCCCATCACAATGCAGGCGGCCTTCCCGAGGATCTGCAGTTTGAACTTGTAGAGCCCGTTCGTATCCTCTTCAAGGACGAAGTACGTGTCGTCGGCAAGGAGCTTGGTCTTCCCGACAGCATGGTATACCGTCAGCCCTTCCCGGGCCCGGGCCTGGGCGTACGCTGCCCCGGCGCCATCACCAGGGATCGTCTGGAAGCCGTCCGTGAATCCGATGCCATCCTTCGTGAGGAATTCGCGAAGAACGGCCTGGAGGGCAAGGTATGGCAGTATTTCACCGTCGTACCGGATTTCAAATCCACCGGTATCCGCGACGGCAAGAGAACCTTTGACTGGATGTGCATCATCCGCGCCATCAATACCGTGGACGTTGTAGAGGTTTCCGTGGAGCATCTTCCCGCAGACCTGATCGACCATCTGGTAAAACGTATCACCACCGAGGTTCCCGGCATCAACCGCGTCCTCGTGGACTACACCCCCAAGCCCCCCGCGACGGTGGAGTACGAATAATCGCGAACACAACAAACGATGCAAATAAAAAGAATTCCTGCCTATGGGGAGCTTGCTCACCAAATGGGCAGGAATTCTTTTTATTTATAGCGCGCCTGCGCGCGTGCAGACTGCCCAAGGGGCAGGATGCTTTATCGTAGCGCGCCTGCGCGCGTGCAGACTGCCCAAGGGGCAGGATGCTTTATCGTGTTTAAACCGTCATCTAAAACCCTTGAACACTCCCCTGTCTGCATGCTATTATAAAATTGTATAACTGCAGGCAGATGCAGCTGAGACCGTTCTGTGCGGGGACAGTGTGTCTATTATTCATTCGGAAAGCGGATGCCATTTTGATAACCGGAGGAAAGGCAATGAAAACAATAAGAAAACTGCTTGTTATCCTGATCGTATTGTTTGCCGTAACAGGGATGATGCCGACCAGGGTACATGCTGAAAGCGCAGCATCCTACGGTCCGGAAACGGGTGTAAAGGATGTTTGCGTTTTCCTCCCTTATGACGGAACCACACACAATAATTTCGCCAGGCTCGAACATGTAGGCGAAGAGGTTGCAGCCGTTACGGGCGGAGAACTGCTGTGCTATAAAGGTACGGAGGCGACTATCGACCGGCTTGCCGCGGCTGTTGAAAGCTGCGCCGTCGTGATCATCGGTTCCCATGGAAACAGCGGCACCTTCGGCCTTACAACGGATGCCGGCCTTACCGAAGCGGATTATGCCGGCGGGCATGCCAGGGACGATGGTGAAAGTTATAAAAACGAAAACGGATCGGCGGTACTCGATTATCATTTATATACTGTGGATGGTACGACGATTGCAGCCCATATGTCCGGGAACGCGCCGGGCAATCTGATTGTGTTTTCCTCCTGTGAGGGAATGAAGACGGATCGGTTCCAGGCTCCGTTAAGAGACAAAGGTGTGTCTGTCGTCTTTGGATTTTCGGAATCGGTCAGCTGCTACGGGGATACAGCGATGTCATCGGCTTTTCTGAGTTTGCTCTGCGAAGGAAAGCCGGTCTGTGAAGCGTTCCGGAAGATGAAGGAAGAGCTGGGCCAGTCCTGGGATGCGTGGCAGGGAAATTATACATTTGAAGAGGCGCAGCAATTCGGCATTGCTTTTCCCATCGTGGTTTCTGCGGAGGATCCGTATCCGGGAACGGGCAATGTAAATATCGATCAGGTGTCAAACAGCCCGTGGAAGCTTCCCGTCAGGACCGACATCCCCGAAAAGCATATCCTGGCCCTGAATACAAATCAGACTTATACGATTGCAGAAGCAAGGGACCAGATAAAGGACGTTACTGTTGCGGCAGGCGAAATTCCGTCGGGAATGAAGCTGTCCGTTTCCGGAAACAGGGTCATTCTGTCTGGAACACCGGACAGGAAGGGCTATTCGGTGGCCACGCTGAAATTTACTACGGAAAAAAAAGAGAAGATCACCAAGCCTGTCGGGATACTGGTTGCGGACTATTCAGCTGTGAAAGAATCTTCTCAGGATGAGACACTTGATGCATTCAGTGTACATGCGGGGAACAGTTATTCTACCTTTACCAACGCAGCGCTTCGATATGAGATAAGGTTTGATTTCGATACAGACGCATCAACGTTTGATATCAGAAGATACAGCGGCAGTCTGCCGATATCCCTGGAATTCGGGTATGACAGGAATGTAAAAGGCAGAGGGTTTATTCAGACCTGCGAGAATAAGGTCAGGGGAAATTCCTATATGACCACGGCTCCGGGGGAATATAATGTCACCCTGGATTTCTTTACGATGACAGGGGAGGTGTTCCGCCATACGGTAAATATTACCGTAAACTGGAAACACGGCTATACACCTACCGGTGCCGCCGCGTCTTACCGTAAATTATCCTTTAACCAGCATGACGAGGTTTCCTTTCCCCTCCAGCGCGAAGTGCACGAAGGCTCAATAATTACAACCACCCCCTGGGAAGGCGGTGAAATCACTGATATCGAGATAACAGAGGGCAGTCTGCCGGAAGGAATGTATGTAGCAAACAGCTTTCTGAAGCCCTGCGGCCTGTACGGGACGCCCGTGGAATCAGGAGATTTCAATGTAAAGTTACTGGTGACCTCCTGGCATGACACCTACACTTATAATTACAAAATCCATATTGAGCCGGCCGAAAGGCTGACGGGAACCGTCAGGCTGAACGGCGGAGACAAGCAGGTCGGGGATATACTGGATTTCACCCTTACGGACGCTCCCGGGGAGCCGTACAAATACCAGTGGCAATGGAGCTCCTATGAGACTGAATGGGGCGATTTTAAAAAAGGCCTGAACAGTACGCTGTATGCGAACAGCTCGTACGCGCATTACTATATCCGCGTAAAGGTTACAAAGGACGGATACGGCGGTGCGCTCTATTCAGACAGCCGGTATATCAATCCCGCAGAGGACCTTTCCGGAAATCTTTATATTGTAAACAACACTTCGCCGGGGGTACAGGCCTTTGCAGGATTTACCGGGCTTGTGGATTCGATATTTAAAAACGAACCCGATAAGCTGCATTTCCAGTGGCAGATAAGCGATGACGGAACCTCCGGCTGGTCGGATATTGAGGGACAGACAGGCACACACTATACGCCGGAAAGCAGTGAGCTCGGGAAATTCCTCCGCCTGACCGTGACCGCGGATGGCTACACAGGTTCTGTAATCAGCGCGCCTAAGGAAGTCGCGAAGTTGGCGAATTACGCGGATCCGGTTATGCCGCTGCTGCTGTCTGAAAGTCCGTATAATGCCGTCGTTGTTACGAACGCAAAGGCGGACCAGGAGTATCTTGTAACATATTCGGAAGCAGTACCGGCTGACTGGACAGGAGCGGAATACCCTTCCGCTGACGGATCACTGTCGTTATCCTGTGATACCGACCGGACTGTATACGTTTACACCCGCACAAGGGAAACGGAAGAGAAGGCCGCCGGCACCAAAACCGCTTACAACAAGACCTACAGCGGCTATGTGACCTATCTGGTGGATCTTAAGCTCGACAAGACCTCCTTTAAGACCAGGGTCGGTGAGGTGACGTCGCTGACCGTCAGCCCGCTTCCGGAAGCTTTTTCCGGCTGGGACGCGTATACCGTTGAATGGTATGTGAACGGTTCAGAAGTGGAGCTTTATGCGGATCCCGAATGCACGATACCGGTTCCCACAGGTTCGGTCGAATATAAGACGGTTTACGTCAAAGGCGTCACCCAGACGCACAGCGTGACGGTCGGTGCCGAAAAGCAGGTCGGCTATTCTGATATACGTATTGCACAGTGCGCGGTCGAGGTTGCCGACAGCGAGGGCAATTACGTACTGCAGGAGCTGGTATTTGATCCGGTAACAACCTTCCCCGGCGAGACCGTGTACGGAAGCTATACGCCGGTGCCTTCACCTGCAAACATCGGTGTTCTGAGCTTTGAAAAGACCTCCGGTCCGGAAGGAGAGCTGATATTTAAGGATAACGGTGACGGGTCCGTGACGATCGATGCGCCGTCAGACGCACAGGACGGTACCTGGTATTACCGGGTCAAGGTTGACGGTGCGGATACGCCTGTTGTTTCAGCGATCCGGGTCGATATTGTATCCGATCTGGCCAGCGTAGCGCTGAATGCCGAAAACGGCATGGGAGAGACCAGTCAGTATATGGTTGCGCTTGGTTCCGAATTCATTCTTCCCGAATTACCGGACAGCTTTACCGTTCCGGACGGATATGTCTTTGACGGATGGGATATGGGAGATGTCGGTGACGGCTTCAATGTAGGCGAAAATATGACTGTCCACGCCAGATGGATCCCGCATATACACGACATCGAAGCTGTTTCGGCTGTAGAACCTTCCTGTGAAACGGCAGGAAACGCGGCGTATTATTACTGCGCTGCCTGCGGAAAGACCTTTGCCGACCAGGACGGAACCGTCGAGGCTTCTGCAGAGTCCTTCGTGATTCCTGCACCCGGGCACAGCACCGCTTTTGTGGCTGCGAAGGCCGTATCCTGCGAGGAAAACGGTCATACAGAGTATTATGAATGCTCTGCCTGCGGCAAATGGTTCAGGGACAGTGCTGCGACAACGGAAATCGTGGACTACAGGGAGGTAATCCTTGAGGCGCCCGGTCATACCTGGGGTGCCTGGACGGGGAAAGACGACAATGTGCACGTACATATCTGTACGGTCTGCAGCGAAGAAGAGGCCGAAGACCATCAGTGGGATGAGGGAACCGTCACAAAGGAAGCCACAACGTCAGAAGAGGGTATAAAGACATTTACCTGCGGAATCTGCGGGGCTGAAAAGACGGAGTCCATTCCCAGGAAGGTTCCCGTAACCTATAACATTGTAAGTGAAGGCAGTACAGACGGCACTGCCGGCAAATGGATCAAGGGCAGCAGTGCCGGCTATGAAATCGTCATCAAACGCAGTGTAGATGATGATTTGTGCTTCAGCAATTTTGTCAGCCTCAGTCTTGACGGAAAGACGCTGATTCAGGGTTCCGGCTACACGGCAAAGGCCGGAAGCACGGTCCTGACAATAAAGGCGGGAACGCTGGAGCAGCTTAAAGCAGGGACCTACGATGTGACTGCGGTGTTCAAGGACGGTGAAGTCAGGACGAAGCTGACGGTTGCGGAGAAACCGGCAGCACCCAATACACCATCCGGGTCAGGTTCAGGTACGACGCCCGCAACCGGTGATACCAATAAAACAGCGCTGCCGGTTCTTCTCATGGCAGCTGCCCTGGCGGGCCTTGCGGCTGCAGGATACGGCCTGAAGAGAACAAGGACACGCCGGAATTGAGTTTACGAACAGAGCGTTGAGAAACAAGGTGACTGAAAAGGCAGCCGGCCGGTGTTTACCACCGGTTGACTGCCTTTTCCGCAAAGGCAAACATATCCTTTATCTGAAGGACGGTACCGTCATCCAGGGTGACGTGACCGTTGAACTGTCCGAAAACCTGATAGCTTTTGTGCCCGGCCAGTCCCGCAAAGACCAGGCCCACCGGGCGGTACAGGGTCGGCGTCAGGGTCAGGTCCAGACGGCCTTCTTCGTCGGTGAAATGCCAGGGCGCCATCCAGCCGGCCTTTTCCGGGGGCGTATCCAGGGAAACCGGCCCGAGCTTGTGGCATTTTCCGTCGTAAAAGAGGGCGGTTTCCGATGCGTGGGATTCATCTCCGAAGCCCCAGGTCAGCTCAAGGCCGAAGCGCTTTCCGTCAAGGAGCGTGCTGGCATTGGTCCAGTACCAGGCGCTGGAATAGGGCCAGACACCCCTGGCCCAGTCCACGGCCATGAAGGCCTTTTCCGGATCCAGCGTCAGGACCGTATCCCCGATGCGCACCTCCCCGGTGCAGGCGATACAGTTGAGCTTCTGGCTGTAGAAAAACTGCGACGGATTTTTAAAGGGCATCAGCATGGTCAGGCTTTCCTGACCGGGCAGCCGGTCTCCTGTGATGTTTATCTCGAAACGCTCTCCCTTTGCCTTTCCCCGGTAGGTCAGGCTGTGCTTTGTGCCTTCGGTTTTTACCCGGTAGGACCGGCCCGCCTTCCGGTAGCGGAAGAGAAAATCCGCGTCCGCCGCCGGGCTTAAGGTAAATTTGTCCGGGGTAGAGGGCTCAAGCACCATGTCCGACCGGCTTTTGCCGGTGGAAAGGTCCACCACCTCTGCGGTGACGGCCGCAGCGAAGGAAATATTAAAGAAATTCAGTTCGATTTTCAGCCGCCCGTCGGTAATGAGGTAGAAATCCCATTCTTTGATGCGCCGCCGGTTTCTGATGGCTTCCTTGTTGTAAATATACAGGTTTTTCCGGCAGAAGCCGGGCATGAGGGGCCGGCCATTTTCATCCAGCAGCAGGGTTTCGGCCGTGATCTCCGTCTGTTTTTGCATGGTAAATCCTCCCGGCGCTACGCATTGTATCCGGTGACCAGAGGATACAGACCGCTCCTGCCCCAGAAGGTAATGGCATCCATGGTTCCGATGGCGCCGGCAAGCACGTCATTGTAGACGATATCCGCCAGGCAGATAAGGCCGATGGTAAGCATCAGGATGAAGAAACGCTTCTCGCTGAGCCTCGCCAGCACCTTCAGCTGGATGGGCACGACCACGTACATCAGAAGCAGGCCGGCGGCCGCGAAAACCAGGCTGGCCCGCAGGCAGATAAAGCCGTTGACGTTGCCGAAGTTCAGGATTTCCGTGTTGTAGTCCCAGGTCCTGGGAAGGCCCGCGGCATACATGCCGTAGCCGGCGGCGTATTCCAGGGCGGTGCACAGTCCGCCGCTTACCAGGAAGACCAGGAGCGGCCATTTCGTCAGCTTCCGGCAGACCAGGTAAATGATGAGGCCGCCGAAGCAGTAGATTTCTATCCAGGGCCCGAAGCAGGTGCCCCTACGGGTCAGGGCGCCGTTGTTGAAAATATAGAAAACGGTTTCATACAGAAAGCCGAAGATGCCGGAGGAAAAGAAAACGGCAAACAGCATGGCGATGCCTGTTTTTCGTGACAGTTTCATTATCATGTCCCTTTCTTTCACAGAGTAGATACAGTATACCACATTTCCGGAAAAAGGGAGAGCAATAAACCCTTGAACCTGCTGTCTGCTGTTGCTAAAATGGTAACAGCAGGCATTGTTTTTTTGCATACTTTGGAGAAGAGGTAGTCGCTATGGGAGAAATGGAAAAGAACCTGTTTAACATTTCCGGAGGAATGCCCTTTACCAGAAGAGGCGCCTGGTTCGGCATTTATTCGGACAATTTCATGCGGATCATCCACGGGCTGCGCCTGTACATCGGATCCCGCCGGGGCGGGGTGGCGGAGCGGCCCAACAACCAGCTCATGCGGATTGCGCCGATGTACAACGGAGAAAAGACGGATTATACCGTGAAGACCTCCGCCGAGGAGCTGGTCCTGGTTACCGCCCACGGGGAAATCCGCTGCTGCTTCGCCGGCAGGGATTTGCTGTATATCAAAGGCGAAAACGGCCTGTCCCTGGGCCTGGAAGCCGAGATGTCCATCCATGAGGTGATGAAGAAGAGAGGAGAGAAGGGCTGGGAACAGCTAGCCTCCTCCCTGTGTACGCTGCTGTACTATCCGGTGAAGGGCAGTATCGACATGAAGGCGGACTGGGATTATACCCTGCTGTCCACGCCGGTTGTCCGCGGTACGGTCCTGCCCGATGAAGAGGGCAGTTTCCTCCTGGCGGTGCAGGAATCCCTGTATGACGGCAGGGTGCGGGAAAGCTACCCGGATTACGGGGAAGGATTGGAAAACGTCCGGGCCGACTGGCTGGATTTCGTGGAAAAAATGCCCCGGCTTACCGGAGAACTGGCAGAGCTGCAGCCGGAGGCCCTGTATACCGAATGGGCGATGATTGTTGAACCGGCCGGCAGGATGGAATATCCGCTGATTTTCATGACCGGCAACGCCATTGCCTCCTCCTGGCAGATGATCCAGAATGCAGTGGCCTTCAAGGACAATATACCCCTTCGCAACGCCTTTCTGATGAACATGCTCTGTGAGCAGAGCCCCCTGGGCCAGTTCCCGGATTTTTATGACGATGTCCGAAGCGACCCCCAGGGCATGAAGCCGCCGATACAGGGCTGGGGCCTCAAATGGATTATGAAGGACCACGACCTGGCTGCGGAGATTCCCGAAAAGGACCTGCTGCGGATCTATGAAGGCTACGGCGCCTGGGCGGACTTTTTCATGAAATACCGGGACGAGGACCAGGACGGCCTGCCGGAATACGAGCACGGCGACGATTCCGGCTTCGATGACAGCTCGGTGTTCCTGACCACACCGGAGGTGGAGGCGCCGGATCTGGCCGCCTATCTGGTGATTCTTTTCGAGGCGCTTGGGGATCTGGCCGCCTCCCTGGGAAAGAAGGAGGAGCAGCAAAGCTGGAAGGAACGTTCCGAAAAGCTTTTAAAGCAGCTGATTGACGAGCTGTGGAACGGGGAAATGTTCATTGCCAGGGATGCAAGGACCCACGAGCCCATTGTATCCGAATCCCTGCTGCATTATCTTCCCCTGGTGCTGGGCAGACGCCTTCCCGGGGAAATTATCGATAAAATGACGGCGGATCTGCTGGTGGAGGGTGAATTCCTGGGGCAGTTCGGCCTGGCCAGTGAGAAGCCCGGCAGTACCCAGTACCGTATGATGGGCATGGCCAGAGGCTTTGTGCTTCCGCCCTACCAGCTGCTGATCCTGACGGGCATGTACGATGCCGGCAAGGTGGAGGAAGCCAAAATGATAGCCCGGCGCTACTGCCTGGCCATGAAGACCAACGGCTTCAACATGCTGATTGATCCGAAGGAGGCCTCCTTCGGCTACTTCGCCTGCACCTGGCCTACCTGTACCTTCCTGATCCTTGCGGATATGATCCAGAATAAATAAGGAGGAGAAAAAAGTGAGCACGAATGAAAAGAGCCTGTTCAATGTTTCCGCAAATGCGTTTTTCCGCTGCGGCGCCTGGTTTGGCATTTTCCTTCAGCCCCAGCGGTTTGCCATGCCGGCAAAGGTCGGCAAATGGGGTACCACGGACATTTTCCTCGGTACAAGGAGAAACGGCGCCCGGCAGCTTAAAAATCCCCGGCTGATGAAGCTGGTACCGGTGCATCACGGTGAAATCATCCCCTTCCGCATTCACGGGGAAGCCGAGGAGCTGACGGTGATCACCGCCTACGGCTGCATCCGTTTCTGCTTTGCATCCCCCTCGCTGATTATGGTAAAGGGTGAAAACGGACTGGGCCTTCGTCTGGAGCGGGATATGGACATGCACCAGATGGCCCGAAGAAGAGGAGAAAAAGGCTGGGAGACTGCCTACGGCTACGTCTGCTCCATCGTCTACAATCCGCTGCAGGGTGAGATTGACATGGACGCAGCCTGGAATTATGAAGAACTGTCCACGCCTTCGGTAAGAGGTGAGGTTATTCCGGATGAGAAGGGGGAATTTCTGCTGGCCATAGAGGAATTTGAAGCCTTCGGGTGCATCCGGGACAGCTATCCTACTTACGAGGAGGCCCTGGCGGACGTGACGGCCGAATGGGAGGCCTTCCTGGAAAAGCAGCCGCACCTGGCCGGAGAGCATGAGGGCGACAGAAGGGAAGCGGCCTACATGACCTGGTCGCATCTTGTACGGCCCGCCGGACTTGTCAAACGGCCCTATATGTTTATGCGTTCGGCGGATCCGGCCTCTGCCTGGCAGATGTGCCAGAATGCAGTGGTGCTGAAAAACCACCTGGACACGGCCGTTGAGCTGCTGCTGAACATGATTGACCGGCAGGGGCCGGACGGCCAGCTTCCGGATTTTTACAGTGACGCGAAGGTGGCTTACCTGATGATTAAGCCGCCGATTCAGGGCTGGGCCCTGGAGCTTCTCATGCGGGAGCATGACCTGAAAAAGGAGGTTCCCCGGGAAAAGCTGGTTATGCTTTACGAGGGATACAGCCGTTTTGCCTCCTGGCTGCAGGCATACAGGGGCGATGCAGAGGGCATCCTGTGCATGGAGCACGGTGACGAGAGCGGAAATGACGACAGTCCGCTGTTTAAGGACACCCTGGCCGTGGATGCACCGATGACCAGCGCTTTCGCAGCCCTGCTGTATGAGAAGCTGGGCGACCTGGCGGAAATGATCGGCAGGGAAGAGGAGAGCGGCCCCTGGTACGAAAAAAGCCGCAACCTTATAAAGGCGCTGCTGGCCCGCTTCTGGAACGGGGAACGCTTTGTCGCCTATGACCATTACCGGCCGGAACGGGTGATAGATGTTCCCTATACCCAGTTTTATTACCCTCTTATCCTGGGCAAACGCCTGCCCCGGGAGGTTATCGACCGGATGGCGGAGGACCTGGAGGAAGGAGGCGGCTTCCTGTCCGGCGGCGGGTTCACCACGGACGGACTGAAGGATTCTCCCTTCACGGCGCCGGGAAGCGGCAGGGGAAAAATCCTTCCCGCGGACAATATCCTGATTACCACAGGCCTTTATCTGGCCGGGAAAACGGAGCTGGCGAAAAAAGCGGCCAAAGCCTACTGCGACGGACTGAAGACGGTTCCCAATTTCTATTACGCAGGCGGCTTTATCGGCAGCTGGGCTGCGGCAGCCTTCCAGATTCTGGCGGATCTGTACGCCAACTGGTAAGGATGCGGCCGAAAAAGAGCGATAGCATGATTGCTTCATTTCCTGTATAATTTTTAGCACAGTTTATGCACAAAGGAGAGCTTTACAGTATGAAAAAGAAAGGTGCATGCATTCTTTGTTCGCTGCTCCTGGCAGTCTCCCTGGCTGCCTGCGGCGGTACCGCCCGGGAGAGCACGGAGGAGAAGTCGGGCCTTTCCCCGGAAAGCACCGGCGAGATCCAGGCAAATACAGCCGGAAGCGCGGAAGCTTCCGAAGCTGCCGAAAAATCGGAACAGGGTATTGCGGATATCGTCTCGGATCTGTCTGCGGACGGGGAGATGTCCCAGGCGTCCCTGGCGGGCGGTGACAGCTTCGAAGGCCGGGATGATATTGCCTATGTCCTGATTTATAACCCGGACCTGTGGGATCAGGCCAATACGGATTCCTATGGCTACGATATGAACAGTACCCTCAGCACCGGTGATCTCGGTTCACAGATTGATATCACGGCGAAAAGGGCCGGCGGCCTGGAAGAAGAGTCGCCCTTTGCCTTTATTGCACAGCCGGGCTTTGGCGCCCTCCCCGAAGGCGCCGATATGAATGCGGAAAGCGGCCGGGCCGGCGGTATGCAGCCTGTGTATGAAGAAGGGGACACCCATGACTTCTATATAGGTGCGGAAACCAGAAGCCTTGAGACCATGGAATGCCTGTATGCCGGTGAGTACTGTTATATCTGGGCCCTTGACGGAAGCATTACCGAAGAGCAGGCACAGCGTTACGGAGATGAATTTGACACGGTTATCTATCCCGCAGACGTGGAAACCTTCGGCACGGCCCGTTTTACCGATGAGGGCGGCAAGGTGAACATTCTGTATTATGATATGGAAGAGCCTGAAGGCGTTCTCGGCTTTTTCATACCGAACGACCTTTTCGCCTCCGATGAAATTTCAGAGGAGCAGGCAGCGGCTGCCGGACTGAACACGGACCATGCCATCATCAATGTGAATTCCCTGGTCTGCCTGGACGAATATGAAGATGTGGTCTTCAGTACCCAGGCCCACGAATTCCAGCACCTGATCTGCCGCACAGATATGTTCGAAGGCTATTATAATTCCAATGGCGAGACAATAGGCATGGCGGATACCTGGATTAATGAAGCCATGTCCGGCTATATTGAGGAAAAGCTGTATCCCGGCGTGAAGGATATGGAAAGACACTATGAATCCTTTGCCGGTTCCGACATGATCCGGTACGGACAGTCCATGTACAACTTTGCCAACGGCTACGGCGACATCGGCGTTTACGGTTCCGTGTTCCTTTTCAGCCAGTATCTGGAGGAGAAGGCAGGGGACGATGTATTCCACAATTTCCATGATTATTACCGCAGCGGCGACAATACGGATTTATCCACCGCTGCAGCCCTGTACGGTTCAATGCCCGCAGGCCTGATAAAGGAGATCGATAATAATTATGCCTATCCCGCAGAGCTGACCTTTGCAAACAAGGACCAGGAATGGGTAAGCAAGATGGTTCTGGACTTCTATATGTCCCTGCTTACCCTGGATCCGGAAGACCCCGAAGCCTACGAAAAGGTGGACGCCCAGACCCTGCTGTACGATCAGTATAATCCGGCAGACATCCAGGGCGGCGGCCGTGTCATCGCGGCGACCGCGGACGGAACCTTCTCGATTCCGGAGGATGCGGACTACGGCCTGATTTACATCGGCCTGGATTCGAATTTCAAACCGGTAACGGGCATCTGCTATAAATAACTGATTCCGGAAAGAACCGGAGATAAAAAAGAGCGCTTTCAGTTTGTCTGCTTTGGCAGCAGACTGACGGAAGGCGCTCTTATTTCTGAAACAAGGAGACATACAATGAAGAAACTCTGGAAGCGGGTAGGCGCCGGCCTCCTTACGGTTTTCCTTCTGGCGGGAACCGCCGCGGCAGCGGTGAAGCCCCTGGCAGAGGAAAAGCCCGAGGGAAAAACCACCCTGATGATCTACATGATCGGTTCCGACCTGGAGTCGAAGATGGGCGCCGCGACGGAAGACATGAAGGAAATGGCGGAAAGCGGCGTGGACATGACGGCGGCGGATATCGTCATCTGCGCCGGCGGCACCTCAAAATGGCAGGGCGATTTGGGCGATACGGAAAGCCTGTCCCTGCTGCACCTGACGGATAAGGGCTTTGAGCAGGAGGGCACGCTGCCCCTGCAGTCCATGGGAGAGCCGGACTGCCTGGCGGCATTTGTCAATGAAGCCGTTAAAAGCCATCCGGCAGACCGTTATGCCCTGATTTTCTGGGATCACGGCAACGGTCCGGTCATGGGCTACGGCAAGGATCTGCTCTTCGACAAGGACGCCCTGACGCTGCCGGAGATGAAGGAGGCCATGGATAAAACGCCCTTTGCCGGGGATTTGAAGCTGGACTGGGTGGGCTTTGACGCCTGCCTGATGGCTTCCGCCGAGCTGGCCTGCGTGTGGCGTGACTATGCCGGCTTTTTGGTTTCCTCCCAGGAGGTGGAGCCGGGCTTCGGCTGGTATTATGCCTTTCTGCAGGATTTCGGCAGGCTGCCGGCGGAAGAGCTGACCCGCAGCATCGCCGACAATTACCTGGCATTTACGGAAGAAAAGGCAGCCGAACGGGAGAATTACAACCCGGAAGCCACCCTGTCCGTGATGGACCTTTCCGCGGCGGACAGGCTGGAAGAGGCGGTCAACGCCCTCTTTAAGAAGGCGGCCGGGGATGTGTCCGGCGACTACAGCCGTCTGGCCTCCGCCCGGGTCAATACCAGGGCCATCGGCCGGGCCAGCACCGGTTCGGAATATGACCTGGTGGATCTGCAGCGGGCGGCCATCGAGCTTGCGGAAGACTATCCGAAGGAAAACGCTGCCCTTTTGCAGGCACTGGAGGATCTGGTGGTCTACAATGTCTCCAATACGCCGGAATGCTGCGGCGTGAGCCTGTATTACCCCTATTACAACAAATCCTATTATAAAAAGACCTGGAGCGACGCCTACCGGACCCTGGGCCTTTTCCCTGACTACCTTACCTATCTGGAACGGTATGACAAGGTATGGCTGGGAACGGATATGCAGGAATACTTCGAAGGTACCATGGAGGTCTCCGAAGGCGCAGCTCCCTCCACCTATACCCTGCAGCTGACCGAAGAACAGGCGGCGGTGTATGCAAAGAGCAATTACTATATCCTGAGAAGGGATGCGGAGGACCTGTATTCCGTTATCTACTGCAGCTGGGACGTGGAGGAGAAAAAAGGAAAGCTCACCGCGGAATTTGACGGAAATATCCTGTATTTCGAGACGGATTTCGGCTTTAAGGGCATTCCCTTCACATTGATGTACGATACCGTGGACGGAATGACGGACTACAAGGCCATGAACATGGTGCTGACAAAAGGCGAGTCCTACGGCTCCGGCGACGATGCCCTGGAAACGGAGATCCGCTTTTCAGCCAACCGCCAGACCGGGGAAATGGTCATCAAGGGCGTTTTCCCCGTGGAGGCCGGGGAAGAGGAGTTCTCCGGCGGCAAGCAGGAGCCGGTGGACCTGTCTGACTGGGACGTTATCCGCTTCTACAAGATGACGCCCCACTACCTGTCCCGGGATGAGGACGGCAGCGTGAAATATTACTGGGACTGGCCGGAGCAGGAATCGGTGCTCTGGCAGGAGGTGCCGCTGGCGGACAATCCCACCTTCCGGTTCGAGCCCCTGTATGACAACGGAGAGGAGTATTTCCTCATCATCAACGTGATGGACGTCCAGGGCAACCTGTATTCCTCCGAGCTGTTCCCCATCGTGCCGGCTGCGGCGCCGGCGGAGGGCAGCAGACCGGAGACGGATTTCGTTTCCTGGGACGAGGGAGACGAGGTCACCCTGCTGGAAACGGAGGGCGTGAAGGTAAGCCTGACTGCAGCCCGGGACAGCTCCACCGGTTATCCCCTGTATTTCCTGAAGGGGGAAAACAGCAATGACTGGCCCGTTATCGTCAGTGCGGGGGGAGAAGGCGCAGCTGTCAACGGGAAGATTTCCGGAGAAAACCTGCATGCCTGGCTGAACCTGGAGGCGGGACAAACCAAAATGGCAGCCCTGTCCGGCGTGACCAGGGACCTGATCCGTTCGGGAGAAAATACGGCTGCAGCCCTGGAATTTCCCTGTAAGATAGTCCGGCGGGACAATGATGCAACCCTTTACAAGGGAAATCCGGGTGTCCGCCTTTCCGAAGCGCTGGACTTCCCGGTACGGTGGACCGCTGCCCTTTCCGCCCGGGCAGAGGAGCAGATCCTCCTGGAAGCGGATGGCGTAACGGTCTCCCTTCTGGGCCTGGGCCTTCCGATGGACAGCAATTTCACCGGGGAGACGGCCACCTATGATGAGGTGAAGGCGGCCTTTTCGGCGGAAAATAACAGCGGATCGGAAGCGGTTGTGGAAATCACCGGCATGGTTGCAAACGGCATCTATATCGGGACGGATCTGACGGGCCGGCTGCCGGATAAAACCACCTGGTACTGTTCAGCCCGGGAAACCGTCGAAAACATTATGGCCATGGGAGATACCTTCCGGGAAATCAAGGATCCGGAAACCGGAGACGCGGTCTGGGTGACCGCCGAAGCGGAACTGCAGCGGCTTATCGAAGCGCAGCCGGAGGGCGGGCTTCCCTGGATTACCGGCATTACTACCCTGTCCGTGGTGATCGGGATCAATGACAGGTACTATACCCGTCCGGTTACCCTTTCCGAACAGGGAGATCAGGCGCCGTTTGACTTTGACAAAGAGGCAGTTTATCAGGATGAAACCCTGGAAATCAGGATGTACAGTGTGGAGGAAGGGCAGAATTACTACGGTGAGGACGTCGTTACCCGGTCTTTCTGGATTATAAACCGGGGAGACAATGTCATGAACCTCTACTGCTACCCCGCGGACACGGATCTTTCGGACGACAGCGCCTTTATGGATTACTATGATACCTGTGACGTCGGGCCGGAGTCGGCCGTACTGATGACGGTGGAGACGGGCCGGGAAGAAGGACCGGAGCTGGCGTTGAAGCTGGTGGATTACACCTATGGCAGTGAGTACGAAACAAAACCTTTCGTGCTGAAGAGCGAGTAAGGAGGAAGTGAGATGAGAAAAATCAAGATTTTTCCTGTTCTTCTTATGTTCTGCCTTGCGGCCGCAGGCTGCGGCGGCGGAGATACGGCTTCTTCCTCCGCCCCGGAGGTGCAGGAGGCCTCCGCTTCGGCGGAAAGCGGCACTGAAGCGGCTGTGCCGGAAAGGGAAAAGGGGATTTTCCTGCTGGCGGAGCATGAAGATCTTACCGTGGAATTTCTGGAATTCCTGGATCCGGATTCCCTGGCGGTGACGGACTGCCTGCGGTTTACGTCCCCGGTAAGGGAAAACATGACCTTTACGGTTTCAGACATCATCCTGGACGGAAAGTATGCGGCAGGCCTGTCGCACACCTACTGGGAGGACGAGGGGCTGAAGGTTGAGACGCTGGATTTCGATGACATGCGGCTCTTTGGCAGTCCCGCTTCCGGCAAAGAGCGGGTGTTTTCCTGCCATCTTACGGAAGAACGGATAAAGGAAGACGGGTCGGATTCGGAAATCTTATGGGAGAGTGACGCGGAGGTGGTGATTCCCGCGGACTTTACCCCGGAGATACTGCTTACCGGTGAAAACGGGGTACAGGCGAAGGAGCAGGTGCTCCTGGAAAAGGACGGCTTCCGCGTAACCCTTAACGCGCTGGGCACACCACCGAAGGGTTACTGGAATGATTCCCTGTACTGTTTCCTGAAGGCGGAGAACCATTCCCGTACAACGATTCCCTTCCGGGCCGGCGGCATTTCCTTAAACGGCGCCTTTTTCGTAAGCGGCGGCTCCGCTTACCAGCTGGAGCCGGGAGAGGAATGCTATACGGATTTTTATATTTCTTCATCGGATATAGAGGAAAGCGGCATCACCGGGGCGAGCGACGTTTCCCTGCTTCTGTTAACGGATGAAAAGGAAAGCAGCATGTTCGGCAGCACGACCGGCGGCAGCTGGTATCCGGTGACGCTTTCCGTAAAGGGAGAGGCGAAGGAAGCGCCGGTCATCGAAAATCTCCTGTTTGAAAACGAGTATATTCAGGTGGGCTTTACCGGCCTGGGCGAATTCGACAGTACCTTCGGGGAGGAGCAGAACCGGTATTACGAATGGTATCTACTGGTGAAGAACATTTCCGATACCAATGTGCACCTGGACCGGGTAATGGAAGAAGACTCCGCCGACTGGTGGGTTTCCGGCAGCGACATAGGCGCCGGCAGCTGGCGGTACGTGACGGTAAATACGAAGACCACCCAGGAGGACAGCCGTCCGGCGCTGACGGTTTCCTTCCGCGGCATTTCCTCCGCCGGCGGCCTGCTTTTCGAGAAAACGGAGCCGATAACGCTCCCGGCGGAATAAGCAGCTTTTGCAGAAATATATTTTATTGCAAGCATAGCAAACATTCGACCCGGCAGAAGAACCGCCGACGTGACCCTGCACCGTTGAAAACCTGCCGCATTCTCAAATCCGGACTGCGGGTCCCGC
>CADBNF010000003.1 GCA_902796005.1 uncultured Lachnospiraceae bacterium | reverse complement strand
CGGACCAGATCAGCGCGGTCATCGCCGCGTTGGCCTTCAGGATTTCCCAAAGCAGCAATCCGGCGTAGCCGAAGGCCAGAGGGAAAAGGCGCAGCGCGCGCCACTCCTTTTTCGGATTCCAGCCCGTGAGGGCGTAAACGGTCAGCGTCAGGGCTCCGGCGCCCGCCGCGCCGGTGATCCATACGTCGGGCGTCGCCCGGCCGTTGAGACTCAGCCACAGGATCATCAGAAGAATGAACAAGGCGCCGCCCCCTTTCGCTTCTTTTTTCCGGCCGAACCGGGCTTTTCGGACGGGAGGATGCCGCGCCGCGCGGCATTTCGTCCCATCATTATATTGCTTTCCGGGCAGGTTTTCAAGAATCATATCCCACAAAAAACCGTCATGCGCCACCGCCTTTTCGCGGCACTTTTTCGCCGGATTCCCCGCTTTTTCTCCTTTGCCGCGAAAGAAAGAAAAGACGGAAAGAGGAGGGGCGGCGGCTTGCGGCCGGGAGGCCTTCTCTGCGGCATTGATGAAAAATTCGGGAAACGGGCGGTTTTTTTGATGCAAAAAGCGATGGGGATACCCGTTGCGCAATCTTCCGCCGTGTGATATAATAGTATTCGCCGTATTCATTGCTTTCGGGCAAATACAAAAAAGAAAACAGTTCCGCTATCCGGTATGCCTTCGGAGGAAATCAGGAGTTTTCGGCAGATTCCGGCACAGAAGCGAGTGAGGTGCTTCCCATTGGAAAAACGCTACTATCAACCAGAAATTGAAACCATGCCTGCGGAAAAGCTGCGCGAGCTGCAGTCCCAAAGACTCCGGCGGCAGGTGAAACACGTTTATGAAAACGTCCCCTATTACCGGGAAAAGATGCGGGAGAAGGGGATCGGTCCCGACGACGTCCGGGGGCTTGAGGATCTTGCGAAGCTGCCCTTTCTGAGCAAGGCCGACCTGCGCGACGCCTATCCCTACGGGCTTCTGGCCAAGCCGCTTTCGGAATGCGTGCGGATCCAGTCCACCTCCGGCACCACGGGAAAACGGGTGGTCTCCGGCTATACCCAGGCGGATATCGATGCCTGGGAGGAATGCTGCGCCAGGGCCATCGTGGCCGCGGGCGGCACGAAGGAGGACGTCTGCCAGGTCTGCTACGGCTACGGCCTCTTCACCGGCGGCCCGGGCTTAAACGGCGGCAGCCATAAGGTGGGCTGCCTCACACTGCCCATGTCCTCCGGCAATACGGACCGGCAGCTGCAGTTTATGGTGGACTTGGGCTCCACGATACTGTGCTGCACCCCCTCCTACGCGGCCTATCTTGCGGAAAGCCTGAAGGAAAGAGGCCTGACCGATAAGATCCGCTTAAAGGCGGGCATCTTCGGCGCGGAGGCCTGGAGCGAGGAGATGCGCAGGAACATCGAAAAGGACCTGGGCATCAAGGCCTACAATATCTACGGCCTTACGGAGATGGCAGGCCCCGGCGTGTCCTACGAGTGTGAGGAGCAGCAGGGAATGCACATCTGCGAGGACCAGTATATTGCGGAAATCGTGGATCCGGTCACCCTGGAGCCCCTGCCGCCCGGCAGCAAGGGAGAGCTGGTGTTCACCTCCCTTACCAGACAGGCGTCTCCCCTGATCCGCTACCGGACCAAGGACATCTGCATCCTGGACGACACCCCCTGCGCCTGCGGAAGAACCCATATCCGCATGAGCCGGCCCATGGGCAGATCCGATGACATGATGGTCATCAAGGGCGTAAACGTCTTCCCGTCCCAGATCGAAACCGTCCTTCTGGAGCAGGGATATCCCGCAAATTACCAGATCATCGTGGACAGGGCGGACAATACGGATTCCATCGAAATCCGTGTGGAAATCCCCGGCGAGTCCTTCACCGGCAGCCTGGCCACGGTAACGGAGATGGAAAAGCAGCTGACCGCAGCGGTCAAGGCCATGCTGGGCATTTATGCGAAGATCCGGCTGGTGGCCCCCAGAAGCATCGAGAGAAGCGAGGGCAAGGCCGTCCGCGTCATCGACCGCAGGAAGATTTAAGGAGGTACCGTCATGAAAAACATTTACCAGCTGAGCGCGTTTATGGAAAACCGTAAGGGGCAGCTGTCCGATATCCTTTCCGTTCTTTCGGAGCACGGAATCGACCTGCGGGCGCTGAACGTGGCAGAGGTTTCGGACTACGGTGTGCTGCGGCTCATCGCCGATGACCCGGAAAAGGCCCAGAGGGCCCTGACCGAGGCGGGTTTTGTCATTGCGGTCAATCCGGTCTTTGCCGTAGCCGTGCCCGACCGGCCCGGCGGCCTTTCGGAGCTTTTGCAGCTTCTGGCCGCAGACGGCGTGGATATCGACTACATGTATTCGGTATTCGGCCACAAGGACGGCACCGCCTATATGATCATTGCAGCCAAGAACATGCAGACCATGCAGGCCAGCCTGGACAGGAACAATATCCCCGCTGCCGACAGCCTTGCGCTGGGCATCTGAATTTTCGATAAAGAGAGGAACAAAAACCATGCAGGAAATGAGCAGAAGAAATGCGAAATTTACCGAGTCCATTATCCGGAGAATGACCCGGATTGCCATAGCCAACGACGCCATCAACCTTGCCCAGGGCTTCCCGGATTTTGATCCGCCCAAGGCCATCACCGACCGGCTTAAAGAGGTGGCGGACATCGGCCCCCACCAGTATCCCATCACCATGGGCGCGCCGAATTTCCGCCAGGCCCTTGCCCGCAAATGCGGCAGGTTCATGGGCCTTAACCTGGATCCGGAGAAGGAAATCGTGGTAACCATCGGCTCCACCGAGGCCATGGTGGACACCATTTTCGCCCTGACCAACCCCGGGGACAAAATCGTGCTGTTTTCCCCCTTCTTCGAGAATTACCATGCCCAGGCCATCATGGCGGACTGCGAGCCCATCTACGTGCCCCTGGTTCCCCCGGCGCTCAAATTTGACCCCGAGGTGCTGGAGGACGCTTTCCGGCAGCATCCGAAGATGATCCTCATCTGCAACCCGGCCAATCCCTCCGGCAGGGTATTTACCATGGAGGAGATGACCCTGATTGCCGACCTGTGCAAAAAATACGACGTCTACGCGGTTATGGACGAGGTGTACGAGCACATTATCTTTGACGGCAGGAAGCATATTTACATGGCCTCCTTACCCGGCATGTGGGAGAGAACCGTAAGCATTTCCTCCCTGTCCAAGACCTATTCCATCACCGGCTGGCGCCTGGGCTACGCCATTGCCCCGGAACCCATCATGGAGAGAATCAAGCAGTACCATGATTTCAATACCGTAGGCAGCGCCTCTCCCCTGATGGAGGCTGCCGTGGTGGGCCTGGACATGCCGGATTCCTACTACGAGGAATTCACCGCCCATTACGAGCATATGAAGCAGATCTTCACCACGGGCCTTCGTGACATCGGCATTCCCTTCTCCGAGCCCGAGGGAACCTATTTCTGCCTGGCCAATATCGCGCCCTTCATGAAGCCGGGCCAGACGGATCTGGAATTCTGTGAGGAAATGACGGCGAAGGTGCGGGTTTCCGCGGTTCCCGGCTCCTCCTTCTTTGCAGAGCCCGTTAAGGATATCATCCGCCTGCATTTCGCGAAAAAGGATGAAACCCTTTACGAAGCCCTGAACCGCCTGTCCGACATCAAGGCGAAGATGCTGGGATGAAGACGGTAAAAAGACTGATTGTCTATGTCCTCGGCCTTCTCATCATCGCCGTGGGCATCAATGTATCCAAGATGTCCGGCCTGGGTATTTCCCCGGTAAGCTCCATCCCGCGGGCGCTGGAGGTCATCTGGGGCTTTACCCTGGGCACCACCACCATCCTGGTGTACTGCGTCCTGGTGCTGGCCCAGTTCCTGGTATTGCGCAAACGCTTCCGGCTGGTGAACATCCTGGGAATTCCGGTGGCCATCGTTTTCGGCTGGCTGGTGGACCTGGTGGGCATCAACCCGAAGGCCTTCGGACACCTGCTGTACAACTTCCCCAGGCCGGAAACCTACCCGCTGCGGCTGGTGTACCTCATCGCCAGCCTGTTCCTTATCGGCATCGGCGTCTTCATCTACCTGCAGCCGAACCTGGTGCCCATGCCGGCAGAGGGCCTGGCAGGGGCCATTCAGAACCGGACGGGCAGGGCCTTCGGCGACTGCAAGACCGGCGTGGACGTGAGCATGATTGTCATTGCCCTGGTGCTGCAGCTGATTTTCCTGGGCGGCCTGAAATCCTTCACCGGCGAGACGGTGGTGGTCCGGGAGGGCACCATTATTTCCGCCATCTTCGTGGGACAGGTGGTCAAGCTCCTGAACCGCATCAAAGCCGGCCGGGCAGAGAAGAAAAACGCGTAAGGGCAGCAGGGCCGGGCCCCTAATCATACCGTTTCCGGCGCAGAATCAACCGGATTGAACGAGGCCGTATTTGAGCAAGCTGCTAAGAAATATCGAAAATGAGAAGCCCGATGAGGGGCGGAAACTGCGCTTACCATGCCAGGTTTCCGAGCGAAAGGTAAGAGTTGTCATCAGGAGAACT
>CADBNF010000002.1 GCA_902796005.1 uncultured Lachnospiraceae bacterium | reverse complement strand
CTGTTCAATGCTCCTTCGACCATAGACAGTTATTATCAGGCCGAGGTGCAGCACGACATGCCGCAGCTGGCAATGTCCCGGTAAAACCCGGGAGGGAAAGGAGGGATCTGCATGAAGAGAAGACGTTATACGCTTAGGGACAACATCCTGTTCCGGATAGTGGGAAGAATTCTCATAGCTCTGATCGGAGTCATCCAGGCCATAGGAACGATTTTTGTGGGAATCGGGGCAGTGGTGCTGAAACCGGTGGCAATACTGATGATTGCCTCTGCCTGCCTTCTGGCTATTCTCGCACAGTTCCCCTGGAAGGATGCTCTGTCGGTATTTGTAATCTCCACTGTGCTGTTCTGGATTCCGGAAGTGGCGGCGCTGCTTCTTGTTGTACTGACGGCAGTCCAGGGGAAAATAGCTGGTGAACTATGAAGATACTTTCCTTACATACATCAAAAAAACCGATGACCTGAATTCACACCACACGCCAAAGAAAATGTGTATTCTCATACCGGAGAACCAGCGTTACCAGGTCGCATTTTTCGCTGTCCGGCCCTGCGAGGCTGATGTATTTCTGGAAATTCCACTCGCTCGCTTTCGTACCATGCGATCCAGGTTTCGTAGCCGTTGCGACGAGCCGTGTATTTGTACCTTCCGGTTCCGAATTATGCAGCCGCCTTCTTCGCGGCGTTCTCGCGGGTGATGCTGTTCATCTCGACCTTAACTCCGTAGGTCTGGCTCTTCATGTTCTCGATCTGGCTTCTCGTTGTCTCTGTCATTGTCCTTCGCCCTTTTTCGTGATGTGTTTTCCTTTTCGGTAGGGTATTATTCACTCTAAAAGCACACATTATTAAGTTAATTCTGAGCCATAATCAGAACAAATATCCGGGCCGGAAATTGTGTACTATACCATCCCGCCGACTGTTAGCAAACGTAATTTTCATTTTGCTATGACTTATAATGGTGTAACCGTAAAGACTTGTTTTTCGCGGGTCTTTTGCTATAATACAATCAGTCGTTAGCGACAAACGATAGTCCGGTCGGGAGCAGTTGGCCACCGTTTCCTACCGGAGGAAAGGAGAATGGCAATGCGTAAGAATGGTCTGGCACTCCGTTACAGCAACGGGATCAATACCGTACTGGGGAGAGATGCAACTGAATACCCGGTGGGGGCCCTGCTCTGCAGGATCTACCAGGGCGAGACTCTGTACAATATCAGCCAGATCGTCCGCAACTGCATAGGCGGTTGTCCCATGCAGGACAATGAACTGACGCAGGACGAGGTGGAGCAGGCTGAGGACTACATTCTGCAAACTCTTATGTATGACGATTTCCGCCCCGCACAGCGTCTTGCCCAGGGCAGCTTCATCAGGTGCATGGAGAATTACCGTGCCCTGGACAGCAAAACCGCCGGATGGTTTCTGTGGCAGGAGAAACAGCGCGCCACGGCAGATGACACGTTCTTCGAAGACATTGGATTCGGAACGGTCGGTGAATTTCTGCGCCTCTGCTACAACAATTACGTGATCGACCTGATCAACGGTATCGACCTGTTCCTTGTGACCTCCGCTGTCTGGGCCGGCGACGCATCAGAGGAAGAAAAGGGCCGTTACTCGGAACTGTGTTCCGCACTGCACGACGAGAGCGTGATACCCGCGACGCAGATGTTGACCTCGTATGACGCCGGGACAAGCAGTTTCCGGTATACCTACGTAATCAACAGCTTCCTCGCCATGGCCGTCTTTGAATTCTCCCACATGGCGGAAACAGCAACGAAAATCGTACGCTGCCAGAATCCGGAGTGCAGGAAATTCTTCACTGCGAAAAGAATCACTGCCAAGTACTGTGGAAACCCAGCTCCGCAGTGCCCTGGAAGAAGCTGCAATGACTACTATCCCCAGATGCTTTACCGTGACAAGGTCCGCTCAGATGACCTTGACCGGTTAATAAAAAATGCCAAATGCCGATTGTATAACGCACGGCGCCGGCATCCCGAAACCGCGTCTGACATCGGAGACTTATTAGACAGCCTGATGATAGGCGCAGACGAAAAGAAACAGGAAGTGCTTGACGGCACTCTGACAAAACCGGAATTCAGCGCATGGCTGAATTCACACCGAATTAAAGAAGGAGACTCATCATATGAATAATGATATTTGGACTGCTATTGCTTCTGTCTTTACTGGAAAGGGCGGCACGATCAAACTCACCATCTTCGGGTCCCTGATTGCCGCGACCATTTACGAGATCTTAGACGCTCACTACAACTTCAGCTTCAGCAACAAGGATACGACCGTTTCCCTATCTCCCACAGGAAATGTGTCTCAGGCGCTCCAGCCCGAGAGCCGGGAAGATATCCCCTGGCAGGAAACAGCGAATGATGGAATAACTACGGAACCAAAGCAGGCTTGATTCACAAGGCCGTTCAGGAAACAATCTTGGGCGGCTTTTTTGTACGTCCAACAGAGCTGTCTCCGGCTCCGTGGGTGGGGTTGAACCCCGTTCAGCCTTCACCATACATGATAAAACGGACGTATTCCTTCGGATGCTCCTCCAGGAAAACCACCAGTTTAAAGTGGTCCCTCTCGAAGGCCATCCGCTGCAGCCCGGGCAGATCAAACATGTTTGTCTCGTCTGTGGCGCGGATGTCGAGTATCTGTTCCCCGATCCATTCAGTCATCATTCTCACCGACCTTCCGCAAGACGTCCTTGCCGTACACTACGTTTAGCCCGAGCCGCTGTCCCACCGCATCATCAGACTTTCCGTATCGTCCCCCCCCCCGATGAGCGTACCCCTTGTTCTGGCGGGAGGAGCCTGAATGTCGTCCATCCGCACAAGCTCCACCCTCGTTCCCGCAGGGTATTCCTTCCGTAATCACGAAAGGATGGTCTGGATGGCAAAGTGAGAAACTGGCGGCAGACCGTTCTTGAAGAAGTTCCTGATCAGGAAGCATGGTATTCCTCTGACAAATATAATGACGTATATGGAAAAGGGACACAAAAAGTTCACAAAAACTGTTAGCACTCTCGCTTGACGAGTGCCAATTCCAGTGCTATAACATAGTCAGAACAAAGGAACGAAGAAGATCAGGACAGCAAAGACTCACCGGTCTAAACCCTCCGTCCCATTGCTCATGAAGCATGAACGTAATGATGATTGAGTAAAAGGAGGAATGATTTATGTTGATGCCGAGTATTTTCAGAGAGAATTTGTTTGATGACTGGTTTGATTTTCCG
>CADBNF010000001.1 GCA_902796005.1 uncultured Lachnospiraceae bacterium | reverse complement strand
TTTTGATCAGCAAAACTCGGTGAGCCCCCGCGGGACCCGCAGTCCGGATTTGAGAATGCGGCAGGTTTTCAACGGCGAAGCGTCACGTCGGCGGTTCTTCTGCCGGGTCAGTTATTTGCAGCTTTCGGCCGGTTCAACCAGTTGATTCAGCTGCAATACAAAGATTCTTTATGATACTATGATTATTCTTACACCTCCGACAGAATCGTATGGTAGTAATACAGGCCCTCCTGGACGGTGCGGGTCTTCATCCGGTCGTAGGCGATGACCCGGGTGCCGCGGCCGTCCTTGCGGATGGTAAACAGGGCCATACCGCCGATCTGGCACGCTTCCTCCGTCTGGCAGGAGACGAAATTGCCCAGGGAATAATAGACGAGCATCTGCTTTCCGCCCTCTCCCTGGATGATGCCGTAAGGCTGCAGGACGTGGGGATGAGAGCCAAGGACCACATCCACGCCGTACTCCATAAAGATCTGGAGCCAGTAATTCTGGTAATCATTGGGCTCAAAATCATATTCGTTGCCCATGTGCACGCAGACGATCTGGATGTCCGAATCCGCCGCGCCGGCGGCCAGGTCCGCACGAACCTGCCACTCATCGTCCAGGGTGTGCACCATATTCGGGTAATCATCCGGAATCGGATATCCGTTGGTACCGTAGGTGTAGTTGAAGAAGGCAATCCGAAGCCCGTTCTTCTCCACGATCCAGTAAGGAATGTAGTCCGGCTCGTCGTAGGCCTGGATACCAATGCAGGTGATGCCCCTGTCCCGGTAAAACTGCCGCGTGACATTTGCGGCGTAGCCGCCCTTGTCCATGCAGTGGTTCGTGGCACAGCTGACCACGTCAAAGCCCGCATTTACCACAGCGTCGCCTACTGCCAGGGGCGTTCCGAAGGCCGGATAGCCGCTGATTTCTCCCGGATCCGCCACCAGCATCGTTTCGTGATTGATGATGGCGATGTCCGCGCTCTGGCTGTAGTCCCGGATGCCGTCGTAGAGATAATTAAAATCTCCGTTGTTGTAATTCAGTCCGTAGGTGTAGATGCCGGAATGGATGAGATTGTCGCCCACGGCCATGAAGCTGACCTGGCCGGAATGATGCTCATAGGTGCATTTTTCGGCCATACCCTTCTCAAAGACATGGCTCTTCGGGGTGAAATCCAGCTGGATTGCACCTCTTCTCGGCGGAAGGGCAAACACCTCCTCCGTTTCCTTCTTTGCACAACCCGCAAGCGTCAGTCCCGCAGCCAGGAAAACCGCCGCGGCAATGCAGGCTTTCACGACCAAACGTCCTCTTCCTTTTCCCATATCCACACCTCGTCCGGCTTACAAAAACTTACTGAAAATACTCCACAGGCACCGCGTATACCTTTTCCAGCCCGAGGGCCTTGCCAATCAGGTACCGGTTGGCCGCAGCCTCAAAGGCAATATACATCTTCCCGTCCCGGACCACCATTTCCTCACACATCGGCGGAACCGTTGTGACCCTGGCGGCGTTGTCCTCTGTAAGGATAAACAGGGGCACATTGACGCCTAGCACATTTTTCACGCCGCAGGCCTCAACCTCCGAAAGGGAGTAGCTCAGGATGCTGCCCGCAAGGAGTCCTCTGGACCTGGAAAGGTACAGGTAACCGTCCGCAAAGCAGGCTCCCTGGATACTGTCCGGTATGGAAAATACGGCGAAGGGCTCGACCCCATCCTCCTCCAGCGTAAAGCCGAAGAGATAGGCCTCCTGTACGATACCATCCTCTTCCACCCGGTGGGAATCATGGGTGTAAAAGATGGCGCCTTTGTGAAATTCTCCCGCATACAGGCGCTGCCCGTCGGTGGAGGTAAAGGAAACCCGGATGAAATCCTCATCGGTTTTCAGGTCAATCCGCTCCTTTGCCGGAAGGAAAGCGCCGTTTTCCGCCTGCAGGACGTCACGGATGGGGAAACTGTACATGCAGGCATCCGTGCTGCCTGCCACATACAGGCTGCCGCGGTAGACGGAAAGTCCGCCGGCATGTCCCCTGAACTTTTCTCCGTTTTCGGTCAGCATACCGACCTTGTTTTTCAGGCTGCCCGTCGCGGCATCTATGGCATAGATCGGGGAAACCTTTCCGTTACCCATATAGCCGGTGAGGAAGAAGCAGCCTGATTCTGCATCCCAGGCGATGCCCTGGGGAATGAACCCGTCATGAATATCCGGTATGGAAAATGCCGGCGTACTGTTGTCGAAAAAATCCTGTAAATCAGCCTTATATCCCATAACGCCTCCGCAAAAAGCAATGATAAGGCAGACAAGAACGATGATGACTGCCCGTCCGAATACATGTTTCTTTTTCATTTCATAAGCTTCAGGTCATCCCTTTCCGGAACGACCAGATGAATCAGCGTATTCATCTTTTCGTACATTTCCACCGTATCGCCGGCAGAGGGCACCAGTGCCCACTCGCTGACCGACAGAAGGTCCCGGAGGAAACGTCTCTTCACCCGGCCGGTTTCCCCGTCGGGCAGGATTTCATAAAGGATATCCTCAAACTGCTCCTTTATGCGGGCATAAGCTTTTTTGTCCCGGCGGTCGAAGAAAAGGGTAAGCCCGGCATACACAAGGACAGCTGCCAGGAAGACCAGCGTCTTTACCAGCCCGAAGGCCGCGCCGGAAAGCCAGGCATCCACCGCAAAGAAGGCGGAAACCGTCACTGCAGCAAAGGATATCTCGTAAACGAGGAATTCCCGGTGGGCAAAGGCCGCCTTCCGAAGGAAAAAGCCTGCAGCCGTCATCACGGCAGCGCAGACAAGGCCGATGACAAGCCGAAGGGAAGCGCCCTCTGCCGGTCCCTGCATGGGCCGCACAAATACAACAATCAGCAGCAGGAACAGAAGGAGGATGCCCCCGAAGCCCAGGATATCAAAGGCCGCAAGGCCTTTTTTCTCGTCCTTTTCGGTCAGCGCCAGATCGTCGGGTGTGACAAGCCTTGTGACCGTCTTCCCGGTTTCCTTTTTCTCTCCGGAAACGCTGCCGATCTCCGCCCTGCAGGGGCCGATGAGGTTCAGCATATCCGCAAAGCTATCCCGCATCTGGTATTTCTTGTCCTGGAAATGCTGGCGCCGCATGCTGGTCTTGATAAGGCCGATGAGGCCGCCCTGCTTGCTGAACATTTTCGATTCTTCGATAAACCGGGAAAAGGAAGGCATAACGGCTTTGTCGGCCAGCTCTTCAAGGGCCGTCTTCGCCTCTGCGGACATGTATTTTTCCCGAAGGGCAAAGGCCGTGTGCAGTCTTTCTTTAAGGACCCGCGAGAAATATCTCTGGGCCAGGCCGTTTAACACAAAAAGCAGGATAAACACCACAAAGGCGCACACGGTTATGAGGGAAAAGCCGCATTTCCAGAAAAGAAGGGGTGCCGTAAGAACCGTCACGAAGGAAAATTCAAAGGTAACCCCTTCGTGCCGGTTGAAGGCCCGGCTGCGCAGGAAATGCGTCCCGTAGCCGATGACCGCAAGATAGATGAACAATATCAGAATTTTAAGTATTCCTGCCATCCGTTACGCCCTTTGTATCTTTCCAGCCCCCGGAACATGCCGGGGCATGCTTTTTTACCAGTTCTCCACAAACTCCGCCAGATACCACAGACCCTTGCGGTAATCCGCGCAGATCTCTGTCCATTCCCCATCGGAAAGCCGGTCCACGGCCACCAGGGAAGCCTCCTTTGCGCCTGCTTCCTTCGTCTCCAGGGACCGCCGCAGGCTGCTTAAAAGGTACCGGCTGTCCTGGTAAAAGGTATTGATGCGCCTGTACTCCGCAGCCCTCTTGTTGTAGCCCCAGAACCGGTAGTTCAGAAGCAGCTCAATCTCCGCGGTCAGGTGCTCCATGCCGAGCAGGACCTTCTCCGGCTCCGGATTGTCCTTCATCGTGTCCAGACAGTCCCGGATATCCGTAAGAAGCGCTTCCTTATTCGAGATAAAGGTCGTCTCGTCCCCGTTCACGTGGTCCAGCAGCCAGTAATACAGGGTATAGGCCAGGGCAAGAATGGTCAGGAAAACGGATATAAAGCTAATCCAGAAATTATAATCCGTAAACAGGTCAATCAGTTTCTGCATTCGTTTTCCTCCTTTCTTTAACCTTAAGCCTTCTGCTCCGGACCGTCCTTCGTCAGGTCCTTCACCCACCGGTAGCGGTTGCATACGATGGCGTTGGGTATACATTTCAGGAACTGATCTGCCTTTAAAAGCCAGAAAACCGTCAGGGGTGATGCCCCGAACTTAAAGGCGGCCAGGGCGGAAACCGGTATGGTAAAGCACCACATGAACAGGGTGTCCACGATGGCCTGGTATTTCGGATCGCCGCCGCCGGCGATGATGCCGCCCTCCACCGGATATTCATAACAGCTGCCGATGCCGGTAACGGCCATGACCAGCAGGAAATCGTAGGCCAGGCTTTTGGCTTCTCCCGATACGGCATACAGGGAGAGGATCGGTCCGCGGAACAGCAGGATCAGTACGCAGGAGCAGGCCCCCAGAATCAGAAAAATCAACTGGATGGTCCGGGCGTAGGGTTTTACGTCGTCAAACCGCCTCTGGCCCACGATTTTGCCCATGGTGACCGAGGCTGCATTTGCGCCGGACATGCCCACCACCATGAAAATCTGGGAAACCACCATGGCGATGGCATTGGCTGCGATAACCGCAGCGGCCATATGGCCGAGGATGGCGGTCTGGGCACCCTGGGCTACGCCCCAGAGAATGCCGGAGGCCATCACCGGCAGGGCGGCCTTGCAGAAATCCGCAAGGTAGCTTACGTCAAAGCTGAACAGCAGCTTCACGGTCATGTGCAGCTTTTTGTCTATCCTCAGCAGGTAGACCTGCACAATGATAAGCTCCACCGTCCGGCTGGTCAGCGTGGCGTAGGCCGCGCCGACGATGCCCAGCTCGGGGCAGCCGAAATTGCCGTAGATCAGGCAGTAATTTAAGATTGCATTGATGCAGATGGTGGAAAGGCTCATCACCGTGCCCACGGAGGCGGTTTCCACGCTCTGCAGGGAATACATCAGTGTGTTGCTCACCGCGAAAATCAGGTAAGTCCAGCACATGATGCTTAAATATTTCACGCCTTCGGCCACCACAGCCGTGTCTCCGGTGAACAGGCCCAGGACCCCTGCAGGGTTGAGCCTGGCCATCAGGAAGAAGACAAAGCCCGCCGCCAGGGCGATTTTCACGCCGATGCCGGTAATCCTGCAGATGGGCTCCGTCTGCTTCTTTCCCCAGTACTGGCTGCCCAGTACCGCCACGCCGGTGCCGGTACCGTAGATGAGCTGCTGCAGCATGAACTGCAGCTGGTTCACCAGGGTCGCGCCGGACAGGGCCAGCTCCGTGTACCTGCCCAGCATGATGTTGTCCACCAGGTTTACGCACAGGGCGGCCAGCTGCTGCAGGGAAATGACAATCAGCAGCGGGAAAAAGGTTTTCTTAAACGCCGGATCCTTTGTAAAAAACCCGGTTCTGGTCCTGCTCATAAATATCTTTCCGTCTTACGGATTCAGGCGGTTGGGTCCTCTGAACAGGAACATGGCTTCCTTGATGTGCAGGCCCACCAGCAGCATGGTCAGACGGTCTACACCGATGGCGAAGCCGCCGTGGGGCGGGCAGCCGTATTTGAAGAAGTCAAGGTAGAATTTCACGTCGTCGGTCAGGCCCTTCTCGTCACACTGGGCTTTGAGCACATCGTAGCGATGCTCACGCTGGGCGCC
Organism: uncultured Lachnospiraceae bacterium; assembly: GCA_902796005.1. Lineage (GTDB taxonomy): Bacteria > Bacillota > Clostridia > Lachnospirales > Lachnospiraceae > Alectryocaccobium. The sequence continues at coordinate 3,379 of CADBNF010000001.1, read as the reverse complement.
GGTGGTGATCTCCGTGCCTCTCCAGATGAGGTCATAGCCCTGGGGGATGCCGTTCTCGTCCCGCATGTGGTAGAAGGCTCTCTTCTCGGCGCTGTAATCCGTCACAAACAGGAATTCGTGGTTGTAATGCTTCTTCACCCATTCGTAGGAAAGCCGTTCCGCGTCGGTGGTCAGGTCACCCTTCTCCTCCTCCGGTACGGTATAGCCGAACTCCTCTTCCAGGCCCTTGTACAGGTCTGCAAGCTTTACAACCGGGAAAGGCTTCTCGGGCACGATAACCTCCATGCCGAAGAGCTCCTTGATCTCCTCGCCGTATTTTTCCTTAACGGCCTTCAGACCGGCAGTAACAAGATTCTCCTCCATCTTCATGACGTCATGGAAGGAATCGATATAGCTGAACTCCAGGTCGAAGCTGGTGAATTCGGTGGTATGCTTGTTGGTGTAGGATTTCTCCGCGCGGAAAACCGGGCCCACCTCGAAGATGCGCTCGAAGCCGGCAGCCATGGCCATCTGCTTGTAGAACTGCGGGCTCTGGGCCAGGTAGGCGTTGCGGTCAAAGTATTTTACTTCAAATACCTCCGAACCGCTCTCGGAAGCCGCGCCGATAAGCTTCGGGGTGTGGATTTCCAGGAAATTCTCATCCAGCAGGAACTGGCGCATGGCGTTGACCAGGGTGGTCTGCGCCTTGAACATCAGCTGGTTCTCGTCGGTACGCAGGTCAATCCAGCGGTAGTCGATTCTCTGATCGATGCTGGAACGCTCCACCGCTTTTTTCTTTTTGGTGGCGGGGATTTCCTTGCGGGCAATCGGGATGGCGTCCGCAATGCTCTCGATGATGATGTCCTTCGGGGTCATCTCGTAGCCGTTCAGCTTGACGTAATCGTTGGCCACGGCGGTGCCGATAACCGTCAGCACGGAATCGCCGGTGATCACATCCAGCTTGTCGCACAGCTCCGGCTGCTTTTCCTTCTCAACGGTGATCTGCAGTTTTCCGGTGATGTCCTTTAAAACGATAAAGGCCATGTTCTTGCTGTTGCGGTAATTCTCCACAAAGCCGGAAACCCGGATTTCCTCCCCCAGTTTATTTTTAACATCTGACAGATAGGTTCTTTCCATACATTCCTCCGTAATCATATATTTTAATGAAATTATTCTCTTAAAAAGCCCGGAATAACCCATTCTTACCTAATACTACTATTATAATGTAATCCCGCGTAAAATCAACCGGAAATCATGAAGTTCCGCCGCCTGCAGGGCCATCCAGCAAAGAAAGATACGCATCCAATGCCTGAAAATCGATCACCAGGTCCCCTTCATAGATGTGTACCGGTATACTGTCCGTAAAGGAATACATGGTCACAGTCATATTTTCTCCGAAAAGATACACCAGAACCTGCTTCTGTGAAGGGTCGATCATCCAGTATTCCTTCACCCCAGCATCGGCATATTTTTTGCTTTTTATCAGCATATCCTTCGCTCTGGTGGAGGGGGAAAGGACCTCAATCACCAGGTCCGGATGGCCGAAAATCCGGGTCCGGTTAATCTTCACCGGATCGCAGGCCACGAAGACATCCGGCTGCAGAACCGTGCGGTTATCGCAGTCCAGCTGCACATCCGTCGGCGCGATAAAAGGCATGCAGGTGCCCTTATTCCGCCTGATGTAGTTAAACAGTTCCGCATACAGGAAGCCGCAGATACTCTGGTGCTCTGCCGTCGGCGCTCCCATATCGAAGAAATAACCGTCAATCAGCTCCACACGCTGCTCGTCGGGCAGTGCCAGATAATCCTCCAGGGTATAACTGCTCTGCCGTTCATATATGTGGGTGTTCTTCGCCACGGGATGGCCTTTTCCATACACGGCAGGCCTTTCCCGGAGCATACCGGGTTCCTCTATGTGATAGAATACTTTTGTTTCCGCATCTGGCTTTTCAAAAACGGAGGACAATGCCTTTAAGGTTTCATACCGGGGCGTCTTTGTTTCATTTCCCATAATCTTCTGCAGCGTGCCCAAAGGCACGCCGGAAAGCCTGGAAAGCTGCTCGTTCGAATAACCGTATTCCGCTTTTTTCTTTCTGATTTCTTCTATGGTCAGCATGGGTGTTCCTCCTTCATCATCCGGTCAACCGGGTGATTATGTCTGCTTCTGTTCTTAACGATACACCATTCCGGTTTGATTTGCAACCGTTTTATTACCGTTTTTCAACCGTTTTATCTTTCCATACCCGTTTTGCAACCGATTGAAAAGGCCGCCCGAAGGCGGCCTTTTCTGTGGCAATCCGTATTATCAAAATTTGCAGCTGGCAGGTCTGCTGATGGCTTCAATCAGATCAGCCAGCAGTGCGTACACGGGGACAAACTCCGGTTTTCTCACCTGTTCCAGGTCAGCAAGGTCAGTTTCCTCCATGTATAACCAATGATTCGTTCGTTTTGTTTCGGTGTACTCCTCCCCGCCGGAAATCTCCGGAACCGCTTTTTGCCCAATCCTGAAGATAACATCGGAATCTGTATACATTTCCATTATGACAGGGAACTTAAGATACCGTCTGAGGCAGTCGAAAAGGCTGGAGTCTGCCGTGCAGTAATAATAATCCAATCTGAACTTTCCGTCAGATTCACCGACGACCGACTTTTTGAAATATACGTAACAGGTTTTCCCGTCCGCGTCCGTAATCTCCGCTTCCGCGTCATAATACTGGCTGTCCGTAAGCTGCGGGACAAATTCGGCCCGCACGCTGTTTACGGTAAACCCGGCGGTTTCCGGTGCGTCCGCCAGTCTCCTGATTCTTGCAATATACCTGTCCAGAACCTCATACGCAGGATAATACAAGCTACTGAAGTCTTCTCTGCTAAATCTGTTAAACAGCCTGTGTTCCCAATTCAGCCCGCCTGCTTCGATACAGCTGCTGTCACAGCTTCCAGCCGCACAATAAGACTTCGATTCCTTTTCATCCGCCTTTCTGTCCAGGGAATACATATACGGATAATGCGGTATGTCTTTCAAATAATCATATTCATCGTATCCGGTGACCAGGCACTCCCCATGATAACCGGCCCCTCTGTCATTAAAGCGCTTTATCGTAACGGAAGTAATAAAGCTTAATCCCTCAAACATCATGGATCTGGTGGAAAACGGTCTTTGCCTCAGCAGCTCCGGAAACCTCGGGCTTGCGTCATTTTCAACGGCTGCCCGGTTTGCTTCCGGTGCAGACGCTTCTTCCAGTTCACCCACCCTGCTCTGGGTGAAATAATCATCTTCCTCAAACAGGCTCAGCATCGGATTCAGCACATAGGCCTCGACATTATCCATCATCTCATCCTCGGCATCAACCTCTGCCGGTGCGCCGAAATGTCCTTTATAATACTGCTCTCTGCGAAGAAC